>JAODBM010000128.1 GCA_025463985.1 Acidimicrobiales bacterium
GGCGCCGGGACCGGCGTGCCCTGCGCCAAGACCACGACCGCCGCGCCGTCCACGACGCCGGCCGGGGCGACCACGACCACCGCGGCCGCCGCGACGACCACCACCGCCCCGTGCGTCCCGGGCGCGACGGGCACGACGAACCTGGCCAACGCGAACGGCGCGGTCAACCTGCCCAACAGCGCGCTCGGCAGCGCCGACCTCGGGGGCGGTGGAGCCCGGGCGGTCGCGGCCAGCCGCGGCACCGGGCCGAGCAACCAGGACGCGATCCTCACGATCCTCGAAGGGGCGGTGGCCTGCGCGATCGGCATGGCGCTGGCCGGGCGGCGGCGGGGGGCCGACGGATGATGGCCAGCGCGCGCCGCCGCGCCGCGACGCCCGTCGCAGGGGCCGGCCTCCTCTCACTCGGCCTGATGCTGTGGTCGGCCGGCGCGGCGACGACGGCCAGCTCGGTCACGCCGGCGTCGACGACGACCACGACCGTCCCCGCGGCACCCGCCTTCGCGACGGTGCCGATCAAGGGCGAGGGGAGCTGGGGTCCCTACAAGGAGATCGTCACCTGGCAGAACGACCTCATCACGTCCAAGCACCCGGTCGACCTCAACTACGTGAAGACCGGCGACCTGCTCGGGCGGCAGGACTTCGTGTCCGAGCTCACCGACTTCGTGATCTCAGGACCGCCGTTCACGCCGACCGACCTCGGCCACCTCAAGGGCGGCGCGGCCGGGCTCATCGACGCGCCGATCCAGGTCGAGTCGCTGGCCTTCCTCCTCACGCCGCCTTATCCGGACGGCTTCCAGTGGATCAAGCTCCTCTGCGACCCGACCGACCCGACGATCCCCGATCCCTCGAAGTGCATCCAGAAGCACCAGTACGTCGGCGACATCAAGGTGCCGCCGCGGAACCTGGCAGCGATGGTGGTCAAGTACTCGGGGACGGGGAACCTGCCGCTCTCGGCCTGGAACCACCCCGACGTGCTCGCCGCGATGGGCGTCGACAACTTCACCGTCGCCCCCGATGCCAAGCCGGCTCCGGTGAACCGCTCCGACCCCTCGGGCACCGACTACTTCCTCCAGCAGTTCATCAAGCAAGCGGCGCCCGACGTGTGGGCCGGCCTCCAGAAGGAAGACCCCGCGATCCACTGGGAGCCCATCACCGAGCGGCTCGCCCGGCAGGGGAGCGCGAGCCGCCAAGGCGTCGACCAGCAGTCGCTCACCCTCGGGCTCGGCGGCGTCGACCCCGCGACGGGCGGCCTGTCCGGGTTCACGGCCGGCACGCTCGCGCCGGTGCCCGCCTCGGCGTTCGCCGTGGTGCACCAGGCCTTCCCCAAGGCGCCGATCACGTTCGTCAAGACCAAGAACGCGGCAGGCGAGTGGGTCGGCCCCACCCCCGACTCGATCTCGAAGGCCGTCGCGGCCGGCGGCGACGCGCCGCTCTACGCGCTGACCCACAACGTCCCCGGCGCCTATCCGCTCGCGTGGGTGAACCACCTCTACGTGCCGGCCAAGGGCCTGAGCATCGAGAAGACCGAGGTGCTGGCCACGATGGTCCGCTACCTCGTGACCGACGGCCAGAAGGCGGCCCGGCCCGTCGGTGAAGGCGCGCTCTCGCCCGAGCTGGTCACCAAGGCCCTGGCCGCGGCCGACACGATCGTCTCGTCGAACTGCGTGGGCGCCGATCGCGCGATACAGAAGGACTCGACGCCGGGCCCCTACGCGCCGGCGACGGCGGACCTGGCGGAGGTCGGGCCGATGCTGCACTGCGTCGCAGTGGTCAAGCCCACCACCACGACGTCCACCCCGACCCCGGTCACGACGGCCCCGCCCGCGACCTACGACACCACCCCGCTGCCGGCGACGCCGACGGTCCCGCTGCCCACCCCGCCGGTCGACACGACGCCGACGAGCGCCGCGCCCACCGCGACCACGTCGCCCGCGAAAGCGCCGCCGATCCGGGTCCCGGTCAAGGGCAAGCCGGGGTCGTACTACTTCACGCTGGCGTCGATGCCCAGCCCGGTGCCGACGGTCAGCGGGCCGGGGTTCGACCGCTTCGCCGCGCTGCTCGTGGGCGTCGGCGCCTACCTGATCGCGTTCAACCCGGTGCGCTCGCTCATCGTGCGGCGCCGCTCGTGACCACCCTCTACGAGGTGCCGGCGCCGCCGGCCGAGACGGCGGACGGGACACCGACGCCGGCTCCGGCTGCGACCGCGGCGCGGCGCGAGCCGGCGGCGGACCCCTGGAAGGCCGACCTCTGGCGCTGGTTCATGCTGACCGCGCTGGCGCTCGTGGCGCTCTCGGTGGCCGTCGTGTTCCTCGACCACTTCATCGCGCCGGTGTTGGCCCGCGCCCGCCACCGCGCGCTGACCGCAGACCTGCTCGCCCAGCACGGCGCTCCCACGCCCGGCCAAGCCGCCGGCCTCCTCCAGATCCCCGCGATCGGGCTCAACGCGGTGGTCGTCGAGGGCGACCGCCCCCAGGACCTGCGGGCCGGGCCCGGCCACCGACGCGGCACCCCGCAGCTCGGCCAGGCCGGCAACACCGTGCTCACCGGCCACACGAACCGCTGGGGCGCCGACTTCGTCGACCTCGCCAAGCTGGCCAAGGGCGACCGCATCGTGGTCGAGTCGCGGGTCGGCAGCCCCACCGCCTACGTGGTCACCGTCGTGCAGCAGGTGGGCCACGACGACGTGCGGCTCCTGCGAGCCTCGACCGACCACCGCATCACGCTCGTCGCCGGCGCCGGCGGCATGTTCTCGCGGCGACGGACGATCGTGCAGGCGGTCTCCGGTTCGAACTTCGGGCTGAAGCGGGCCGTCCGGCCGATCCCGCCCGACACGGCCGGGCCGCCGTTGGTCGGCAACGTCTACGCGCTGGCGCTGCTGCTGACGCTCGGCGGGGCGGCATTCGCGGCGTCGAAGCTGCGCGGGCGGGTGCGCGCGCTGACGGTCGCGATCATGGTCGCGCCCCTCGTCGCGGGCGGCCTGATGGCCCTCCTGCTCGAGGTCGACCTGCTCCTCCCCGCGTTGCGCTGACCACCCAGCGGGGCGGGCGCGAGCGCGTGCCGAACCGTTCGTCGGTGCCCG
Source organism: Acidimicrobiales bacterium (assembly GCA_025463985.1). Taxonomy (GTDB): domain Bacteria; phylum Actinomycetota; class Acidimicrobiia; order Acidimicrobiales; family Iamiaceae; genus JAODBM01. The sequence goes on from JAODBM010000128.1 coordinate 3,080, forward strand.
AGTGAACGGCTCCCCAACCCGCCCGGAACAAGTCCGGCACGGCCTTGTGACCAGGCAGTTCGTCTGCGGTAATCAGCTCGGCGCCGTCGGCGTCGACCCACGTTCCCGTCATTGAAAGGACCCCGGTGCGAACGCAGCTCCGAGTTCTCGTCGCAGCAGGAGCCGCCTCCATCGGCTCCTTGCTCGTCGTGGCCCCCGCCCTCGCCGGCAACATCACCACACCCTCCACCAACCCGTTCACCGTCCCCGGAGACACGACCGGCGCGCCGCAGGCGTTCACGGTCACCGGCTCCGGGTTCACCGCGGGCCAGCAGATCTACGTCGAGCAGTGCGACGGCGTGGCGCCGACGACACCCGGCTACCAGGTGACGACGCACTGCGACCTCGGCTCCTCGCCGTCGGCCGCGATCGCCGACTCGAGCGGCAACGTCACGTTTCCCGCCGCCGACCCCAACCTCGGCTTCACGCCGTTCAAGGGCGTGAGCCCGCAGGGCCAGTTCAACTGCCTGGCGCCCAACGACGCCACGCCGAGCAACGGCCTCTCGTCGTACCGGAACTGCCAGCTGCGGCTCTCCAGCAACAACACCGCGACGACCGGCGACCAGGCGTTCATCACGATGACGCTCCCCGACGCCGCGACCCCGCCCCCCGCCACCCCCGAGGCTCCCTACGCCGTGCTGCTCCCCCTCGGCGCAGTCGCCGTTGGCGGCGGCCTGTACCTCAACCGCCGCCGTGCCGCCCGGCACGCCGCGTGATCACGGAAGGACGACGCAACTCATGAAGCGCTTCTGGAAGGTCGCGGTCGCCGCGACCGCGGTCCTCACACCCCTCACCCTCGCCTCCACGGCGAGCGCCACCTCCCCGACGGGTTACGGCTTCGACCTGGCGCCGCACGTCATCGTCGGCGGCGGCTCGGACACCACCTACAAGGCCATGGTCGGGCTCACCGACCTCTACCTCGGCTCACCGGGCTGCTTCACCACGACGCAGGTCGGCCCGAACCTCGGCAAGTGCATCACGAACAACCCGAACCCGGAGACCAACACGGGGGGCAACTACCAGCACGACACCGTCGCGCAGGCCACGCCCGCCGGCTCGAGCTCGGGCATCGCCTCGCTCAACGGGTTCATCCCAAGCGGCCAGGCCAACACCACCTATGCCGGATCGGTCAACTCGGTGCCCAGCTACCTGGGCTCCTCGGCGACCGGACCGAACCTCGACTTCGCCCGCTCCTCCCGGGGGCCGAAGACGACCGGTGGCAACGCCATCGGCGGCAACGAGCTCGCCGCTGACACCTTCTGGGGCTACGGCCAGGACGGCGTCGAGGTGATGGTGTTCCAGGGCCGCTCGAGCATCCAGTCGGCCGGTGGGTCGGCGATCACGCCGACCGAGCTGTACCACATCTGGAACTGCGACTACGCGAACTGGAGCGACATCCCCTCGCTCGGGATCACCGTCGGCAGCGCCGACGACGGCCCGATCGTGCCGTGGGGCCTGAACTCCGCATCGGGCACGTTCGCCACGTTCAACAGCTACATCATCGCCAACGGCGGTGCGCCGGCCAACTGGACGGTGAACGGCCAGACGTGTGACCGCAAGCTGGTGTCCGACGGGACGTTCCCGTTCGAGAACGACATCAAGCCGCTCATCAACGACGTCGGCGCCGCCAACCTCAGCACCAGCGCGACGTCGACCAACAACCCGAAGAACTGGATCTGGTTCGGGTCGTACGGCGAGCTGTCGTCCTTCCCCTACAAGGCCAGCTACCCGCTGGGTGGCACCACCTACTCGGCGGTCCCCGCTCCGGTCAACGGCAAGCTCCCGAGCACGTCGAAGATCCTGTCCAACACGTATCCGATCGGGCGCACGCTCTACCACGTGACCCGCAAGCAGGATGCGGACTGCGTCAAGACCGGCGCCGGGGCCTGCGACTTCGTCAACCAGCCCGGCCCGGCCATCAACGGCGGGACCGACCTGAACGTCCAGGGTGGCACCAGCGGCATCAGCGGCGCCGTGCGGGAGTTCACCCGGTTCATCTGCCGGTCCGGCAGCGTTGCCCACGCCACCGATCCCTACACCGGCAACAACTACGCCGGCGAGATCACGGCGGCCGTCAACAACGCCGGCTTCACGGTGACGCCGTTCGCGCTCCGAGCGTCCGGCTCCTCGTGCCAGGTGATCAGCTGACCTGACCCCTCCCCCCACCACCGGTTCGGCCCGCCCCTCCACATGGGGGCGGGCCGTCCCGCGTCCCGAACGGGCTGGGTCGACGTGGCTCAGTTGACCCGCTCGCAAACCCAGCTCGGGCCGTGGCTACGACAGCGAGGCGCGAAGGTCGGCCAGCTGCGCCGCCACCGCCGCGTCGTAGGACGCGACCGAGCCGAGCTTCACGTCCTCGTAGCCGCGCACCAGCCCGGGGAGCGCGGCGATCGCGGTCGCCGCCGCCAGGTTGTCCGGCCGCAGCGCGCCGAGGAGGGTGTCGACGGTCGTGACGTACTCGGCGGCCAGGCGCCGCTCGACCACCCGCACCGGCCCCCGCCCGAACGGATCGAGCCGGGTGCCGCGCAGGCGCCGGGACGCCCGCAGCGTGCGCATGACCGGCCGTCCCCAGCCGCCGACGTGGATCTTGCGGGCCAGGCCCCGGCTGCGCAGCGCGGGCGGGTGCAGGAGCCACACGGTCCGCCCCGAGGCCGACGGGTGATCGAGCAGGAGGCGGGCCACCTCGTACTCGTCCTTGTAGGCGAACAGCTTGTACGCCCCATCGGCCACCGCAACGGCCAACGAGCCGTCGCCTCCGACGGCCTGCTCGGCGCGCCAGGTCCGGGCCACGAGGTCGAGGAACCGGGTCGCGAGACGGCGGTCCTGATACGCGATCAGCTCGGAGCCGAGCAGCGCGATGTGGTGCTCGTGGTCCTTGGGCAGCTCGTAGGCAGCAACCAGGTCGGTCACGTCGGCGGCGGGCCCCGGCTGGCCAGCGGCGGCCGGGAGCTGGCCGGCGGCCCACGCCCGCCCGAGGTCGAAGGCGGCGCGGTTGGCGTCGACCGCGACGCCGTTCTGGTCGATGGCGGCTTCGAGCGCGCCGGCCGAGACGGGCAGCAGGCCGAGCTGGCACGCCACGCCGAGCAATGCGACGTTGGCGGCCGCGGTGGTGCCCGTGGCCCGGCGGGCGAGCTCGTCGGCGTCGACGAACGTGGCCGCGCCGGCGCGCACCGAGCGGGTGAGGAGCTGCTCGAGCTCGGCGACCGGCACCCGTCGCTCGCCCAGCCCGAGGATCATGGGCCCGCTCAGCGAGCTGGCGAGCGAGCCGACCACCGCGGTGCGCTCGGGCGACGCGCCCTCCAGCGCAGCCGGGCGGGTGGCGGCCACGAGGTCGGCGGCGAGGAGGACGTCGACCTCGTCGGGCCCGAGCACGTTGGACCGCTCGGCCGCGCCGTCGCCGATGCGCAGGTCGGAGATCACCGCACCCGCCTTCTGTGACAGGCCCGTCTGGTCGAGGCCCCACACCTCCAGGCCGTCCAACATGGCGGCGCGGGCCAGCAGGTGCGCGGCGGTCACCACGCCGGTGCCGCCGACGCCGGCGATCCGCACTGAGAGCGGTCGGTCGATCCGTAGCACCACGGCGTCGGGCAGCGCGGTCGGGTCGACGACCTCGACCTCGCCGGTCGGCGCCGCGCCCGCGACCAGCGTGAACGCCGGGCAGTCGCCGGCGAGGCACGAGAGGTCCACGTTGCAGGACTCCTCGTCGATCCTCGTCTTGGGGCCGAAGGCGGTGTCGACGGTCTGCAGGGACAGGCAGTTCGACTTCGTCTGGCAGTCGCCGCACCCCTCGCAGACCCGCTCGTTGATGACCACTCGATGGATCGGCTTCGGCGCGAGGCCACGCTTGCGGGCCCGCTTGAGCTCGGTCGCGCACGCCTGGTCGTGGATCATCACGGTGACGCCGCGGACCGCGGCCAGCTCACGCTGCACGTCGATGACCGCGTCTCGGTCCCGGACCGACGCGCCGGCCGGCAACCGTGCTCGGCGGTACTTGGCCGTGTCGTCGGTGGTGATGATCACCTGCTTGGCGCCTTCGAGCATCAGCAGCTTGGTGAGGTCGAGGACCGCCATCCCACCGGCCACGTTCTGGCCGCCGGTCATCGCCGAGACGCCGTTCCACAGGATCTTGAAGGTGATCGAGACGTCGGCGGCGATGGCGGCGCGCACTGCGAGGTGGCCCGAGTGGAAGAACGTGCCGTCGCCGAGGTTCTGCACGATGTGCGGGTCCTCCACGAACGGCGCCATGCCGATCCACTGGGCGCCCTCGCCGCCCATCTGCGTGATGCCGATGCTCTGACCGACCCGCTCCTCGGGCATGAACCGCACGATCGAGTGGCAGCCGATGCCCGCGCCGACCAGCGTCCCTTCGGGCACGGTGGTGCTCACCGAGTGCGGGCACCCCGGGCAGTACCACGGCACGCGGCTCGCGGTGGTGACCGAGATCATCTCGCGCTTGCGCGGCGGCGCGATGAGGTCGCCGTCGAGCCGTGCCGCCAAGGGGCCGTGGAGGATCCGGGCCAGCGACGCTGCGTCCAGCGAGCCGTGCCGCGGGATGAACGGGGCGCCCTCGCGGTCACGCCGACCCCACACCACCGGCCGGTCGGGATGGCTGGCCAGCAGGGCGCGCACCTGGTGCTCGACCAGCTCGCGCCGCTCCTCGACGACGAGGACGTCGTGCGCGTCCCGTCCGACCTCGGCGGCGAACCCGGGACCGATCGGGTAAGGCATGCGGATCTCGCTCACCCGCACGCCGAGGTGGGCCAGCGCCGCCTCGTCCAGCCCGAGCAGCCGCAGCGCCTCCAGCAGGTCGGTGACGACGGTGCCGCTCGCGACCAGGCTGATCCGCGCCCGGCGGGGCTCGACCAGCACGCGGTTCAGGCCGTTGGCGTCGCCGTAGCGGGCCGCGGCGTCGAGCCGCAGCGTCAGGACCTCGGGCTCGCGCGCCAACGTCGTGGGCGTCAGCAGGTCGCCGCTCACCGCGCTGGCCTCGAAGCCCGCGGGGAGCACGGGCACGATCGGATCGCCCACGACGACCGTCCCCTCCGCGTCGGCGATCGTCGTCACGAGCTTCATCGCGACCCACGCCCCCGAGTAGCGCGAGAGCGCGGCCGCGTGCTGCCCGAGCTCGAGGACGTCCGAGAGCGTGCGGGGGAACAGGACCGGCATGCCCAGCTCGGCGAGCGCACCCTCCGAAGCGCTGGGCAGGGTCGAGGACTTGGCCGCCGGGTCGTCGCCGACGAGCGCGATGGCCCCGCCGTGACGGCTCGCGCCCGCGAAGTTCGCGTGCCGCAGGGCATCCATGCTGCGGTCGAGGCCCGGCGCCTTGGCGTACCAGACGCCGAGCACACCGTCGTAGCGAGCCGAGGCCAGCGTCGACGCGAGCTGGCTGCCCATCACCGCGGTGGCGCCGAGCTCTTCGTTGACTCCGGGCTGGTGGACGATGTCGACGCCCACCGTCGGCAGCACGCGCTGCAGCTCGCGATCGAAGCCCGCCAGCGGCGAGCCCTGGTAGCCGGAGACGAAGGCCGCCGTGCGCAGGCCGCGCTCGCGGTCGCTCTTCAGCACCTCGACGAGGAAGCGGATCGTGGCCTGCACGCCCGACAGGTGCGCCGTGCCCGGCCGCACCGGATCCGACGGAGGGGTGAGCCTGGACGTCTCGGTGAGCACCATGGGCAGATGGTCGAGTATCTTCGGTGTTAGCGCAACAAGTTCGAAGGAGATTCTGAACTATGGGTGAGCAGCCGAAGATAAGTGAGATCGACCTCGCCCTGATCGGCCTCTTGCAGAAGGATGCGCGGCGCACCAACCGCGAGCTGGCCGAGACGGTCGGCATCGCGCAGTCGACGTGTCATGAGCGCGTGCGCAGCCTGCGGGCCCGCGGCATCATCCGCGGCTGGCACGCCGACGTCGATCCGGCCGCGCTCGGCCGTCCCATCAGCGCGCTCGTCAGCGTCCGGCTGCAGCCCAAGACCACCGCGAGCGTGCGGGCCTTCCAGCACGATCTCCTTCTGGTGCCCGAGACGCTCGCGGTGTGGATGGTGTCGGGCGCCGACGACTTCGTGGTCGAGATCGCCGTCCCCGACGTCGGGCGCGTTCGGGACTTCGTGCTCGAGCACGTCACGAGCCGGCCTGATGTGGTCGACGCGCGGACGGCGCTCGTCTACGAGCAGGCGCGTGCGCCGTTCGTGGCCCCGCTCTGAGCCACCCCGCCCCGAGGCACGCTCACGACGCGGCCGCGGCCGCGGGCGTGGGCGCGGGCGGCCACGGGTGGTGGGGGAGCCCCTCGCCGTCGAGCGTGCGCAGCGCGGCGGGCACCATGCCGCCCCACCAGCCGACCACCAGGGCCAGCTCGAGCGTCGCCTCGGGCCCGAGCCGCTCCAGCAGCGCGGCCCGAGTCGTCGTCAGGTCGCGGCGGTCGAGCAGGTCGTCGGCGAACCGCCGCGCGAGCTGCAGGTCGGCATCGTCGAGGTCCTGGCCCTGCGCGAGCAGTGCGCAGTCGTCGGGCGTGAGGCCCGCGGCGAGCGCCATCGGCTCGTGCTCGTGCCACTCGTAGCCCAGCTGGTGCCGGTGGGCGAGGTGCAGGATCACCGCCTCCCGCACCCGGGGCGGCAGCGCTCCTTCGTGCAGCAGCGCGGTGCTCAGCAGCACGAAGGGTCGGAACGCGCGGCCCGCGTTGGCCATCAGCCGCAGGATCGGCAGGTCGTTGCCGGAGCGCTCGAGCTTCTCGAGGATGCGCTGGACCTCGCCGTCGGTGTCGGCGGCGCGGCGCTGGCCGAACGTGCCCTCGGTCATCGCGGGCGCCTTCCCATGCGCTGGGTGGCCATCAGCCGTCGGACCGGAGCATCACGCCCCCCGAGTTGAAGAACATGCCGCCCGGAGCGACGAGCGCGTGCCGGGCGCCGGCCACCTGGCGGGCGCCGGCGGTGCCACGCAGCTGATCGACGGCCTCGCGGAAGTGGTTGGAGCCCTGCACGCCGCCGTCGGAGAGGCTGCCGCCGTGCGTGTTGACCGGCACCCGACCGCCCAGCAGCAGCCGGTTGGTGGCGGCGTCCCAGCTGTCGTCGAACAGCGCATCGGCCTCGCCGTCCCCGCAGAAGCCGAGCGCCTCGAACCAGCGCACGCAGATGATCGTGAAGCCGTCGTAGGGGAAGAAGACGTCGATGTCGTCGCGGCGGACGTCGCTGCGCCGCCACATCTCGCGGGCCACGATCTGCTGGCCGGTGTGGCCGAGGTCGGTCACCTGGTCCTCGTAGGGCAGGTCCGTCTGGCCCATCACTGCGGCGTGGATGAGCACCGGGACGTGCGGGAGGTCGAGGGCCCGCTCCGTCGACGTCACGATGAAGGCGTCGGCGCCGTCGACCGGATAGTCCATGTCGAAGGCGGTAAGTGGCTCGCGGACCATGCGAGCCGAGAGGTAGTCCTCCATCGTCAGCGGCTTGCGCATCGCCGCGTGCTCGTTGGCGATCGCGTTGGACCGGCTGTTGATCGCGACCTTGCCGAACACCTCACGGCCCACGCCGAACTGCTCGAGGTATCGCCCGGCCCACGGCGCGTAGCCCACGGGCGAGGCGAACGTGTCGGGGTCGGAGGCGAGCACGTTGAAGCCCGGCCCGGCACGCTCGCGGAACGGGTCCGCGATCGCCGAGCGCGAGACGCCCGTGGCCCGGTAGTTGCCGTGGTACACGAGCACGGTCTGAGCACTGCCGGCATGCACCGCGTTCATCGCCTCGATGAGCTGGTGCTGGAACGGTACGGTCGGGTTGGCCCACCACGTGCATGCCGGGATGCCGAGCGCTCCCTGCACTTGATGAGCGGGGATGACGCGGTTCGACCCGCAGAGTCCGTCGATCTCGTCCCGCTCGATGCCGGCGTCGCGGATCGCCGCGATGCACGCCTCCAGCACGAGGCTGGCCGAGGTGCGGCCGCTGTTGCGCGAGTACTCCGTCGTGCCCAGACCGACGATCGCCACCCGGTCCTTGATGTCGCTCACGCCGCACCCGCCGGGCGGAACGCGGGCACCGGCGAGCCGTCGCGCGTGATCCACGTGAGCTCCACGTCGTCGCCGATGCGGGGCTCGGGCATGTCGACGATCGGCGCCGTGAACCGGAGGCCGTCCTGCTCGACGAGGTCGACGGCGGCGAGTGGGTACCCACCCCCGCCCGCAACGCCGGCGCTCGGCGCGGCCAGGTGCAGCACGGTGTGCAGCGCGACCGTGCCGCGGCCGCTCACCTCCGTGGCCCGGACGTCGGACGACCAGCACCGGGGACACACCGCTCGCGGCGGCTGGTGCCACAGTCGGCACTCGGCGCAGCGGTTGACGAGCAGCCGGCGCTCGAGCCGGCCGCGGTAGTGCTCGACGTTGTCCTGATCGATGCGCGTGTTCGGGTACGCCGCGAGGACCTCGTCGTCGGTGGCCGCTTCGCTCATGTGCATGCCTTTCGAGATCGGGTGGGTGCGGCTCCGCCGTTCAGCCTTCGACGCGGGACACGAACGAGCCGACCAGCTCGTTGAGCTCGGTCGGTCGCTCGATGTGCACCGAATGGCCGCAGCCGGCGAAGCGCTGCAGGCGGGCCGAGGGGATGGCCGCCGCCAGCCTCTCGCCAAGGCGGATGGGGATGGCGGCGTCGTCGTCGGCATGGATGACGAGCGTGGGCACCGTGAGCTCGCCGAGCTGGTCGGCGGACGCCGCGTCGCGGAGCGCCGGAGCGAGGGCGGTGAAGCCGCGGGCGCGGTTCTCGTTTGCCATCGCGCGATAGGACGCCAAGAACTCGGCGTGCGAGGCCCGGAACGACTCGGAGAACGCACGCGTGACGTGCGCATCGGGCGAGGGTTGGGCGCGCGGCGCGCCGCCCCGCGACGCGGTCGGCGGCATGCAGGTGCTCACGAGGACGAGCGAGCGGACGAGCTCGGGGCGCCGCACGGCGACGGCCTGGGCGATCATGCCGCCGAGCGAGAACCCGAGCAGGTGGACCGCGTCGAAGCCTGCGGCCGCCACGACCGCGCTGACGTCGTCGACGAGATCGTCGGGCGTCGCCGCCGCCCGGGCCCTCGACGACTGCCCGAAGCCACGGGTGTCCGGGAGGAGGAGCGTCAGCTCGCCGGCCAGCACGCGTTGGTGCACCCACGAGCGGCGATCGACCAGCCCGCCGTGGACCAGCAGCAGCGGCGGGCCCGCGCCGATCCGCTCGGTCGAGATGCCGCGGTCCTCGAGGCGGGTGGTCGTCACCGAGCCACGTCCGGCGGGTCCAGCGGCGCGATGCCCTCGTCGAGCGGCACGCCCCACGCCCCGAGGAACCGCGCCAGCATCCCGTAGTAGGCACCCAGCACGGCGATCTCCGTGATGGCCCGCGGGCCGAGGTGGGCAAGCGCGGCCAGATCGCGCGCCGCGGGCCGCCGCCCGCAGGCGACGTCGCATCCCACCCGGGCCGCGGCGACGACCGGGTCGGCGGCGTCGGTCGCGAGCGCGGCCACGAGGGCCTCGGGTTCGACGCCGAGCCGGCGGGCGCTGCGGTGGTGCTGCGACCACTCGTACGTGCTGCCCAACGCCGCGGCGACGGCGAGGACGACCGACTCGCGCAGCGCGGGGTCGAGGACCGACCGCTCGCGCAGCATCGTGCCGAGCCCCGCGACCGCGCCGACGGCCTCCGGGCTGTTGCCGAGCGCCTTGAACACGTTGGGCACGCCGCCGCGGGCGCCGGCCACCGCGTCGTACGCGGCGGTGAGCTGGGGGTCGGCGGGGCTCGCCTCGACCAGCGGGAGCACCGCGGCACCGTCGGCCGATGGCACCGCCGACTCGCCGTCGGGTCGCTCGTCGTCGTACCCCATCGCCATTAGTCGTCAGGCTAGCAACTCCGAAATGTGCCCGTGAACCCGGCTCCGACCAGCGTCATTCTTGATCTTGATCGCGCTGAAGGCGGTGGCGTCGTGAGGCGTACGACGACTAGTGTCCGAGACCACTCGCCCACCTGGAAGCATGGTGGACACCCGCATCGCAAGGGAGACAGTGGTGACCCAGATGCCCGACGCGGCCGCGCTGCGCGGCCTCAAGATCGTCGAGATCGCTCATGTGATCGCCGGACCGCTCGCCGGAGGCCTGATGGCCGACCTCGGCGCCGATGTGATCCACGTCGAGCCGCCCGTCGTGGGCGACGCGCAGCGGGTGACCGGCAACCACAAGGACGGCGTCTACCTGTGGTGGAAGGTGTCGGGTCGCAACAAGCGCTCGGTCACGCTCGACCTGCGCCAGACCGAGGGCCAGCAGATCGCGCACGACCTGGTGCGCTGGGCCGACGTCGTCATCACCAACTTCCGGGTCGAGACGCTCGAGAAGTGGCATCTCGACTGGCCGTCGGTGCACGAGGTGAACCCCAAGGTCGTGATGCTGCAGGTCACCGGCTTCGGCGCCGACACGACCCTGCGCAACAGCCCCGGCTTCGGCAAGGTCGGCGAAGCCATGAGCGGTGTCGTGCACCTCACCGGCTTCCCGGACGGCCCGCCGATCCACACCGGCTTCTCGCACGGCGACTCGGTCACGGGCCTGTTCGGCGCGTTCTCGGTGCTCGCCGCCATCTACCGGCGCGACAACGACCCCGACTTCGACGGCGAGTGGATCGACCTCGCGCTGTTCGAGGGCCTCTACCGGCTGTGCGAGTGGCAGGTGATCATGTACGACCAGCTCGGCGTGCCGCCGCTGCGCGCGGGCAACCGCCTGGCCAACGCCCCGGCGCCGGTGGTCAACACCTACCTCTCGCTGGACGACATCTGGATCACGGTCACCTCGGGGACGCCGCGCGCGGTCGAGAAGGTCGCCGCGCTGCTGGGCGAGCCGGCCAGCGACTACGACGAGCCGCGCAAGCAGTACGAGCGCGCCGACCGGCTCGACGAGCTGCTGCGGCAGTACGTGGCCGGGCGCACGGCTGACGAGGCCCTCGAGATCATGGCTCGCAGCGAGGTCGTGGCCTCGAAGATCTTCAGCGCGAAGGACATCGTCGAAGACCCCACCTACATCGAGCGCGGCAACGTGATCGAGATCGACGATCCCGACCTCGGCACCGTCAAGATGCAGCGGGCGTTCCCCAAGATGGCCAACCACGGCGGGGCCGTCTGGCGCACGGGCGCTAAGCTCGGCGAGGACAATGCCCGCGTCTATCAGGACATCCTCGGTCTGAGCGCCGAGGAGATCGATCGCCTCGAGGGCCAGGGCGTCATCTGATGCCGCCGGACGGCGCGTCGAGCGCGCTCAGCGCCACGGCCGCTCGGGACTTCCTCTGCTCGCCGTGGACCCGCGCGCAGGGGCTCGACCCCATCGCCACCGCCGGCACCTACGACACGTTCCTGACGATCGAGGTGCCGCTCCCGTGGCCGAAGGATGTCGCCGAGCTGCCGGTCGTGGCCGCGGCCGGAGATCAGGAGCGCACGCGGGTGCTGGCCGTGGTGCCGCGCCAGGGCGCCGAGCTCCCGCGGGTGACGCGCTGGCTGCGGGTAGGCCCCAACCGCTTCGACGGCCGCTCCTACGAGGCGGCTCCTGATCGGCTGGAGGTCCTCGTCGCCGAGCTCGCGGATCCCGATCGCGACCCAGCCGATCCTGGCGTGCCGGCGGGCCCGACGGTGCTGGTGTGCGGGCACGGCCGGCGGGACCGGTGCTGCGGCCAGCTGGGCACCAAGCTGGCGCTGGACGTGGCCGGCCGACTGCCTGGGTTCGAGGTCCTGCGCTGCAGCCACACCGGGGGACACCGCTTCGCCCCCACGGCGGTGACGCTGCCCGACGGGCGCCTGTGGGCGCACCTCGACCCGCTGATCCTCGATGGCATCGTCACCCGCACGATCGCACCCGCGGCCTTGCACGACCACTACCGCGGTTGCACCGCCGTCGACGGGTGGGCTCAGGTCGTCGAGCGGGCGCTCTTCGAGCACCACGGCTGGTCGTGGCTGGACGTCGACTTCACCGCTCGCTCGACCCCCGACGGCGAGGGTGCCGCCGAGGTGGAGTTCCGGTGGGATGGCCCGCGCCCAGGGAAGGCGACGGCCACGGTGCTGATCGACGGCGCCGTGCCCGTCCTCGACTGCGGCCTGCCGCCCGAGATGGCCCGCAAGCGAGCCGCCCGGTTCGAGCTCGTCGACCTGCGGGTCGACGGCGCCCCGCCGGCCTGAGCCGCACCGGCCTCTCGAACTGGGTGGGACCGCGGTCGTCCTGACGACGCCGGTACCACCCGGTTGGGTGTGCGGCCCGCCGGCCGGTCAGGTCAGGTCAGGTTTGGGGCTCGAGCGCGCCGAGCTTCTGGAAGAAGTCGCTCCAGCCGGCGTGGCTGATCGAGACCCGTCGCAGCGCGCGCCGCTCCTCGGTCCGGAGTGCGTCGCGTCCGTGCTGCAAGGCCACGTTGTCCCAGATCACGAGGTCCTGCGCACGCCAGTGGTGCTCGTACACGTAGTCCTCGTCGTAGATGTAGGAGAAGAGCTCGTCGAGCAGGTCGTTGCCCTCGCCGCGCTCGACGCCCTCGATCCACACGGTGGTGAACTGGCCCACGTACAGGACCGGGTCGTGGGTCACTGGGTGCGTGAGGACGATGGGATGGGCCTGGCGGGGGAACGCCGTCGCTGGCAGCTCGTCGGGCAGGCGGTGCCGCAGGGGACGAAGGTCGGGGTGCTTGGGATCGCTGTAGTCGGCCATGTCGACGGCCACCATCGTGACGATGCGCCGGGCCAGCTCCGACGGCAGGCGATGGAAGGCGGCCTCCGGGCTGACGTAGCGCGTGCAGGTGACGTCGGGGGAGATGTCCATCCCGTAGAGCGAGAGCGCCAGCAGCGGGTGCGGCGTGTACGTGCGGTCCGAGTGGAAGTAGAGCCGCTCGGTGATCGGGAGGAACGCGTCCGGGTCGAGGTTGGAGACCATCGAGGCGCTCGAGCCGTCACCGAACTCGTCGACCACGGGGCCGAACGTCGAGACGGCGCGGATCTGGTCGTCGTACGAGAGGTCCTGGTCGCGGAAGACCAGGAGGCGCCGCTGTGCGTACAGGGCCCGCAGCTCCAACTGGTCGTCCTCCGCGATGGGCTCGCGCAGGTCGATCTCGCTGATCTCCGCCCCGCCGAACCCCGGCAGTGCCGACACCTTCATGGCAGATCTCCCCCAGTGGACCGTGCGACGATCGGGATCGTACTGCTCCCGCCTGCCGCAAACAAGACACATATGGCAAAAGTTGATTACTTTGCCTGACCCTCAGTAGTTTGCCCCGGACCGGAGCCGAGATGTCTCCGTGACGGTGACTGGAGCCGACATGCCGAACCTCGATGTGAAGACCGCCCCCGTCGTCGACGCCGACGGCCACGTGAACGAGAACCGCGTCGACTGGGTCGAGCGGCTCGGTCCCGACTTCGCGGACGTCGCCCCGCGCTTCCTCAACGGCCTGCACCTCCTCGTCGAGGGCCAGGTCCTCCCGCGCAGCCAGGACCTGCTCGGCCCGACCAACGACCCGCGCCCGAAGGTCCACAAGTCCGACAAGTACTGGAGCAACCGGCCCGGCCAGCGCGACCCGGATGCCCGCCTGCGTGACATGGACGAGGAGGGCATCGACGTGGCCTTCCTCTTCGGCACCTACATCTCGCTGACCGGCATGGGCGGCATCAAGAACCCACGGTTGGCGGCCGCGCTGGCACGCTCCTACAACGACTGGCTGCACGACGAGTTCTGCTCGGCGGATCCCGCGCGCCTCAAGGCGGTGGCCGTGCTCCCGCTGCAGGACCCGGAGGCCGCCGTGGCCGAGATCGGGCGGGTGGCGGCGAAGGGCGTGCTCGGCGTGCACACGCTGCCGCAGATCCAGCGGACGCCGTTGCACGATCCCTCGTTCGACCGGGTCTGGGCCGCCGCGCAGGACGCCGACGTGCCGATGTCGGTGCACATCGTCAACAGCTACGGCTCGATGGGCGACCTCTTCCCGACGTTCGGCCAGAAGCACGCGTTCGTGCCGGTCGACATGATGGCGGCCGTCACCTCGTTCACCGCCGGCGGCCTGCTCGAGCGGTTCCCCCGCCTGAAGGTGGCGTTCTTCGAGGCCGGCGTGGGCTGGCTGCCCTGGCTGGCCGCGCGGCTCGACCAGCACGTCCAGCTCCTGCCCGACGACTTTCCGGCCCGCACTCGCCTGCCGAGCGAGTGGCTCAGCAGCGACCGGGTGTTCTTCGGGGTCGAGCCCGACGATCCGTTCATGGCTTCGGCCATCGCCGCGTACGGCGAGGAGCGGTTCCTGTACTCATCGGACTACTCCCACTTCGACTGCGAGTGCCCCGAGACCGTCGAGGAGCTCTTCGAGAACGAGGACCTCTCGCCCACGGCGCGGGAGAAGGTCGCCGGCGCCAATGCGGCGACGTTCTTCGGCCTCGGCGCCCTGGCCCCGCTCGCTCGACCGACCGTCGCCAGCTGAACCGACACTTTGACAGATCGAGCAGAAACAGCCTAGATTGTGCTACGAATCCACCAGGACCGCCATGCCCACCACCGGGCGCTGGGCGACCGGTCGAGACCAGGGGGACGGCCATGAGCCTGTCATGGAAGCAGTTGCACCCGTTCGGGGCGGAGATCGACATCGACCTCGGCCAGCCACTGTCCGCTGAGCAGCAGCGCGAGCTCAACGAGCTGTTCGCCGAGCACCACCTGCTGGTGGCCGGCGGCCAGGCGCTCGACCGCGAGCAGCAGAACCGCCTCACGACCTACTTCGGTCCGCTGCTCGAGAACGACGTCGACATGGTGTCGAACGACCCGGCGGTCGGCATGTTCGGGTCCCAGCAGCTCGCGCTGCACTCGGACCTCTCGTTCGTGCCCATCCCGGTCCTCGTCGGCATCCTGCACGCGCTGGACGTCCAGTCGGGCACGTCATCGACGCTGTTCGCGAGCGGCGCCCGTGCGTACCAGCAGCTCGACCCCGAGCTGCGGGCGCGCATCAGCGGGCTCGAGGTCCTCAACGTGTTCCCGCACGACCAGACGAGGCGCAACCGGCTGTCGTCGCTGGCCGACGACGATCCTCGCGCCGCGCATCCGCTGGTCGGGACCGACGCGCGCTCGGGCCTGCCGTACCTCTACCTCTGCGAGATGCAGGTCGACAGCATCGTCGGGATGGATGCCGACGACGGCGAGGCCCTGATCCAGGAGCTGCTGGCGGTCATGACCGCGGCCGACAACATCTACGAGCACGTGTGGAAGCCGGGCGACTGCGTCATCTGGGACAACCTCGTCGTGCAGCACGGCCGGGCCGATGTGGCCGAGGTCGGGACGCGCACGCTGCAGCGGTCGACCGCGGCGACCATCGGCTTCTTCGAGCAGGTGCCGCAGTTCGGTTTTGCCGACGACGGCATGGTCACCAAGGTCGATTGATGGGCCTCACGGCCCGTGCCCTGCGGCCGTTCGGCGTCGAGGTCGCGTTCGACCCGCACGGCGAGCTGGATCCGTCGCTCCGAGACGAGCTCCGCCGGCTCTTCCTCGAGCACCACCTGCTCGTGATGCACAGCGACGGCATGACCGTCGCCGAGACGACCCGCATCTGCGGCGCGGTCGCCACCGTCCTCGAAGAGCCCGGCGTCGCGCCCGAGGCTTATGTGTCGAGCCCCTCCGGGAAGTCGGTCCTGCCCGACGTCGAGATCCCCTGGCACTCCGACATGAACTTCAACGAGATGCCGCACCTCGGCGCCTCCCTCTACGCCGAAGAGATCGACGAGCTGAGCAGCCCGACGTGGTTCGCGAACGCAGCGCGCGCGGCCGCCGAGCTGCCTGAGCCGCTGCGTGACCGGGTGGCGCCGCTGTGGTCACTGCACGAGCTCCCGGCCATCCCGGGCGCGGCCGGGGCCATGGCGGCGCCGGCGGGCTCGCCCGAGGTGCGCTCGACGCGCCACCCCGTGCTGTGGACGCATCCGATCACCGGCGAAGAGCTGCTCTACGTGTCGCAGCGCCAGGCCCAGCAGGCCGAGGTGCTCGAGGACCTCAGCGACGACGCCGCTCGCTCGCTGCTGGACGAGGTCTTCGCCCACCTCTACCAGCCCGCACATGTCTATGAGCACCACTGGACCGAGGGCGACCTGGTGATCTGGGACAACCTCGCCGTGCAGCACCGCAGGGGCTCGGTCGGCGGGCGCCGCACGATCCGGCGGCTCGCGCTCGTGGACGGCGACGGCGCGGGCGACCAGTACTTCAAGATCCAAGCCATGGTCCGCGCGCAGGTCCAAGCGGCCCGTTGAGCGCACCCACAGTCCTGGCACTCGCAGCGAACCCCGAAAGGTGATGCGAACACGATGGGTTACACCGACCTCACCTACCTGAACGTCGCGATCGACGAGGGCATCGCCGTCGTGACGATCGACGGGCCCCACGAGGGCAACGCCCTGACCTATGAGGGCCAGCGCGAGGTCGCGTCGATCCTGCCGCGCCTCGAGGCCGACGCCGACGTGGCGGCCGCCGTCTTCACCGGGGCCGGCGACGCGTATTGCTCCGGCCCCGCCCAAGACTTCCTGGAGGCGGTGACGTCGGGCTCGCCCAGCCTCGTGCGCGAGGTCATGGAACGGGTCCACACGAACATCGAGAACTGCCTGCGGTTCTCGAAGCCGCTCGTCTCCGCGATCAACGGTCCGATCGCCGGCGCGCCGATGGCGCAGGCCATGTTGGCCGACGTGATCATCGTCGAGCGCCAGGTGCAGTTCGTCGACCACCACGTGCCGCACGGCATCGCCGCCGGCGACGGCAGCGTGCTGGTCTGGCCGCTGGCCATGGGCGTGATCCGTGCCAAGCGCTACCTCCTCACCGGCGAGGGCTTCGACGCCGAGGAGGCGTTCCGCCTCGGTCTCGTCACCGAGGTCGTCGACCAGGGTGCGTCGTTGCCGCGGGCGTTGGAGTACGCCAGGAAGATCGCGTCCCACGGCGCGGCGGCCCGCCACACCAAGGCGGCGCTCAACGGGTGGCTCCAGCTCGGGCGGCCGGCCTACGACCGGGGCTGGGCCGGCGAGGTGCTCACCGTCTCGGGCGCCTGAGGCCCTCATCGGCACCGAATGCGACAATATAAACACTTGCGACACTCTTAGCCAATAGTGTATTGTCTGACGCAGGGCACCGCTCCTTCAGGGCGGACGATTCAGCGACTCGCGCGGCGAGCGTTGCTAGGCGCAAAAGGGGAGCAGATGAAGGTATCTCGCAGGGTGCTCGGTCTTCTGGCTGTGGTGGCCCTGGTCTTTGCCGCGAGTGCTTGCTCGAAGGACAGCAAGACCAAAGCAGCGTCGTCGGGCGGCAATACCACCGCCAACACCAACACCACCCTCCCGAAGGGTACGCCGATCGTGATCTACACGACCGCTCCCGAGGACACAGCTGTTGGTACGAGCCAGCCTGGCATCCAAGAATCCATGAAGGCGATCACCGCCTATTACAACGGCCAGGGCGGGATCAATGGTCATCCCATTGACTTCCACTTCTGCAACGACAAGGAAGACGCCAACGCCCTCACGCAGTGCGCACAGGAGGCGGTGACCGCGAAGGCGGCGGCGTTCATCAGCCCTTATGCGAACCTTCCCAACCACCTTCCCGTGCTCGAAGCGGCGGGGATCCCGGTGTTGGACGCGGTCGCGCTGAACGCAAAGGCCTTCTCGGCTCCGAACAGCTACCTCGTCGCTCCTGGTGCCCTGGGTCTGGCCTTCGGGCTCGGTGACGTGGCCAGCAAGGCGGGCTTCAAGAAGGTCGTGGTCGTAGCCTCCCAGATCCCGGCGACCAAGCCGGTGACGGGCTCGTTCGTCAGCTCGGCCAAGAAGGCCGGCGTCGACGTCTCGAAGCAGCTGTCCGTGCCGCCCACGCTGACCGACCTCTCGTCGATCGTCGCCCAGGTGGGCAACGCTGACGCAGCCTTCCTGCTCCTGCCCCCGCCGCAGGTGCTGGCCTACCTTCAGGCCGCCAAGCAGTCGAGTTCGACGGTTCCTCTCATGTCGACCTCCGGTCTCCTGCAGCAGGGTCAGATCGACCAGACCGGTGGCGCATCGAGCCCCGCGGAGAAGGGCGTGCTGTCCAGCTTCTTCCCGACCGGCTCGAGCCCCCTCTGGGCCGACTTCAAGAAGGCGATCGACGCCTACAGCGGCAAGAAGGGCGACATCGACGTCGACAACACCGCTGTGCAGGGCACCTGGGTCACGATGAAGGTCTTCACCAACGTCGCCAAGACGGTGACCGGTGACGTGACGGCGGCGAGCTTCACGGCCGCCCTGCAGAAGGCCAATGCCGTCGACACCGGCGGCCTCACGCCGACGCTCGACTTCACCAAGCCGTTCGGCTCGGCCGTGTTCCCCCGAGTCTTCAACCGGCGGATCTACTTCCAGCTGGTGAAGGACGGAAAGTTCGTCGACAACTCGGCCCTCGGAACTGTCGACACGACGCAGGACTTCCTCAACTTCGGGAAGTAGAGCGCAGAGCGACTCGCAATCACCGTGATGTACGTGCGGCGGTCGCGCCACCCTTTGGAACTCGTTCCGACAAAGAGGGGTGGCGCGACCGCCCTCGTGCTTCATCTCCCCAACAGCCGACCAGGATCCCCACGATGACTGAACTGCTGAGGTTTGCGCTGCTCGGCCTCGGGACCGGCGCCATGTATGCGCTTGCGGCCCTCGGCATCGTTCTCATCTATCGCGGGTCGGGCGTGGTCAACTTTGGCCAAGGTGCGATGGGCATCGCCGCCGCGTACGTCTATTACGAGTGCCATGTCGTCCACGGCTGGCCGATCGCCGTCGCGTTCCTCCTCGGCCTGCTGTTCTCGGCCGGATTGGGCGTGCTGACCCAAGTTCTGGTGATGCGACCGTTGCGGAACGCCTCGTCGCTGGTCCGGCTCGTCGCCACCTTGGGGGTCATGCTCACGCTGCAAGCCGCGGCGCTCCTGCGCTACGGGTCGACCAGCAGGTTCGTGGCCAGCGCGCTGCCGGACAAGGTGGTGAAGATCACCCCCCACCTCACGATCAGCCGCGACCGTCTCTACCTGCTCGCGATCGCCGCCGTGCTGACCCTCGTGCTGAGCGTCGTCTATCGCCGGACCAACTTCGGCCGGGCGACGTCGGCGGTGGCCGAGAACCAGCGGGCGGCGTCGTCGCTGGGCTGGTCACCCAACCTCATCGCCACCGTGAACTGGGGCGTCGGCGCCGCGCTCGGGGGCGTCGCCGCGATGTTGATCGTGCCGATCGTGAGCCTTCAGGTCGGCATCCTCACGAGCGTCACGGTGTACGCATTGGCCGTCGCGCTCGTGGCCGGGCTTTCGTCGTTCGGGATCACGCTGGCTGCCGGCCTCGTGCTGGGCGTCCTCCAGGCCTGGACGATCCGCTACGCCAGCAGCACGGTCGGGCTGTCCGACGCCCTCCCGTTCGTCATCATCATGATCGTGCTCGTCGTGCGGGGCCGGGGCCTCCCGCTCCGCGGCTCGCTCCTCGATCGCCTCCCGTCGGTGAGCTCGGGTCGGATCCGCCCGGTCCCATTGCTTGTCGCGGCGGTGCTGGCGACGGCCGCGATCCTGTCGGTCGACCCCTCCTGGGTGAACGCCATCACCGCCTCGCTGGTGATGGCGATCGTGCTGCTCTCGGTCGTGGTCCTCACCGGCTACGCCGGCCAGCTCTCGCTCGGCCAGTTCGCGCTCGCCGGGGCCGGCGCCTACATCTGCGGCCGGCTCGACGCCGCGGCGGGGCTGCCGCTGCCCCTGGCGTTCGTGATCGCGATCGCCTGCGCCGTGCCCATCGGGATCGTGTTCGGCCTGCCCGCCCTGCGCACCCGAGGCGTCAACCTGGCCATCCTCACCCTCGGCCTGGGCACCGCCATCGGCTCGGTCGTGTTCACGAACATCTCGCTCACCGGCAGCTCGGGCTTCGACTCGCTGAAGGCGGTGTCGATCTTCGGCCTCGACCTCTCGGCGGTCACCCACCCCGAGCGATACGCGCTCCTCGTGCTCGGGTGGTTCGTGCTGCTCGCGCTCGGCGTGGCCAACCTGCGCCGCAGCCGCGTCGGCCGGCGTCTGGTCGCCATCAGGACCAACGAGCGGGCGGCGGCCGCCCTCGGCATCAGCGTGTTGGAGGGGAAGCTCTACGCCTTCGTCCTCTCGACCGCGATCGCCTCGATCGGCGGCATCCTCCTCGCCTACGAGTCGACCTCGGTCACCTACAGCACGTTCTCGAACCCGTTCGAGTCGATCAACGCCGTCGCGCTCGCGGTGATCGGCGGTATCGGCTACCTGACCGGTCCGCTGTGGGGTGCCCTGCTGGCGACCGGCGGCCTCGGCGGCAAGATCGGCGAGTCGGTCTTCTCGGCCAACGTCGTGCGCTACCTGCCGCTGTTCGCCGGGCTGGTGTTCATCGTCATGCTCCTCCAAGACCCAGACGGGCTGGCCGAGGCCCACGTGAAGATGCTGCGCCGGCTCGGCCGGCTCGGGGCTCGCGGCAAGCCGCTGATCGACCGCGCCGGCCGCACGCTCAAGCGCGATCGGTCCCATCCCAGCGCCACGCCGGCCGCACCCGCCCTTTCGGCCGTGGCGCGCCCGGCCGTCCAACCCTTCACCCGCGTGCCGCCGACCGACCTGAGCGTGACCGGGCTGACCGTCCGGTTCGGCGGCCTGCTGGCCGTCAACGAGGTGTCCTTCGAGGTCAGCACCGGCCGCGTCACGGGCCTGATCGGCGCGAACGGAGCCGGCAAGACCACCGTCATCGACGCGCTCACGGGGTTCACGAAGCCCAGCGCGGGCCGTATCACGCTCAACGGCGTCGCCCTCGAACGGCAGTCGGCGACGCGCCGTGCTCGCCAGGGCATCAGCCGGTCGTTCCAGTCGCTCGAGCTGTTCGACGACATGACGGTCGAGGAGAACCTCCTCACCGCCGCCGAGCCGCGCGACCGCGCCTCCTACCTGTCGGCGCTGCTCGGGATCGGTCGGCGCGGGCTGCCGGATGATGTGCGGGCCGTCGTCGAGGAGTTCGAGCTGACCGGTGACCTGGACCGCCAGGTCAAGGACCTGCCGTACGCGCAGCGACGCCTCGTGGCCATTGCCCGGGCCGTCGCCACCCGGCCGTCGATCCTCATGCTGGACGAGCCGGCCGCGGGCCTCTCCGACGCGGAGTCGACCGAGCTGGCCCACGTCGTGCGCCGGCTCGTCGAGCAGTCGGGCATCGGCGTGCTGCTCATCGAGCACGACATGCAGTTCGTGATGGGCCTCTGCGACGACGTCGTGGTCCTCGACTTCGGTCGCGTGATCGCGCACGGCCCGCCGGATGCGGTCCGCGCCCATCCCGCCGTGTTGGCCGCGTACCTCGGCGAGGCCGACGAACCCGAGAGCGACGCGGCCGACCGCGTGCACCCCGCGGAGGTCACGTTGTGAGCGGCCACGTGTCCTCGGTGTCGACCCTCGGCGCCGAGCCGCCCCCCGCTGAGCCAACGGTGCTGGCCCCGCTCCTCGAAGCTCGCGGGCTCGCGTGCGGGTACCGGGGCGTGTCGGTCGTGCGGGACCTCGAGGTCGAGGTCAACGCCGGCGAGGTCGTGGTGCTGCTCGGCCCGAACGGCGTCGGCAAGACCACGACGCTCCTCACGCTGGTGGGGGAGCTGCCGGCGGTGGCCGGCGAGGTCCGCTGGCAGGGCACGCCCACGCGCCGCTCGCTGGACTGGCGGGCGCGCCGTGGCCTGGCGTTCGTCCCCGAGGAGCGCGCCGTCTTCACCGGCCTGTCGGCTCTCGACAACCTGCGGGTCGGCCGCGGTGACATCGACTTCGCGCTTGGGCTGTTCCCCGAGCTGGAACTGCACCTCGCCGTGAAGGGCGGCCTCCTCTCGGGCGGCCAGCAGCAGATGCTGATCCTCGCCCGGGCGCTGTCGCGCCGGCCGAAGGTGGTGGTCGCCGACGAGCTCTCCCTCGGCCTCGCGCCCCTGGTGGTCGAGCGGCTCTTCCGCGCCATCCGCGACGCGTCGAAGGAGGGGGTCGGCGTGCTGCTCGTCGAACAGCACGTCCGGAAGGTGCTGCCGTTCGCCGACCGGGCCTACGTGATGGCCAAGGGCCGCATCGTGCATGCCGGCACCGCCGACGAGATCACCGACCGGCTCGAGGAGATCGAGAGCTCGTACCTCACCGGCAGCCCCGCCGACCGGTAGCTGGCCGGGCGCTCAGCTCGACTCGCGGGGGCCGACCACGTTGGCGAGCGACCCGATCCCCTCGATGGTGATCTCCACCCGCTGGCCCGGTTCGAGGTAGCGACCGTCCTCGTGGCCGACGCCGGCGCAGGTGCCGGTGAACACCACGTCGCCGGCGTGCAGTCGGGTGCGGGCGTCGATGTAGGCGACCAGTTCGGGCGCGCCCCACACCATCGACCCGGTGCGGTCCTGCTGGCGCACCTCGCCGTCGACGGTCAGTTCGATGGCAAGGTCGGGGTGGCCGTCGCCGAGCTCGTCGCGGGTGACGATCCACGGGCCGAGCGGGCTCGTGCCGTCGATGGCCTTGGCAGAGAACATGTCCATGCCGGTGACGCCGCCGCTGAACTGCTGGTCTCGCGCCGACACGTCGTTGCCGATCGTGTAGCCGAGGATGCTCGACTCCGGATCCGCGCCCACCGGCGCACCGACGACCACCACGATCTCGGCCTCGTAGTCGAGCTGCGTGGTGATGGCGGGGTAGCGGATCGGGTCGTCGGGACCGATCACGGTGGCGGGCGTCTTGAGGAACGCGGACGGGGCCTTCGGCATGGTGAGCCCCAGCCCGGCGACGTGCTTCGGGTACGTCGCGCCGGCGGCCACCACCGTGGAGCCGGGCTCGAGCGGTGCCAGCAGTCGCAGCGCCGCGAGCGGGCGTGCCGGACCGAGGTCGACCGCCGATCCCGGGTCGGCGGTGAGCTGCGCGGCCCACGCCGCGAAGTCGGCGAGCAGGGGTGCCGCCGTCCTGGCGTCGACGTCGATCGACGCCCAGAACGCGTCGCCGCCATCGGAGCATCGTGCGATCTTCATGGTCACCCCCAGGCGGTGGAACCGCGGACGCGGCCCCGACCCTTCCGCCAAATAGTCGTCGCTGTACTGACCACTAATCGTAGCGCCGTGGGCTCAGCCCCGGGGCGCCGCGTCGATCGGTCGGACCGTGGAGGGCAGCCCTTCGACGAGCACCTTGTGGCCCCAGAGGCTCAGGCGCTCGGGCTTCGACTCTGGCGTCGTCGCCGTGACGTACTCGTCGCCGGTGATGTACTCGAGCATCAGGCCTGACGGGGAGTAGTGGTAGAAGGAGATCACCGCGTCCTGCGTGTGCCGTCCGATCGTGGTCTGGATCTGCAGGCCTCGCTCCTCGGCCAGGTCGTAGGCGATGCCGACGTCGTCGAGCTCCTGCACGGAGATCCCCATGTGGTGGATGCCGAAGTGGCCCGGGATGTTGGCGTAAGCGATGGCGTGGCTGCGCAGGTTGCCGCTCGGCCGGTAGAACGCGCTCGACTTCCGCGACCCCTGGCCAGTCCAGACGAGACCCATGACGTCGGTGGCGAACCGCTTCAGCTCGTCGGTGACCTCGGGAACCGCAAGCACCACATGGCCGAGGCCGAGGTTGCCGGCCACGAACCCGCCGAACGCGCGGCCCGGTACGAACGAGTGCGGGAGCGACTCCTGGCCGTAGAAGATCTCGTGGCGATAGCCCACCGGATCGCGGAACGTCGCCAGCGCGTGCACGCCACGGCGCTCGGCGAGGTCGTCGTCGCCTGCGTCGACCGCGACGCCGCCGCGCTCCAGCTCGTCGACGGCGGCCTCGAACGCCGGGCGGTTCTGCAGCTCCCAGCCCATGTACGCGATCCGATCGCGCTCACCCGCGTGCAGCGCGATCCGGTAGCGGCGATCGTCCATCCGGAGGTACACGGTCTCGGCGTCGCTGGCCGGCGCCAGGCCGAACCCGAGCACGGCCGGGGCGTAGTCGGCCCACGCCTTGGTATCCACGGTGTCGAACCCGAGGTACCCGAGCGAGCAGATGTCCATCGGCCTTCCCCCCATTTCCCGCACGTGAGGCGGCCAGTCTAGTAGTTGGTCGCCTACCTACGCATGTGCAGCAGGCGGCTTGGCGGCGACCTCGTCGTCGAACAGCTCGGACGCCAGCAGGCTGCTCAACCGCTTCACGAAGTCGCCGTTCGCGAGGGGACCGTCGTCGGCGCCGACGATGCGATATGAGATCGCGACGCGCACCAGCAGCTCGGCGGCCAGGAGCGCCGACGCGCTCGGCGCCGCCTTGCCGCCCTTCGCTGACGGCTTGAGGTTGGTGGCCACGAGCCGGACGAGGTCGTGGAACTGCTCGTTGTAGAAGGTGCGCACGAACGTCGGCTCCGCGACCAGGAGCTGCGTGAAGATCGGCGTCTTGTCGACGTACTCGCGCATCGCCGCGACGACGTGATCGACGCGCTCCTCGCCGGTCAGCTCTTCGGCCACGTGCTGGTGCAGCGAGCGGCGGAAGTCGCGGCCCATGTGCGCGGTGAGGCCGTCGAGGAGGTCTTCCTTGGTGGGGAAGTACCGGTAGAGGGTGCCGCGCGAGATGCCCGCGAGCTCGCTGACCGCGCTGACCGAGAAGCGGCGCGATCCGTAGATGGCCAGCGCTTCGAGCGCACCGTTGAGGATGCGCTCCCTCATGACCTCGGCCGCGGACACGCGCGTACGCTACCCGGGCCCATCGCTGTGGCCGGGACCCGACCGGCACAGCAGCGGACGTGATCCCTCGGCCGCGTGGACGGGCGGCGACGGCGCCTCGGCCAGCGTGCGCCGGCGTGATCGGCTCATCGGCGCGTGGTGCGTCCGACCGCCGGCACGCTGCGACTGCGCCCGAGCCGACCGGCTCGCTCGTGCGGATCGACGATGTCGGCGGCGGCATCGGCCCCGACCTCGGCGACGAGCGCTTGGACCGCGCGATCGCTGCGCAGGCCTTCGGTCGCGAGCGTGATGAGGGCGGGGTCGTCGGACGACACCGCCCACATCTGCTCGTCGACCGAGCCGGCGATCAGCACCTGTCGCCGGTCCTCGACCACGACGAGCAGCCGGCAGCCGCCCTGCTCGAGCAGGGCGGTCGGGTCGGGGAAGCGGTGCTCGGTCACGTGGCCCGGCAGCGGCCCGGCGCCGTCGAAGCGCACGATCATCACGTCGACGCCGAGCTGCTGCGCCGCACGCAGCGCGGGCTCGAGCTCGTGGAGATCGTCGGCCCATCCCGAAACGTACAGCTCACGCTTGGCCGAGCCGACGAGGTCGACGGCCCGCTGCAGCACGGCCTCGCGCCCCTCGATGTGGTGCGACACCGGGACCTCGCGGGGCTGGGTCACGGCGTCGAGGTGCGTGGCCAGGACCTCGAGGCTCTGCTCGACGCGCGCCCGCACCCGTCGCAGGAGCGCATCGGGCGGGAGGGCGACGTACGCCGTGGTCTCGCTGTCGTGCACCTCGAACGCCGCACCACGCGCGCTCAGCTTGCTGAGCGTCTCGTACACGGTGCTGCGAGGCACCCCCGAGCGCTTGGCCACCTCGTAGCCGTTCAGCGGGCCCTCGCTCGCGATCAACGCCAGGTAGGCCTTGGCTTCGTAGCCAGAGAGCCCGATGTCCTGGAGCTGTGCGACGAGCTCGGCACTGGTGGTCACGCTCGGGATCCTAGGCGAGCGCTCGCTTCGACTGTCTGATGGATCGGACAGTCTGAACGACTAAGACACTTCTTGACGTTCATGTCCTATTGCGGGTACGTTTTGGCTCGTGCCGTGTGCCGTGCGAACCGCAAAGGACGCTCGATGAAGTTTGGTCTGTTCCACAGCGTGCAGTGGCCGGCGGGCAGCGCCCAGTGCGACGTCTACCGGGAGGCGATCACCGAGATCGTCCACGCTGACGAACTCGGCTACCACTCCGCGTGGCTGACCGAACACCACTTCAGCCGGCACGGGATCATCTCCGACAGCCTCAGCGTCCTGAGCCACCTGGCCGGGCGGACCGAGAAGATCCGGCTCGGCACCGCGGTGACCGTGCTGCCGTTCCACAACCCGATCCGCCTGGCCGAGGCGGCGGCCACGGTCGATCTGCTGAGCGGGGGTCGCCTCGACCTCGGCGTCGGGCGCGGCTACCAGTGGAGCGAGTTCAACGGCTTCGACATCGAGATGAGCGACCGAGCGGCGCGCTTCGACGAGTGCCTCGACCTGCTCGTGCGGGCGTGGTCGGCCGGCGACGGCTTCGAGCACGCCGGGGACTACTGGACGTTCGGGCTCGTCGATCCGCAGCCCAAGCCGGTGCAGCAGCCGCACCCGCCGATCTGGGTCGCGACCGACAGCGAGGACGGCCTGCGGCGCTGCGCCCGCGAAGGCTGGGGCGTGATGCTCCCGCAGGGCCGGCCGCTGCGGAACATCGAGCGCTCCGTCGAGCTGTACCGCAAGGTGCTCGACGAGGAGGGCCTCGCCTTCGATCCCGAGAAGCTGGTGGTCGCTCGCGCCTTGCACGTGGCGGCCACCGACGACGAGGCCATGGCGGTGGCCGGGCCCCAGTACGCCTCGTTCATCGAAGGTGCGCTCACCGCCGCGGCCGGGCCGAACGGACCGGCCCGGGCGCACAACCCGTTCGAGAGCGACACCTTCGCCAGCAGCTACGCCGATTCGGTCGTGTTCGGCTCGCCCGAGACCTGCGTGACCAAGACCTTGCAGCTGCAGGATCTCGGCGTCGAGTACGTCATCTGGTTCACGCGGTTCGGGAACCTGCCGCACGCCGCCACCATCCAGACGCTCGACCGCTTCGCCCGCGAGGTGGCCCCGGCGCTCTCGCACGGGTTCGTCTCCGAGGCGGCGATCTGATGAGCCTGGCCGTCCTCGCTGTCTTCGCGCCCGAGGTCGACGAGCTCGATCGCGTCGATCACCGTATGGAAGCGTCGCCCGACATCCTGAAGCACTACTGGGTCTCGCCGGCGCGACCCGCACGCAACCTCGACCCTTCCGCACTCCTGCGGAAGGCGCTGTCCTGACCCACCGTCCAACCGCTCTTCGTAGCCCAGGGGAATCCGATGATCATCGATCTTCACGCGCACAACCCGATGCCCGCCCTCATGAACCAGCATCCGTTCTGGGGCCCGTTCCGCGAGGTCGAGGACGAGGACGGCAAGGTGTGGCCGCTGCGCATCGGCGACTGGACCATCCACCTGAGCACGCCTGAGAAGGAGGCGGCGCTGAAGGCGGGCGTCGTCGAGGCGCCCGAGGAGATCTTCGCCAAGCGGGCCGACCCGGCGGTGCGGATCGAGCAGA
Source organism: Acidimicrobiales bacterium (assembly GCA_025463985.1). Taxonomy (GTDB): domain Bacteria; phylum Actinomycetota; class Acidimicrobiia; order Acidimicrobiales; family Iamiaceae; genus JAODBM01. The sequence goes on from JAODBM010000128.1 coordinate 30,341, forward strand.
TGGACAAGGCCGGCATCGACAAGATGGTGCTGTCGATCACGTCGCACTGCTACATGTACCAGACCGAGCCCGAGTGGGCGCTCGAGTACGCCCGGCTCTACAACGACGAGAGCGCGAAGTACACGGCACCGTTCAGCGATCGGCTCTACTTCTGGGCCCACGCCCCGCTGCAGGATCCGCAGGCCGCCGTCGGCGAGCTCGAGCGGGCCGTCACCCAGCTCGGGGCCAAGGGCCTCAACATGGGCGGGGCGAACTTCGGTGGGCTCGAAGCCGACTCGCCCGAGCTCTATCCGGTGTGGGAGAAGGCGTGCGAGCTCGACGTCCCCCTCTGGGTCCATGGCTACAACCAGTCGCTGAACTGGGGCGAGCGGGCGAAGGACGAGCGCTACGAGATCACCGCGATCGTCGGGATGATGTACGACGAGTCCAGCCTGTTCTGGAACATGGTCTGCGGCGGCGTGCTCGACCAGTTCCCCGAGCTCAAGGTGATCGTCACCCACGGTGGCGGGTTCACGCCGTTCCAGCTGGGCCGGTTCGAGAACACCAACGAGGTGCTGGCGACCGCCAAGAACAAGAAGCCGGTGCGTGAGTACCTGTCGAACTTCTGGTTCGACCCGCTGGTCCACGACGTGCCGATGCGCAGGGCGATCATCGACCTGATCGGTGCCGACCAGCTCGTGTACGGCACCAACTTCGGCGGCGCCGACGGCACCCGCGAGGACCTGCTCGCGCCCTTGGACATGCCCGACGAGGACCGCGAGAAGATCCACAGCGGCAACGCCGTCAAGCTGCTCAAGCTCTGACCGACACACCACGACGACACGAGGAGAGGGATCTGCGATGAGCAGTGGGGGAGAGCTGGACGGCCGGGTCGCGATCGTCACCGGGTCGGGCGCGGCCGGCGGCATCGGTGCCGCCTCGGTGCGCGCGCTGGCGGAGGCCGGCGCCCGCGTGGTGCTCGCCGACCTGGAGACGTCCGACGTCGCGGCGGTGGCCGAGGAGATCGCGAGCGACGGCCACGAGGTGGCCCACAAGACCGTCGACATCTCAGTGGAGGACAGCGTCAAGGACCTGATCGCGTTCACGCTTGAACGGTTCGGGCGCCTCGACGTGGTCGACAACAACGCGGCGTCGAACCACCTGGTGCCGTTCGACACCGACCTGCTGGACGTGAGCGTCCACCTCTGGGACGAGATGTTCGCCGTGATCGCCCGCGGCACGATGCTCATGTGCCGGGAGTCGGTGCGCGTGATGATCGGCCGAGGCGGGGGCTCGATCATCAACGTGTCGAGCGGCAAGGCCCTGGCCGGCGACATCTCGGAAGCCGCGTACAGCGCCGCGAAGTCCGCGGTCAACACGCTCACCCGCACGGTCGCCACCATGTATGGCAAGCAAGGCGTCCGCTGCAACACGGTGTCGCCGGGCGTCATCCAGACCACCCTGATGAAGGCGGTCGTCCCGGAGACCATGGCCGACCTGTTCAAGCAGAACATCTTGACGCCCGACCTCGGCGACCCGTCCGACATCGCCAACCTGATCGTGTTCCTGGCGTCGGATCGCTCGAAGTACATCACCGGGCAGCTCATCCCGGTCGACGGCGGGTTCTCGGCGCACCTGCCGTCGGTCGCCAGCGTGAGCCGGCTCGACCTCGACGACAAGTACCTCAACCCGCTGGAAGGCACGAGTCGCCCGGCGTGAGCACGGTGAGCGGGATCGCCGAGAGCACCCGACTCCGGTTGGAGGAGTGGCTGGGCGGTGCTCTCGCGACGCCGCTCAGCGTGACCTCGGTGGCGATCCCCAAGCAGGGCTACTCGAACGAGACCTGGTTCGTGGAGGCCGTCGACGACGAGCACGAACGTCCCCGTTCGCTCGTGATCCGGGTGCAGCCGGCGACCTCCCGGCTGTTCCCCTCGACCGACGTGCTGCACCAGTGGCGGGTCATGAGCGCGCTGGCGGACACCGGCGTCCCACTCCCGCCGCTCGTGGCCGCCGAGCCCGACACCAGCGTCCTCGGCACCGCCTTCTTCGTGATGGAGCACGTGACCGGGCGCATCCCACCCGACCTGCCGCCGTACAACGTGGGCGGCTGGGTCGTCGACCTCGCCCCCGACGAGCGCCGCACGGTGTGGGAGCGCGGCTTGGAGGCGTTGGCGCGCGTCCACGCCGTGCCGCTGTCCCGGGTGCGCTTCCTCGAGGACCTCGGGCCGGGCGGCGCCGGTCTCGACCAGTACCTGCACTGGGTCGAGGGCTGGTACCGCTGGGCCAGCGAGGGCCGCGACCTGCCGTTGCTCGACCGGGCGATGGCCGCGTTGCGCAGCCGCATGCCGGCCGACGCATCCGTGGGCTTGGCCTGGGGCGACGCCCGTCCCGGCAACATCATCTACGGCCCGGACCTCGACGTCGTGGCCATCCTGGATTGGGAGATGGCCGCGCTCGGCCCGCCGGAGATGGACCTGGCCTGGTGGCTGTTCGCCGATCGCTTCTACAGCGAGGGCTTCGCCGTCCCACCGCTCGACGGCCTGCCGACCCCGGCCGAAAGCGTCGCCGTGTACGAGGATGCGTCGGGTTGCAAGGCGCAGGATCTCGACTACTACGGCCTGCTCGCAGCGTTCCGCATGGCCATCGTCATCGTGCGCTCGACCACCGACCACCTCAGCTCGGGGTTGTTGTCGCCGGACACGACCATGGACTCGGCCAACCCCGCGACTCGGATCGTGGCCGAGCTGCTCGGCGAGCCCATCCCTGACCTCAGCCCCGAGTTCGCGAAGGTCATCGAAGCGCGGACCCGCACGTGAGACGCGATCAGGTCGGGACATACCTGCTGCCCGGGCGCGTGTTCGATCCGCTGGACGGACCGCGCCAGGCGCGCGACGCCGAGCGGCTCGCGCTCGGCGCCGTCTGGCTCAGCGACCGCTACGACCAGAAGGAGGTCGGCGCCATGCTGGGCGCGGTCACGCAGGCCACCTCCCGCATCCGCGTCGGCAGCGCCATCACCCACCCGCACACCCGCCACCCGCTCGCGCTCGCCGGCATGGCCACCACGCTCCAAGCGCTCTCGGCCGGGCGGTTCACGCTCGGCCTCGGTCGCAGCGGCGGCGGGGTGTGGGCGCAGCGGGGTCTGCCCGATCCGAGCACCGCGATGCTGCGCGATGTCGCGGTCCTCCTGCGGCGGCTCTGGGCCGGCGAGACGATGGCGTACGAAGGGCCGCTCGGACGCTTTCCGGAGCTGCGCACCACGCACACCTACGACGGGCCGATGCCCCGCCTCCACCTGGCCGCGATCGGGCCGCGCACGCTCGCGCTGGCCGGCGAGGTCTACGACGGCGTGATCCTGCACCCGCTGCTCACGACCGAGGCCGTCGCCCGCTCGGCGGCGCTGGTGCGCGGGGCGGCAGAGCGGGCCGGGCGCGATCCCTCGACGGTGCAGATCGTGGCCACGGTGATGGTCGCCCAAGGCCTGCCCGAGGAGCAGGCGGCGGCCGTGCTCGGAGGCCGCGCCGTCACCTACTTGCAGACGCCCGGCTTCGGTGAGGTGCTGGCCCGGGCCAACGGCTGGGATCCGGCGACGGTCGATCGGCTGCGGGCCCACCCGATGTTCCACGACCTGCGCGGCGGTCTCGCCGACTGGACCTTCACGTTGCCCCAGCTGGCCGAGGCCGCACGCGTGCTCCCGCCCCCGTGGATCGAGGACGGCACGGTCAGCGGCGACGTGGCCACCTGCGTCGAGCGGCTCGATGCGTACCTGGATGCGGGCGCCGACGAGCTCCTGCTCCACGGCAACGCGCCCTCGGCGTTCGAGTCGCTGATGGCGGCGATCGCGCCGTAGGTCGTCGGCGGCGGCGTCGCCGTAGGCGCAGGCCGGTGCGTGCGCCGCATGGCTCAGGCCCGTTCGCAGTGCGCCCTGACCTCGAGGCCGTCCGCCGAGACCCAGCCCTGCCCTCGGGCGTAGTCGATCATCGCCGTGAACTCGGCTGCCGGTGGACCGCCCTCGGTGCCGACCCCGGCGCCGCTCCGCAGGGCATCGATCGAGAGCCACGCCACCGTGCCGTCGAGTCGGCCGAACGGCTCGAGCAGCGAGCCCACCACCTCGGGGGCGGCGTCGGCGGGGGAGATGGTGACCTTCAGCGAGCGCGTCTCGCGGGGTTCGCCCAGCTCGATGCCGGGGGTCGCACCCGCCATGATCCGCAGCTCCATCGTGTCTCCTCCACGTGACCGGCCGGCGCACAGTCTGGTCGATCGACGACCGCCCGCAGACAGCACGAGTAGAACATTTCTTGACGTAAGTGTCTAGCCTGGTACCATCGCCGCGCGGACCATGTGAGCGGCCGCCCCGCCATGGCCCCGGGGGAACTCCAGCCAAGAGGAGCGAGATGGCGATCAGCGGTTTGGAAGTCACGAGCGAGCCCACGCTGCGCGACGGCACGACGCTGGGGGACCTGATCAACGAGGACCAGCGCGAGGTGTCGTTGCGGGTGCTCGCCGACCCGGAGCTCTATCGCCTCGAGCTCGAGCGCATCTTCGGCCGCTGCTGGATCGCGGTGGCCCACGAGAGCGAGCTGCCCGAGCCGGGCTCGTTCGTCGTGCGCTCGATCGGCGAGGACTCGGTCGTCGTCACCCGCTCCGAAGACGGCGACATCAACGTGCTCCTGAACGTCTGCACGCACCGCGGCATGCCCCTGTGCCGCGTCGGTCGTGGCAATGCCAAACGCCTCCGCTGCCCCTATCACGGCTGGGCGTTCAACACCGACGGTCGGTTCCTGGCCGCGCCGTTCGAGAAGCAGATGTACGGCCCGGACATGGACAAGGTGGCCCTGTCGCTCAAGACCGCTCGTGCGGAGGTCTACGCCGGCATCGTGTTCGCCTGCTGGGACCAGTCGGCGCCGCCGCTCGTCGACTACCTCGGTGACATCGCCTGGTACCTGGACATCATGTTCTCCCGCACCGACGCCGGGCTCGAGGTGGTCGGCGAACCGCAGCGCTTCATCATCGGAGCGAACTGGAAGGCCGCATCGGAGCAATGGGCCGGCGACGGCTACCACGCCATGACCCTCCATCACTCGCTCACCGACCTCGGCCTCGCCGACTACTCGAAGGGCTCGTGGGCGATCAACGTCAGCACCATGGGCCACAACCTGCGCTGCACTGACAACCCCAAGAAGTTCTGGGGTGCGAACACCGATGGCCTCTCGCTCGAAGAGAAGCTGCGAACGCTCCCGCCCCCCGGCACCACGCCCGAGATGCTCGATGAGGTGATGCGCCACCTGTCCGAGCCGCAGCTGCAGATCCTCACCGACACCCCGCCGTCGGTCGGCCAGATCTTCCCGAACCTGTTCGTGTGGAACAGCCCGGGCCTGTCGGCCGATGGAACGATCTCGGCCATCACCCGCATCCACACGATGTTCCCGCGGGGCCACGACAAGATGGAGCTCGTCTCATGGGCGCTGGTCGAACGAGATGCGCCCGAAGACGTGAAGCGCAAGGCGCGGCAGACCTCGGTGCTGATGACCGGGATCAGTGGGTTCATCGAGCAGGACGATGCCGAGACCTGGCCGGCCATCCAGCGCTCGGCCAACGGCACCCAGGGCCAAAAGCTGACCATGAAGTACATCGCCGTCCTCGGCGAGCAGCGTCCCGAGGGTTGGCCCGACGGTGCCACCGTCTATGACGGCTTCAGCCGTGACGATCCTCAGTGGAACTGGTGGCTGCGCTACCGCGAGCTGATGACCACCGGCCCGGCTGCGTCCGAGGCCTGGTGAGCGACATGGCGCTGCACGATGCACCCGCAGAGACACGGCACCGTTGGCGCGTCGGGACCGAAGCGCACAACGAGGTGCTCGACTTCCTCATCGAAGAGGCATGGATCCTCGACGACGGCCGCTACGCCGCATGGCTCGAGATGCTCGGCGAGGAGATCGAGTACTTCATGCCGACCCGCTCGACCGTCTATCGCAACGACGGGCTCGGCTTCTCCGAGAACATGGGCCACTACGACGAGACCCGCAAGTCGCTCGAGCTGCGGGTCCGCCGGTTGCTCGAATCGACGAGCGCGTGGACCGAGGCGCCGCCGAGCCGCACCCGTCGGCTCGTCACGAACGTGCAGGTCTGGGACGGCGATGCGCCCGACGAGTACCTCGCCAGGAGCGCGTGCTTGCTGCTGCGCAACCGCATCGACAACCCGACCTTCGACATGTTGTCGACGAGCCGCCGCGACACCGTGCGTCGCTCGGGCGACAGCTTCGTGCTGATCAAGCGGCGCATCGAGATCGACCAGGCGACCCTCGGGACGCCCAACCTCTCGATGTTCTTCTAGGAGCGGGCGTGGGACGTCTCGACGGACGCGTGGCGCTGATCACCGGCGCCGGAGAAGGCATCGGCCGCGGCATCGCCCGTCGCTTCGCCACCGAGGGTGCGGCGATCGTCATCGCCGAGCTCGACGTCGAGCGCGGCCAGCGAGTCGCCGACGAGGTCGAGGCGTTGGGCGCCAAGTGCTTGTTCGTCGAGACCGACGTCAAGGAGCGCGCCGCCGTCTTCGCGAGCGTGGGCGCCGCGACGGAGACCTTTGGCCGGCTCGACGTGCTCGTGAACAACGCCATCGCGCTCGCGCCGCGGGTCTTCTTGGAAGACAAGACCGACGAGATGTTCGAGCACTCGTTGCGGGTCGGGCTCTGGGCGAACCTCTGGGCCATGCAGGCCGCGTTCCCGACCATGAAGGCCCAAGGCGGCGGATCGATCATCAACTTCCGCTCGCTCGACGGCGAGCTGGGCCACTGGCTGCAGTCCGACTACAACGCCAGCAAAGAGGCGATCGGTGGGCTCACCCGCTCGGCGGCCGCCGAGTGGGGTCGCTACAACATCCGCGTCAACGCCATCACCCCCGCAGCGGCCGGAGCCGGCCACGAACAGCTCAGTCGCGAAGACCCCGAACGCCTCGCGAAGATCGAGAGCTCGGTGCCCCTGCTGCGCATCGGCGACCCCGAACGCGACATCGGCGGTGCCGCGCTCTTCCTGGCCACCGACGACTCCTGTTACGTGACCGGCGTGACGCTCTACGTCGACGGTGGCCTCCACCTGCCGCGCTACGACACCAAGCCGTACGACCTGTTGGCCGCTCGGGCCGACGGGCCCAGCTGACCCGCCGACCGTCGCTCGCCTCGGTGCTGCAGCTCAGGCCCGCAGGCTCGCCATCGCCCGATCGGCGATCACTTGGGCGATCTTGGCGGGCGAGTCCCGGCCGGCCGGGTCGTACCACTGATAGGGCCAGTTGACGACCCCCAGCACCACCTTGGTCAGGATGTTGGTGGCGTCGTCGGCGACGCCGAGCTCGTCGCGTGAGCGCTCGATGAGGGCACCGATGCGTCGCTCGTATGCGAAGCGCTTGGCGGCCACCGTCCGATACCGCTCGCTGGTCAGGAAGCGCATGCTCTCGTAGGCCACACGGGTCTGGCGCGTCAGCTCGCAGACGAGCTCGACATGGGCGACCAGCACCTGTCGCAGCTGGGCGGGAGCGGTGCCCTCGGGCCCCGCCAGCCAGCCGGCCAGCCCGTCGAGGAACCGCTGGTGCAGGTCGTCGACGATCTCGAACAGCAGGTCGTCCTTCGTGCGGAAGTAGTAGGTGAGGTGGCCCTTCTCGATGCCCGCGGCCGCGGCGACCTCGCGCAGCGATGCGCCGACATAGCCTCGCTCGGCGACCACGTCGATGGCGGCGCGCACGATGCGATCGTGGCGGCCGCCTGCGGGTTGGTCCCGCGGGTGGTCAGCCGTCGACACCTCGCTCACATGGAGATCCCGCCGTCGACCGGGAGCACGACGCCGGTGATGTAGGCGGCCTCGTCGGAGGCCAGGAAGCCCACTGCCGCCGCCATCTCGCGCGGCTCGCCGAACCGACCTTGCGGGACCTGCGCCGTCAGCTCCGCCTTCTTCTCCGGCGGGATCGAGGCGACCATCGCGGTCTCGGCGTTCGGCGAGATCGCATTGACCGTGATGCCGAAGCCGGCGACCTCCTTGGCCACGGTCTTGGTGAACCCGATGATGCCGGCTTTGGCGGCGGCGTAGTTGGCCTGGCCGACGTTGCCGTGCAGGCCGGTGTAGGAGGTCACGTTGACGATGCGCCCACTGCCGCGGGTGCGCATGCCCGGGATGACGGCCCGGGTCAGATTGAACGTGCCGGTCAGGTGGACGCCGAGGACGGCGTGCCATTCGTCGTCGCTCAGCTTCCACACCACGCGGTCGCGCGTGATGCCGGCGTTGTTGACCAGCACGTCGACGCCGGAACCGAACTGGTTGGCCGCGTCGATGAGCTCGTTGGCGCTCGTCGGGTCGGCGACGTCGCACACGATGGGACGGACGCGCTCGCCGGCGCGCTGCCACGCGGCCGCGAGCGCCTCGGCGTTGAAGTCCGCCGGCACGACGAGGGCACCGGCGTCGTGGAACATCGCCGCCAGCGCCTGGCCGATGCCCTGGGCGGCACCGGTCACGACCACCGTGCGGCCCGAGAAGTCGAAGGACAGGTTCACCACGTCAGCGTGCCTGATAATTTGTCAAGCGTCAAAGAAAGGACGGCCGTGTCGACTGAAGATCGCGCAACGCAGGTGGTGGTCATCGGGGCCGGGGTGATGGGCTCGGCGATCGCGCAGGTGCTCGCCACCGCCGGCTGCCACGTGGTCTGCTGCGACCGCTCGACCGACCAGCTCGCGGCCGCCGCGCGCCTGGTGGTGCACGGCCGCTACGGCTGGGAGCGCGCGGTGGAGCGGGCGAAGCTCAGCGCGGCCGACGCCACGGCCGCGCGGCTGCGCCTCACCTTCGCCGACGACCTCGCCGCGGTCGCCAGCGCCGACGTGGTCGTCGAAGCCATCCCCGAGGACTTGGCCGCCAAGATGGCGCTCTTCGCCGAGGTCGGCGGCCGGGCCGCCGACGCGGTCGTGCTCGCGAGCAACACGTCGGGTCTCCCGGTGGTCGCGCTGGCCGCCGCAGCGGGCCGGCCGAGCCGGTTGCTCGGGTGGCACTGGTCGTCTCCGGCGCAGGTCATGTCGCTGGCCGAGATCGTGCGCACGGAGCTGACCGACGATGACGCGATCGCCACGGTCACCGAGCTCGCCGTCCGCTGCGGGAAGCACCCGGTCCTGGTGCGCGAGAACCCGCAGGCGTGGGGGTTCGTCGCCAACCGCGTGCTGCGCGCCGCCATCCGTGAGGCTCGGCTCGTGGAGGCGGAAGGGGTCGCGTCCGCCGCCGACATCGACGCGATCATGGTCGGCGCGTTCGGCTGGCCGGTCGGGCCGCTCTCCGTGCTCGAAGGGGCGAGCGAGGGCTGGGGCGACGACCGCGGCGGCAGCGTGTCGACCCTGCTCGGCTGACGGGTCGCGACGCCTGACGACCGTCAGCTGATCGTGTAGCCGCCGTCGATCGTCATGACGTCGCCGGTGTGGAACGACAGCGTCGGATCGAGGAGCATCACGGCGGCGCGGCCGTAGTCGTCGGGCGTGCCCCAGCGCCTCGCGGGCGTCCGGCGCACGATGGCCTTCTCCAGGGCACCGGGGCCTGCAGTGGTGCCGAAACCGGACTCGATCAGCTCCGTCTCGGTCCAGCCCGGCGCGAGCGCATTGCAGCGGATGCGCTGTGGCGCCAGCTCGGCAGCGATGGTGCGCACCAGGGAATCGACACCCGACTTCGCTGCCGCGTAATGGCTCTTCCCGGGCGCGCCATAGTGCGTGATGATCGACGAGATGGCCACCAGCGCGCCGGGTTCGCCTTGCGCGACCATCTGGCGGGCGACGTGCTGGAGCGACACGAAGACGCTGGTCAGGTTCATGTCGATCAGCTCGCGCCAGTCGACGCTCGGCATATCGAGGAATGCGACGTCGGTCCCGGGCATCGCCGCGTTGGCGACGAAGCCGTCGATGCGACCGAACCGTTCGAGCGTCGCTCGGATCGCGTCGTCGACGGCGTCAGCATCTCCGACGTCACAGGCAACCGAAGCAGCCGACCCTCCGGCCGCGCCCAACGAAGCGGCCGCGGCCGCGTTCTTGTCGACGTTGCGCCCCCAGATCATCACTGCCGCGCCGGCCGCGGCCGCCGCTCGCGCCAGGCCGAGCCCGATGCCGCCATTGCCACCGGAGATGGCCACGACTCGACCGTCCAACGACGGATTTGCCGGCTCGGTCATGCCGGGCGCGCTGAGGAAGTCGATGTGGATGCTCGCGGTGTGCTCGGGATGCGGTGCACGCGCCCTCCTGATGGTCGTGGACATCGCGCTGGTCGTGGATATCGCGCGGGTCGGATCGGGCGCACCGCCGTCGGTCAGCCGGTCGGCCGCTTTGTCGCCCGTCAAACATAGCGGGACTTGGTCCCGGGGCGCCGCCGCGCACGTCCACCAGCAGGAGGTCTGGCGCCTCGGGCGCCGACTCCGGCAGATCAGGCCGCGGGAAACCGTGGACGGTCGGAGTCGTCGGGCACGTGCCGCACCGGGTGCACCTCGGCCCCAGGCGCGACCCGGGGGACGTACACCTGCTCCGGCGTCGACGGCTCGTTCCGGTCGGGCCAGGCCTCGGTCACGCCGACGAGGGCGGTGAGCGAGGCCCAGCCGGCCTGCACGGTTCCCTGGTCGGTGTCGGGCTCGGGCTCGTGGCCGCTGGGCGCCAGCTCGAACTGCAGGTGATCGTCGCCGAGGGGCGAGACGGTCGCCCGCACCGCGCCGACCCCGGCCAACCTCGCCCAGCGCACGCCGAGGACCTCGTCGCGGGGGAGGCTGGGGACGTTCAGGTTCAGCACGGAGCCGCCGGGCCCCGCGACGAGCCGCTCCAGGGCATCGACCGCGATCGCCGCCGCGGTCTCCCAGTGCCAGGGAGGGCCCAGGTCGACGCTGACCGCCAACCCGCGCAGGCCGAGGCTCTGTGCGGTGAGGGCCGCGCCGACGGTGCCCGAGTGCAGGAGCGAACGGCCCGTGTTCAGCCCCGCGTTGATGCCGGAGACGACGACGTCGGGCGGGTCGCCGAAGCCGCCGAGCCGCGCCGCCACGACCGCCAGCGCCGGCGGCCCGGACAGCGCCCAGGCCTCGACGTCCTCCAGCCCGTCGATGCGCACCCGCCGCACCGGCAGGGGCACGTCCGGGCGGACGGCGCCGAGCGACGCGCCGCTGCCGCTGTAGTCCCGGTCGGGCGCCACCACGAGCAGGTCGTGACCCGCGCCGGCGAGGTGCCGGGCGAGGGCCTGGATGCCCTCGGCCTCGATCCCGTCGTCGTTGGTGACCAGCAGCCTCACGATCGCACCGTCACGCGGCTAGATGCGCTCGAGCGGGCCGCCGTCGAACAGCGGCGCCATGTCGAGCGCGTCGGCATCGGCCGCCAGCTCCTGCTCGGTCGGTGCCGTCGGCTCGCCTTGGGCGGCGTCGAGCGTGGCTTCGAGCAGCGTGGCGTCGCTGGAGGTGTTGAGGAAGACCTGCGGGTTGGCGAGCACGAACTGCACCGCATGGGCCAAGGCCGCGCTCGGCGGCAGCGGCTCGTACCACGAGTACTTCGGGGCGGTGGACTCGGGCGTCCAGCGCCGGCGCGCGATCGATTTGATGGTCTGCACCGCGACGCCGCGCTGCGCGCACACGTCGAGCAGCTGATCGACCGAGGCTCGGTAGGTCGGGTCGCGCAGCAGCACGTGGTTGTACGGGAAGAGCACCGACGCGAAGTCGAAGCGCTCGAGGCTCATGAGGTGGCGTTCGATGATGCGCAGCCCGTGGCCGGTCACGCCGATGTGGCGCACGAGGCCCTCGTCGCGGGCCCGGCGGAGCGCCGCGACCGCGCCACCCGGACCGTGCGCGACCTCGAACTCGTCGGGCTCGACCAGGTTGTGGAGTTGGATGAGATCCACGGAGTCGACCCCGAGCCGCGTCAACGACAGCTCGAGCTGCGCTCTCGCGCCGTCGCCGGTCCGTTCGTCGGTCTTCGTGGCCAGGAAGTAGTCGGCCCGATGGGCGGCGAGGAAGGGCGCCAGCCGCAGCTCGGAATCGCCATATGAGGCCGCCGTGTCCAGGTGGTTGATGCCGGAGCGACGCACGATCTCGAGGACTTGATCGGCCCGCTCCTGGCGCATCGTCCCGAGTGCCGCGGCGCCGAAGATGAGCCGTGAGCTTTGGTGTCCCGTCCTGCCGAACGGTCGCAAAGGGATCATCTGCCGCAGGGTATCGCTGGCCCGCCAGAAGAGTAGTGACACTTAGGGTGTCAATAGCTTAGGGTCGGACGCATGTTGGGACCTCGACAAGGCGCCGAGCGATGAGCCCGGCGCGGGCGAGCGTGCGACGACACGCGCGGATCGCCTGCTCACCTGATGACCTCTGGGCGCTCATCGGTGACCCGGCGCGGATCCAGGAGTGGTGGCCGGGCATCGTGGCCTCGACCGTCGACGGCACCTCGCGGGTGATCACCACCGGTGCCGGCATCCCGATCCCCGAAGAGATCCTCACCAACGACCCGCTGCAGCGCCGCTTCCAGTACCGCATCACGGGCCCGATGGTGCGCGAGCACCTGTCGACCATCGACGTGCTCGACCTCGGCGACGGCACGAGCCTGGTCGTCTACAGCGCCGACGCCGACCCGTCCACCATGGCCCTGGTCATCGCCGGGGCCGCGGGCAACGCGCTCGAGCACCTCCGCACGATGATGGAAGGACCGCACTGATGGGCCGCAAGATCCTCCTCGTCACGACCGACCAGCAGCGCTACGACACGCTCGGCTGCAACGGCGGCACCCTCGCCCGCACGCCGGTCGTCGACGCGCTGGCGGCCGCGGGCATCCGCTACGAGCGGGCCGTGCCGCAGTCGGTGGTCTGCATGCCGTCGCGAGCCACGATCCTGACCGGACAGCACCCGACGACCCACGGCGTGTGGATGAACGGCGTGCCGCTGCCGGTCGACGCCCCCTCGGTCGCGGGGCAGCTGCACGACGCCGGCTACCGCACCGCGCTCATCGGCAAGGCCCACTTCGAGCCGTACTTCGATCCGTTCATGCGCTTCGCCGAGAACGCCCTCGCGGCCACGGGCACCACGCCGCCGAACGGCACGCACCGCGGGTTCGAGCACCTGGAGTTCGCGACCCACGGCGCCATGGGTCTCCTCCACTACGCCCGCTGGCTCCGCACCGAGCACCCCGAGGCGGTCGGCATGTTCTACGCGACGGTCGACGCCGACCTGCAGGTGAACGCGGCCGGCGGCGGCGACACGGGCGCGGCGCAGGTCAAGGTCAACCCGGTGCCCCGCGACTGGTACCACACGGACTGGGTGGCCGACCGCACGATCGCGTGGCTCGACTCCGTCGCCGCCGACGACGACTGGTTCTGCTGGATGAGCTTTCCCGACCCGCACCATCCATGGGATCCACCGGAGTCGGAGATGGGCCGCGTGGACTGGCACGACGTGCCGCTGCCCGCGGGATACCCCGAGTCGGCCGCCGAGCGAGAGGCGATCCTCGACCGCAAGCCGCGCCACTGGCGGCTCTGGTACGACGGCACGCTCGTCTCCAACTACGAGGCACCCGCGGCGTGGGTGCCGGCCACGATGACCGCCGATCAGGTGCGCGAGGTCAACGCCCGCAACGCCGTGGAGTGCGAGCTCATCGACGAGGCGCTCGGCCGCGTCCTGGCGGCCATCGCGGCGCGGGGGTGGGACGACGACCTCGACGTCGTGTTCACGACCGACCACGGCGAGCTGCAGGGCGACTTCGGGCTCATGTTCAAGGGGCCGTACCACGTCGACGGGCTGATGCGGCTGCCGCTGATCTGGCGCCCCGCGCCCCGCGTCGGTGCCACGCCGTCGGTGGTCACGACCCCCGTCGGCCTCGTGGACCTCGCGCCCACGTTCTGCGCGATCGCCGGCATCGCGGCCGGCGATTGGATGCAGGGCCAAGAGCTGCCCGTCGACGATGTCGGCGGGCCCGAGCGGGTGCTCACCGAGTGGGACAGCGAGCTGTTCGGCGTCGCCGTGCACCTGCGCACGATCACGCGAGACGGCTGGGTGTGCACCGCCTACCGGCCCGGCACCGTCCACGACGGGACCGAGGGCGAGCTGTACGACCTGGCCGGCGACCCGTTGCAACGGGAGAACCGCTGGGACGATCCGGCGCAGCGGTCACGGCGTGACGACCTGCTCAGCGACCTCTGGGACAGCCAGCCGCCCGTCCACGAGCCGAAGCTCGAGCTCCAGGCGCCCGTGTGAGCGGGCGGTCGCCATGGCCGGCCGAGGACGGCGGGCCCCGGCGCACCCAGACGGTCGACGGCGGGCTCGGGGTCGTGGCCGGCGAGCGGCTGGCGATCACGTCGCGCGTGGCTCCGGCCGTGACGATGGTGGTGGGGTCGGCGGCCGGCGACCTGTTCCTGCTGCGCCACACCGCGGGCGACGACGCCGTGTCGTTCGTCGAGCGCATCGACCCGTCCAGCCTCGAGCCCGAGGCGCGATCGCCCGACCTGCCCGGGGGACCCACCTGGCCCGGCGGCATCGGCGTGCACGAGAACGGGTCCGTCTACGTCGTGTTCGGCCGCCACGCCCACCGGCTCGACCGTGACCTGCAGGTCGTCGCGTCCCGGTCGCTGCCCCGCAACCGGCCCTACAACAGCTTCGTGACGCTCCCGGACGGCCACCTGGTCACCAAGGACTTCGGCGGCTCGCGGCCCGGCCATCCCGTCGCCGCGTCGGAGCGGGAGCCCTGCGAGCTGGTCGTGCTCGAGCCCGAGCGCCTCGAGATCGTGGACCGGCTCGTGCTGCCGGAACCGTCGATCGCGCGGCTCTCCGCGGATGGCGACGACGTCTACGTGGTGGGCGACACCAGCCTGCTGCGCGTCCGCTGGACCGGCTCGGCGCTCGACCTCGACGAGTCCTTCTCGACCCGCTACCGCACGATGGACGGCCAGACGTTCGGGTGGGACTGCGTCATCGCCGCCGGCTCGGCCTGGTTCCTCGACGACGGTGACGGCAGCGAGCACTACTCGGGCACGCTGCGCGGCCACGGCCTCTCCACCGCGCCGCTGCACCTCGTGCGCGTCGACCTGGCCCGCGCCGAGCTGACCACGGTCGAGATCTGCGGGCGGCCCGGTGGGCTCGTGGCCAACCCACCCGTGGTGGACGAGGCCCGCGGGATCGTCGTCGGCTACGACAGCGGCAACGGCGTGCTCGCTGCCTTCGACGTGCACACGCTCGCGCCGGTCTGGACCCGCGACCAGGATCACGCCAGCCACCTGCTGCTCTACGCGGCCACTGGCGAGCTCGTGACCGGCGACCACGCCGACGTGGTCGTGCTCGACATCGCCACCGGCCGGGAGCTGGCCCGAGCCGACACCGGCTCCGACATGCAGTCCGTGCTGTTCCCGACCCCCGGCTCGGCACGCGACTTCTACGTCTGCTCCTTCCTCGCCGTGACCCGCGTGGAGGTGGTCGCGGCGGGAGCGACGTCGACCTAGGGGCCGCCACGCGGCACGATCCGAACCTCGTCGTTGCGCCTACGCTGCCGCCGACGAGGGAGGGTGCAAGTTGACGACAGACACGTCTCCGACGGCCTCACCGCCGGTGCGGATGGTGACGGTGTCCGCGACCTATGGCGCCGGCGGATCCATCGTTGCGCCGCGGTTGGCCGAGCGGCTCGGGCTGCCGTTCGCCGACCGCCTGATCCCGGCCCGCGGGAGCACGGACCTGCCTTCGGCGGAGGAGAGCCTCACCGACGAGGAGCGAAACCAGGTCCGCGGCCGGCGACTGTTGGACCGCTTGGTGATGCTCGCCCCGAGCATGAACCTGCCCACGCCCGATGCGGCGGACCTGCGAGACCAGCTCCGTGATCGGGTCGCGGCCAGCCTGCGCGACCTGGTCGATCAGGGCGGTGCCGTGCTCCTCGGGCGTGCCGGAGCGGTCGTGCTCGCCGATCGGCCGGGCGCGTTCCACGCGCGTCTGGACGGCCCCGAAGCGCGCCGCATCGAGCGCGCCAGCAGGACCGAGTTGATCGATGTGGCCACGGCCCGGGACCGGTTGCGGGAGACCGATGCCGCCCGATCGCGCTACGTCCAACGGTTGTATGGTCGCGATCCGGCCGATGCGACGCTGTATCACGTCGTGCTCGACCCGACGGTCCTGCCGGTCGACGACCTCGTGGAGATCCTGGCGATCGCGGCCGAGGCGTTCTGGCGGCAGACGTCATGACGGCCCCGACGGAAGGTGCCGCGTACGACCGTCGTTGGTGGACCTTGGCGGTGCTGTGCATCTCGCTGATGGTGATCAGCGTCGACAACACGATCCTCAACGTCGCGCTCCCGTCGATCGTGAGCGACCTGCACGCCCAGGGCTCGCAGCTGCAGTGGATCATCGACGCCTACACGATCGTCTTCGCCGGCTTGCTGCTCACCGCGGGATCGCTCGGCGACCGGCTCGGGCGCAAGGGTGCGCTCACGGCCGGCCTCGCCCTCTTTGCCGTGTGCTCGGCGATCGCGTCACGGGCGACGTCGCCGAACATGCTCATCGCCTCACGGGGCTTGATGGGCATCGGCGGCGCGTTCATCTTCCCGACCACGCTGTCGATCCTCACCAACACCTTCGTGGGTCGCGAGCGGGCGCGGGCGATCGGCATATGGGCCGGCGTGTCGGGCCTGGGCATCGTGGTCGGGCCGCTCGGCGGCGGCTTGTTGCTGGAGCACTTCTCGTGGGGATCGGTGTTCCTCGTGAACGTCCCGATCTGCATCACCGCGGCCGTGCTCGGGCTCATCTTCGTGCCGAAGTCGCGCGACCCCGGCGAGGGCCGGCTCGATCCCGTGGGCGCCGCACTGTCGATCGTGGCGCTCAGCGGCTTGCTCTACGGCATCATCCAAGGCCCCGATGCGGGCTGGAGCTCGCCCGCCGTGCTCGGCGCCCTCGGCGGTGGCGCAGCCGTCCTCGCGCTGTTCTTGTACTGGGAGACGCACACGGCATATCCGATGCTCGACGTGCGCTTCTTTCGCAATGCGCGGTTCTCCGCGGCGTCGGCGACGATCACGCTCACCTACTTCGCGCTGTTCGGCTCGACGTTCCTCCTGACGCAGTACTTCCAGTTCGTGCTTGGCTATTCGCCGCTGAAGGCCGGGCTCATGACGGCGCCGGTGGCGATCGGCATCATGGTCGGCGCCCCCCAAGCGCCCAAGCTGGTCGAGCGCTTCGACACCAAGCGCGTCGTCGTCGGCGGGCTGCTCCTGGTCGCCGTGGCCCTGTCGATGTACGCGTCCGACACGATCATGTCGTCGGTCGTCCTCGGCGGCCTCGTGCGCGTGCTGTTCGGTCTCGGCATGGGGTTCACCTCCGCGCCGGCGACCGAGTCGATCATGGGCTCGCTGCCGCCGGGCAAGGCCGGCGTCGGCTCGGCGGTCAACGACACCACCCGCCAGACCGGCGGGGCGCTCGGCGTGGCTGTGATCGGCAGCATCTTCGCCCTCCGCTACCACGCTGCGGTCACCAACATCGCCGGCGTGCCCGCCTCGGTGCAGGCACAGGTGCGCGACTCGATCGGCAAAGCGCTCGTCGCCGCCCAGCGGCTCCCCGCGCAGCAGCAGCGGCTCGTCCAGGGGGTCGCTGACAACGCCTACGTCAACAGCATGCGCCTGGCCTTCGCCGTGGCCACCGGCGTGATCCTCGTCGCCGCGTTCGTGTCGTGGCGCTGGCTTCCCGCCCGAGCCCCCGCGGACCCGGTCAACGTCGACGAAGCCGAGCTCGCCGAGGCCACCGAGGGTGCGCACCCCTGAGGCGGGCCGGACGGGAGGTCTCGCAGCGCCCGCCCGGATCGGTTGCAAGAGTCGTATCATTTAGCGATGGGCGAAGCAACGGGCGAAGATGCAGGTGTCACCGGGGTCATACGAGGGGCGAATCCGTTCGTCGGGCTGACGCGGCGGCAGACGATGGCGGCCGCGGGTCGTTGGGCGACGCATCTGGCGCGTCGGCCGACGCTGCTGGCGTCGTCGGTGGCGGGCTTCGCTGCGGAGGAGCTGCGGATCGCGGCGGGCCGGTCGTCGCTGCATCCCGACCCGCGTGACCGCCGGTTCGTCGATCCGGCGTGGCAGGGGCCGGTGTGGCGCCGCGTCGCCCAGACCTACCTGGCCGGCCGCGACGCGATCTTGGGCTCGGTCGACGAGCTCGACCTGGACGACAAGAGCGCGGATCGCGCGCGGTTCGCGTTGATGCAGATCACCGAGATGGCGGCGCCGACCAACGTGCTGGCCGGCAACCCCGCGGCGCTCAAGCGGGCGGCCGAGACACGTGGGCGTTCGCTCGCGCGCGGCGCCCGCCATCTGGCGCACGACGTCCGCCGCAACGGGGGCATGCCGAGCCAGGTCGACACCCGGCCGTTCACCGTCGGCGAGAACGTCGCCGTCGCCCCGGGCGCGGTCGTGCATCGCACCGAGCTGTTCGAGCTGATCCAGTACCAGCCGACGACCGCGCAGGTGCACGAGCGCCCGGTCCTGATCGTCCCGCCGCAGGTGAATCGCTTCTACTTCATCGATCTCGCCCCGAAGCGAAGCTTCGTCGAGTACGTGGTCTCCCGTGGCGTCCAGACGTTCCTGATCTCGTGGCGCAACCCCAAGCCGGTCAATCGCGAATGGTCGCTCGACACCTACGCGGCCGCCATCGTCGAGGCCCTGGAGGTGGTGGCCGACATCAGCGGCTCACCCGACTGCAACGCCATCGGCTTCTGCGCCGGTGGCATCACGCTGTCCGCGGTCATGGCTCACCTCGAAGCGACGGATCAGCGCCTCGTCGAGTCGCTGTCGTTAGCGGTCACTACGATCGACACGGCGGCAAAGAGCACGATGAACGCGTTCGCGAGCGAGCGCAGCGTGGCGGCCGCGATCCGCAAATCGCGCCGCAAGGGGATGCTCGAGGGCTCCGAGCTGGCAAAGGTGTTCGCCTGGGTGCGACCCAACGACCTCGTGTGGAACTACGTGGTCTCGAACTACCTGATGGGCGAGAACCCGCCGGCGTTCGACATCCTGGCGTGGAACGCCGACGTGACGAACCTGCCGGCGGCGCTGCACGCAGAGTTCGTGCAGCTCTTCACGGACAACCTGCTGCTGCAGCCCGGCGGCATCACGACGCTCGGCACCCCGGTCGACCTCGGCACGATCACCACCGACGTGTACATGGTGGCCGCCATCAACGACCACCTGGTGCCGTGGCAGGCGGTCTATGAGGGCACGCAGGCGTTCGGCGGCGACGTGCGGTTCGTGCTGTCGAACAGCGGCCACATCGCGGCGCTCATCAACCCGCCCGACAACCCCAAGGCGAGCTACCTGGTGGGTGACGATCAGCCGTCCGACCCCGCGCTCTGGTTGAAGGAGGCCGAGCGCACGGCCGGCAGCTGGTGGACCGACTGGACCGAGTGGGTGCTTCCCCGCTCCGGTGGACGACGCCCGAAGCCTCGCAAGCTCGGGAACCGCAACCACCCGATCATCGAACCGGCCCCCGGCCGCTACGTCCTCGAGCGTTGAGGCCGAACGCCCCGATGATGGACTTCGACTTGAACGCGTGGTCGCTGTTCGGCCACGCCGAGGTCCACCACGGCAACGTCGAGATCGTCAGCCGGCTCGTGTCGGGCGACGTCCACCGCTACAGCTACCGCGAGATGAGCCGACGCTCCCAGCAGCTGATGCACGCGCTCGACGCCCTGGGCGTGGCCCGCGGCGCGCGGGTCGCGACCCTTGCATGGAACGGCTATCGGCACCTCGAGGCGTACTTCGCCGTGCCGTGCACGCAGCGGGTCCTGCACACGCTCAACGCCCGTCTCTCCGAGGACGAGCTCGCGTACATCATCGGTCACGCCGAGGACGAGGTCGTGCTCGTCGATGCCGATCTGCTGCCGGTGTTCGAGGCCATCGCCGATCGGGTGCCGACGGTCGGGCACGTGGTGGTCATGGCCGATCGTGTGCCGGTCACGTCGCTCCCGAACGTGATCGCCTACGAGGAGCTCATCGCCGGTCGGAGCGAGGAGTATCCGCGAAGCGACATCCCCGAGAGCACTCCTTTCGGGCTCTGCTACACGTCGGGCACGACCGGTCAGCCCAAGGGCGTCATGTACACCCATCGCTCGACCTTCTTGCACAGCCTTGCGGTCACGTCGGCGGCGGCGATGGCCATCGGTCCGGGTGACTGCGTGCTGGCCCAGGTGCCGATGTTCCACGCCAATGCCTGGGGGATGCCGTTCGCCGCGACGTCGGTCGGCGCCAAGCAGGTGTTCGCCGCCGGGCCGTTGGACCCGGCCGGCTTCGTCGATCTGCTCGTGGACGAACAGGTGACCATCGCCGGTGGCGTGCCCACGGTGTGGCTGGCCGTCGCCGACGAGCTCGCGAGCCGCGACGTCGCCCTGCGCGATCTGCGCCACATCGTGTGCGGCGGCAGCCAGCCGCCGCGTTCGCTCATCGAGCGCTACCGCGACGAGTTCGGAGTGCCCATCATCCAGGCCTGGGGCATGACCGAGACGTCCCCGCTCGCGTCGATGGCGTGGCCACAGCACCGCATGCGGACGTGGGACGACGACGCGATCACCGACGCGGCGCGCTCGCAGGCCGGGGTGCCATTGCCGGGTCTCGACGTGAGCATCCGCGACGAGATGGGTGCCGAGGTCGCGTTCGACGGCGCAACCATGGGGGCGCTCCACGTGCGTGGCCCATGGGTGCTCGACGGGTACTACCGCCAGGACCATGACGCGCTGACGTCCGACGGTTGGTTCCCGACCGGCGACGTCGCCGTCGGGTCGCCCGAGGGCTACTTCGTGATCGCCGACCGCACGAAGGACCTCATCAAGTCCGGCGGCGAATGGATCTCGTCGGTCGACATGGAGGCTGCCATCATGGCGATGCCCACCGTGGCCGAGGCCGCGGTGATCGCCATACCCGACCCAAAGTGGCAGGAGCGTCCACTGGCATACATCGTCGTCCAACGCGGGGCCACGGTCACACTCGATGCGGTGCGCACCCACCTCGCCGACTCCGGGTTCGCCCGCTGGCAGCTGCCCGACCGGATCGAGATCATCGACGCCGTGCCCAAGACCGGCGTCGGCAAGTTCGACAAGAAGGTCCTCCGCGCCCGACACGCTCGATGATGGCCCTCGAGGAGGGGACCACGGACGTGCGCGTCGCCGGCGTCCGCCTGCGGGTGCGCGTGATGGGTGACGGGCCACCCCTCCTGTTGCTCATGGGCCTCGGCGGCAACCTCGACATGTGGCAGCCGCTGTCCGCCGCGCTCAAAGGTCGCCGGCTCATCATGTTCGACATGCCCGGCAGCGGGGGATCGAGCGGCCCGCGGCTCCCGCCGACCATGGCCCACAACGCGTGGCTCGTGAACCGCGTCCTGCGCCGGCTCGGGCTCGACGAGGTCGACGTGCTCGGCTACTCGTGGGGCGGGATGCTCGCGCAGCAGGTGGCGCTCCAGCACCCGGCGCGGGTCCGAAAGCTGGTCTTGGCCTCGACCCACGCCGGCCTCGGCAGCATCCCGGGCCGGCCGTCGGTCATGCGGATCATGGCGACGCCCCGCCGCTACTACTCCCGGTCCTACCTCCGGGCGGTCGCGCCGAAGATCTACGGCGGCAAGGCGCGGACCGCAACGGACGTGGCCACCCAAGCCGACCAGCGGCTGACGCGGCCGCCGAGCCGCCTCGGCTATATGACCCAGCTCATCGCCGCCGGCACGTTCAGCAGCCTCGCATGGCTGCCGCTCGTGGTCGTCCCCACCCTCGTGCTCTGCGGCGACGACGACCCGCTGGTCCCCACCGTGAACGCCCACATCCTCGCCCACCGACTCCCCAACGCCCAGCTCAGCATCGTCGCCAACGCCGGCCACCTGCTGCTGATGGACAGCGTCGACGAGGTGGTCCCGATCATCGAGCAGTTCTTGGCCGGGGGCACGCGCCAGTAGGGTCGGGCGCTCCCCAGCTCTCCTCCTGTGGTCGAGGAGGAGGCATCCCGTGATCCACGTCCTCTTGCTCGTCGGTGCGGCGGTGGCGATCTATGTCGCCTGTGAGTGGTTCATCAATGCGGTCGAATGGCTCGGCGTCCAGCTGAAGGTCGGCCGCATGGCCGTCGGGACCCTCCTCGCCGCCATCGGCACGGCGCTGCCGGAGAGCGTCGTCACCTTCGTCGCCGTCGTGTTCGGCCACGGCGCTGCCAGCAAGGACATCGGCGTCGGCGCCGCGATGGGCGGCCCGCTCGTGCTGTCGACGATCGCCTATGCGTTCGTCGGCTTCGTGCTGATCTCGCGCACCCGACGCCTCGACACGCCGGTGGGTCCGGTCGCCGAACCCACGGCTGAAAGCGACGGCCAACGACCCGTGGACACGCGCCGGCTGGCCCGGGACCAGATGTGGTTCCTCGCCGTGTTCGTGTTCAAGGTCGGGCTCGGGCTCGTCGCGTTCGCCATCAAGCCATGGCTCGGCGTGCTGTTCTTTGCCGCCTATGGCGTGTACTTCGCGCGCGAGCTCGGCAACCGCGAAGGCTCCGGCGACGCGCACGACCTCGACCCGCTGCGCCTGCAGCCAAAGGCGGCCACGCCGTCGGCGGCCGCGGTCATCGTGCAGACCACGGCCACGCTCGCGGTGATCTTCGTGGCGTCGCAGGTCTTCGTGCGCCAGCTCGAATGGGCCGGCCCGAAGCTCGGCCTGTCGGCCACAGTCACCGCGCTCTTGCTGTCCCCTGTGGCGACCGAGCTGCCCGAGATCATGAACGCGCTGCTGTGGGTGCGGCAGGGCAAGATCGACCTCGCGCTCGCCAACATCAGCGGGGCGATGATGATCCAGGCCACCGTGCCCAGTGGCCTGGGCATCCTGTTCACGAAGTGGCGGTTCAACGGGCCGCTCCAGGCCGCCGGCATCACCACGATGGCCGCGATCGTCTATCTGCTGTTGACGATGCGCGCCAAGCGGCTCACCGCCGGGCGCCTCGCGGCCGGCGCCGCGTTCTATGTCGCGTTCGCCATCGCGCTCGCCTTCATGTGACGGCGCCGCGCCGCGGCCTGCGAGCTGCCGTCAGGCGCGGCCCAGCTCGCCGAGCAGCGCGACGAGCTCGGCGTGGCTCTGGGCGACCCCCGGGCAGTGCTCGAGCACCGAGGCCATCACGTCGTCGATCACGCCGCTCGCGTCCGAGACCAGCTCTTGGCCCGCGGGCGAGAGGGTGGCGGGGGCCAGCCGCGCATCGCGCTCGTTCTTGACGGTGGCCACGAACCCGAGCTGCTCGAGCGGCCGCAGCGCACGAGTGACGCCTGAGGGCGTCAACCCCACGGTGCGCGCCAGCTCCACGCGGCTCGCACGCGCTTGAGGTGCGTCGGCGAGCGCTCGCAACAGCCGATACTCGCCCAGGCTGATGCCGCGGATGCTCGCCAGGTGGCCGTCGAGCCGCCGTTCGACGGCGTTGCTCGCGGCGGCGAGCGCGAGCGCAAGCTCGTGTCCTGTGCCCGTCCGGTCGTCCATGGCGAAAGCATACATGATCCGTGAGCAATCACGCATCGCGCATTGGTTCGTCGGTCTGAGCAGCAGCTGCCGAGGGCGAGGCCGTCAGATGAGGGCGAGCCCGCCGTCGACCGTGAGCGTGTGGCCGGTGATGTAGGAGGCGTCGTCGGAGAGCAGGAACGTCGTGGCGGCGGCGACGTCCCAGGCGCGGCCCTGATGGCCCAGCGGCACCGGCGTGCGCCCGCGCGACGGGCGACCGGCGGTGGCGGCTCGCCCGAGCGGCGTGTCGATGAGGCCCGGGGCGACGACGTTGGCGCGCACGCCGGCGCGGGCGCCCTCGAGCGCGACGTGGCGGCACAGCCCGATCAGCCCGGCCTTCGACGCGTCGTACGCCGGCAGGCGGCTGCCCGGCTGCAGTCCGGCCAGCGAGCCGACGTAGACGATCGACCCGCCGTCGCCGAGGAGCGGGAGCGCGGCGCGCGACAGCAGGAACGGGCCGCGCAGGTTCACCGCGAGCGTGCGGTCCCAGTCCGCCGCGCTCGTGCCCCGCAGCCCACCGCCCAGCGCGATGCCGGCGTTGCACACGAGCCCCGAGAGGCCGGCGGCCTCGTCGACCATGCGCTCGCAGTCGGCTTCGACGCTGACGTCGCCGACCACGACCTGCGCCTCAGCGCCCTCAGCCTCGACCAGGCGAGCGGTCGCGGTGGCGGCGTCCTCGTCCCGGTCGGCGCACACCACGCGTGCACCCTCGCGGCCGAGGGCGACCGCGATGGCCCGGCCGTTGCCGATCGGGGCGTCGGGCTCCGCGCTCGGTCGCGTGCCGGCGCCGACCACGAGCACGGTCCGTCCGGCGAATCGGCCGGCCATCAGGCGACCGGTCCGAAGCCGATGACGCCGTCCTCGAGTGGGACGCCCAGGGAGTTGAGCGTGCAGGACACGAGCAGGTAGTGGCCGACGACCATCGGCACCTCGATCAGCTGCCGTTCGTCGTAGCGCTCGGCCAGCGCCGCCCACGTCTCGTCGCCGATGCAGCTGTCGTCCTTCAGCTCGTCGGCCGCCCGGAGCAGGACCGCGTCGAACGGCGCCCAGCCCGGGGCGTCGGGCCCGGCCTTGATCCGCTCGATCTCCTCGTCGGTCAGGCCCGTGGCCCGGCCGATCGTGACGTGCTGCGCCCACTCGTACTCCGCCCTGCAGCGCCAGCCGATGCGCAGGATCAGCAGCTCGCGCTCGCGGGCGGGGAGCTTGCCGGCCAGGAGCTTGCCCCCGAAGGGCATCCAGCGGCGGAAGAGGCCCGGGTGGCGCACGAGCGTGGCGAAGATGTTGATCGTCGACCCCACGTCGACGCCGGCCAGCAGCTCGGCTTGCACCGGATCTCGCTCGTCAGCCGGGAGCGGTGCGATGCGCGGGCGGGCGGGTCGGGCTGGCGACATGGTGGCTCCACGGGTGGCTCGGGTCGGGCGCCGCCCACGATCGCACGTGCAGGGCCCAGGCGCCGGAGGGAGCGACGGCCTGCCGGTCCTAGGGTGCCAGCCATGACCGACGACGGGTTCAGGGATCTGATGCGCACGACGCGGGCGACGCGGCGCTACACCGACGAGCCGGTGAGCGACGAGATCCTCCACCGCTGCCTCGAGGCGGCGACGTGGGCGCCCTCGGGCGGCAACCAGCAGTCGTGGCGGTTCGTGGTGCTCCGCTCGCCGGCGGCCCGAGCCGCCGTGGCCGAGGGGGCGCGCGCGGCGCTGGAGGTGATCCAGGACGTCTACCGCATGGTCCGGCCCGAGCCCGACGACACCTCGCGCCAGGCGCGCTCGGCGCGGGCCGTGTTCGAGCTGCACGAGGGCGCGGCCAGCGTGCCGGCGGTGGTGCTCTTCGCGATGCAGCCGCAGCAGATGACGCCGCCGCTGTTCCAGGGCGCATCGATCTATCCGGCGATGCAGAACTTCCTGCTCGCAGCGCGAGCCGAGGGCCTGGGTGCGCTCGTGACCGGCTGGCACACCACCGGCGAGGCCGCGCTGCGCGAGGTCGTCGGCGTCCCCGACGACTGGCAGCTCGCGGCGCTGGTGATCGCCGGCTGGCCGCGGGGAAGCCTCGGCCCCGTCCGCCGGCGGCCCGTCGAGGAGGTCGCCGCGCTCGACGCCTGGGACGCTCCCT
Organism: Acidimicrobiales bacterium; assembly: GCA_025463985.1. Taxonomy (GTDB): domain Bacteria; phylum Actinomycetota; class Acidimicrobiia; order Acidimicrobiales; family Iamiaceae; genus JAODBM01. The sequence goes on from JAODBM010000128.1 coordinate 55,903, forward strand.
TCGTGTAGCCCACGAACCCGCAGCTCCGGTGGCCGCACCTGCGCCACCCACTGGCCCGGGAGCGGGGACGTCGCGTGGACGAACTACGTTCTCGACGCCACCTCTGGCGAGGCGGCGCCGGCTGCGCGCGACGAGGAGACGAGACATGGTCGAGGTACGACGAACCTGCGAGCTCGGGTCACCGGTGGCCGACGTCTGGGCCCTGGTCCGCGACTTTCAAGCGCTGATCCTCGAGTTCGGGCTGCCCGTGACCTTCGAGGGCGAGGGCATCGGCCAGACGCGCACGATCGCCGGTGCGACGGGCAACATCACCGAGCGGTTCGACGCGTGCGACGAGGCTCGACGAGAGATCGTGTATTCGATCGTCGACGGCGACGTGCCGGTCAGGGACTACCGGGCCACGATGCAGCTGACGGAGATCGGCGCCGATCGAACCAGGCTGGATTGGACCGGGGTGTTCGAGGTCGGGGACCCCGCGAAGGTCGACGAAGCGTCGCGGTTCATCGGCGGCAACTACAAGGCCGGCATGGCCGGCTTGCAGCGGCGCTTCGGCGCGTAGCGCCACCGGGGGCCCGATCAGTGGGTCCCTCGACGCGGCGATACGTCGCCTATCCTGAGCGCAGTCACTGGTCGGCCGTCACGTCTCTTGACCCTGGAATGGCCACCTTCCTTTGGCGTTCGCCATCAGGAGGGCCTCCATGGGTCAGGTCATGTCAGATGCCGACGATGACGCCGATGCGGCGCAGCCCGAGTGGCTTGCTGCGGTGGGGATCCTCAGCAGCGACATCGGGGCGATCGTTCGCGATCGGCGGACGGTGCTGGTGTCGTTGCGTGGCCACGTCGACCTCGTGGTCGCCGACGAGCTCCAGCGGGCCGTGAGCGCCGTGATCGACGACGATGTCGAGCGCGTCATCTTCGAGCTCGAGCACCTCGAGTTCATGGACGCGGCCGGCCTGCGGGTGCTGGTGTCCGCTCGCGCGCGCCTCGGCGGTGCCATCGGCTCGGTCGTCGTGCGGAACCCCAGCGCCATGATCCGTCGCGTCCTCGAGGTCACCCTGCTCGGCGACATGCTGGCCGACGTCGATTGAGCTCGGCCGGACCGCGGCGCCTCCGCATCTTGGCCAAGTTGGCCGAGGGCGACCGCGGTCTGGACTCGACCAGGCTGTGCGAGGTCTGTACCGACGTCATCGGTGTCAGCGGGTCAGGGATCATGCTCATCGACGGCGACGTCATGCAGGGCTCGGTCTGCAACTCCAACGCCGTGAGCGCACAGGTCGACCAGCTGCACTTCGCGCTCGGCGAAGGGCCGTGCGTGGACGCGCACGACCACGATCGTCCGGTGCTCGAACCGAACCTGGCGGCGCCGGCCGCCGTGCGGTGGCCGGCGTTCAGCGACGCCGCGCTCGCGCTCGGCGTCCGGGCGATCTTCGGCTTCCCGCTCCATGTCGGAGCGGCCCGGTTCGGCGCGCTGGACCTCTACAACGACACGCCCGGCCGGCTCACCGACGACCAGTTCGCGGACACGCTGGTGATGGCCGACGTCGCCGCTCATGCCGTGCTCCTGATGCAAGCCGAAGCACCCCCCGGACAGCTCGCCGCAGAGCTCGAAGCCGGTGGCAGCTTTCAGTTCGTCGTCCACCAAGCGTCAGGCATGGTCTCCGCCCAGCTGAGCGTCTCCGTCGGGGAGGCGATGACGCGGCTGCGGGCCTACGCGTTCGGCGACGGCCGCCCGCTCGCGGAGGTCGCGCGCGACGTGGTCGAACGAAGGCTTCGCCTCGATCGTTGACCTCAGAGCCCGAACCAGCGCCGCCGACATGGGGCGCCAATCCAGCCTCGCGACTTGCGATTTATCATTGCAAAGCCCGTGCCCCGCCGCGGCGGAGCGTGCAACCTGATCGGGGAACAGATGACCAGAGAACGCATCATGGCGCAGACGTTCGTCGATCTCGCCGACACGCTGGTCGCGGACTTCGACGTCGTCGACGTGCTCACGCTGCTCGTCGATCGCTGCGTCGACGTGCTCGACGTCGCCGCCGCCGGATTGATGATCGTGGGTGCCGACGGAGAGCTGCGAGTCATGGCCTCGTCGAGCGAAGCCATGCGGGTGGTGGAGCTGTTCGAGCTGCAGTCTCATGAGGGGCCCTGCCTGGACTGTCACCGGCTCGGCGAACCCGTGTCCGAGCCGAACCTCGACGAACATCGCCAGCGCTGGCCGCGCTTCGCTCCCGAGGCGCTCGCGGCGGGCTTTCGCTCGGTCCAGGCGGTGCCCATGCGGCTGCGCGGAACGATCCTCGGCGCGGTCAACCTGTTCCAGATCGACGCCGGCGATATCAGGCCGGCAGACGTTGCTGCCGCTCAGGCGTTCGCGGACATCGCCACCATCGCGCTGTGCCAGCACCGGGCCGCGAAAGAGGCCCAGGAGCTCAACGAGCAGCTCCAGACCGCGCTCAACAGCCGGATCGTCATCGAGCAAGCCAAGGGGGTCGTTGCGCAGTCCCGGGGGCTGAGCATGGAGCAGTCGTTCGCCACCATGCGGCGCTACTCGCGCGACCACAACGTGCGCCTCGGCGACGTGGCGGGCCGGCTCATCGATGGAACCTTGAGCCCGGCCGTTCTCGGGCCCAGCGCCTCCATCGAGTGACGGCGCACCGCTGCTGAAGCGTCTCGACCGCCGAGCCGAGCCGAGCCGGGCACCGTGCCTGGTCAGGGCTGGAACGTGAACAGAAACACCTGGGTCGCGTAGGCGACGAGCCGCGGCGCTTGATCACAGCCCGGGCCGCAGTCCCAGAGCGCCATGTCCGCCGACGCGTAGCCGTCACCGGCGTGGCGGGCGGTGTTGTGCATGAGCACCCAAGGCGACCGGCACTCGGCGAGCAGATGGACGGTGAGGTCGATGCTCGGCGCGAACCAGTTGCTCTCCCGGCCGGTCTTCTCGCCGACCGCACCCGGCATCGTGTCCGCGAGCACCACCAGGCCCAGCGGGTCGAGGGTGCCGTCGTCGAGGAACGGCGGGTCGTCGAACCGATGCCACGACACCACCTCGGCGCGGTCGGGCTCGTAGTCCTCCCACGGCGCGTGCCCGCGCACGGCGCGCCCCTCGGCGTGCTGCCAGAAGGGCATCGGTTCGAACGGCTCGACGTCGGGTGGTGGTGGATCCCGCCACGACGGGCAGTCGTCGGGGTGCGGGCGCTCGGCCGGCGGCTCGAGGTCGGTGAACTCGAAACCTCGCCGTGATTCGCCGAACACCGCGGTGGTCAGGTGCCCGCGGCTCGCCTCGTCGTTGCGCACCTCGGCGCGCGCGTGAGACATGGTGCGCCCCCGGCGCAGCACATCGACCTCGATCGTGACCGGTCCGTCGGCGACCTGGGCGGCGAACGTGGTGTGCAGCGTGCGGAGCCGGTGGGTCGGCGCCGCGAGCGCGTCCTGCATCGCCCGCAGGGCCATGGCGGTGACGACGCCGCCTTGGGGCAACGGACGCAGGTTCCAGATCGGATCGATCGAGCCTGCATAGATGCCCTCGGTGACGCAGCGCACCTGGGTCGAGTCGACGAAGGCGTTGCCCACGACGTGCATCCTGGTGGCGGGCGTCGCGCCCGGTCAACGGCGTTTCCGGTGGCGGCCGTGCGCGACCTACGAGCGGCGAGGGCGGACCGGCCGACACGCGGTCGCGGCGAGCCGGCCCGCGCTCGTCTTAGATGCGCTCGATGATGATGGCGGGGGCCATGCCGCCGGCCGCGCACATGGTGACGAGGCCGTAGCGGCCGTCGGTGCGTTCGAGCTCGTCGAGGATGGTGCCGATGAGCAGGCTGCCGGTGGCGCCGATGGGGTGGCCGAGGGCGATGGCGCCGCCGTTGACGTTGATCTTGGTGCGGTCGATGTCGAGGTCGCGGATGAACTTCTCGGCGACGACGGCGAAGGCTTCGTTGACCTCGAACAGGTCGATGTCGTCGATGGTGAGGCCGGCCTTGGCCAGGACCTTGCGGGCGGCGGGGACGGGGGCGTTGAGCATGAGGGTGGGGTCGTCACCGATGTTGGCGGTGGCGATGACCCGGGCCCGTGGGGTGAGGCCGTGGGCTTCGGCATAGGCCGGGCTCGTCATGAGGATCGCGGCGGCGCCGTCGACGACACCTGAGGAGTTGCCGGCGTGGTGGACGTGGGTGATCTCGAGGCCGGGGTAGCGGCGCAGGACCATGTCGCGGTAGGTGGTGCCGGCTTCGTCGAGCGCGAGGTCGGCGAGCTTTCCGAACGACGGCGCGAGCGCGGCGAGGGACTCGGCGGTGGTGCCGGGGCGCGGGAACTCTTCGCGGTCGAGGGCGACGGTGCCGTCCTCGTTGTGGACGGGGATGAGGCTGCGGTCGAAGCGGCCTTCCTTGATGGCGATCTCGGCGCGGCGCTGGGACTCGGCGGCCAGCGCGTCGAGGGCGCTGCGGTCGATGCCCTCCAGGCTGGCGATGGCGTCGGCGGCCACGCCCTGGTTGGTCTGGGGGTGCACGCCGCGGAGGTGCTCGTTGCCGCCGTCGAGGAACGGCGACCGGCCGGGGAGCGAGTTCTGCTTGTAGGACGACATCATCTCGGTGCCGCCGGCCACCACGACGTCCTCGAGGCCGGCCATGATCATGCCGGCGGCGAAGTTGGCGGCGGTGATCCCCGAGCCGCAGAACCGATCGAGGGTGACGCCGCTCGCGGTGATGGCGTAGCCGGCGTCCAGCGCGGCCATGCGACCGAGGTCGCCGCCCTGGGTTCCCATCTGCGCGCTGGTGCCCCACACGATGTCGTCCACGTCGCCCGTGTCGAGGTCGTTGCGCTCCGCGATGGCCGCCAGCACGGCGGAACCGAGCCGCTGCGGGTGGATGTCGGCGAGCGCACCCTTGCCGACCTTGCCGATCCCCCGGGGGGTACGGCAGGCGTCGATGATCCAGGCCTCGGACATGGGTGGTACCTCGTTTGCTCGGCGGACTCCCGCCGAATCCTGGCAGATCGCCGGGCCGGCAACCACGCCCACGCCTCGCCGACGAGCGCCCTCGGGCTCGTCGGCTCGCCCGGCGCGACGGCGATGCTCGGTGGTCAGGCGTCCCGCACGTCGCCCGGGAGCAGGTCGAGCACGGCCGTGGCGGCGGCCTCGGCGTCGAGCGCATCGACGTCGACGACCGCGTCGGCGACACCCTGGTAGAGGTGGGCCCGCTCCTTGGCCATCGCGGCGAGCACGTCTTTGGGGTGATCGCCCAGCAGGGGGCGGTGGTCTCCGTGCCCGACCCGAGCGGCCAGCGTCGCCGGGTCGGCCCTCAGCCACACGACGAAGGCGTCGTCGAGGGCCGCGCGCACGGCCGGATCGAGGACGGCGCCGGCGGGTGCGGCGATCACCGTCGGCTCGTCGCCGGCGATGGCGTCCAGCACCACGGCCGACTCGAGCTGCCGGTACGCGGCTTCACCCCCCGCTTCCCACAGCTCTCGAACGGTCTTGCCGGTCCGGGCCTCGATGGCGCGATCGGCGTCGACCAGCGTCCGACCGGTCCGCGCCGCAACCAGCGCGCCGACGGTGGACTTCCCGGTCCCCATGAGGCCGACGAGCACGACGGGGATCATCGGTCGGCCAGGCGGTCGAGCATCCGCAGCAGGTCGTGGTCGTCGACGACCAGCGCGGAGGCGGGATCCGGGGTGTCGTCAGCGCGCATCGTGCACAGGTCTTGCACACTGAGCGGGCACGGGCAATCGCCGGCATCGATCTGGCCGGGCGCGGCTGCCTCTGCTGAGGTCGGCCCAGCCGGGTAGATCCCAGCCCATGACTCGAACGGGGCGTGTGCGCGTGGCTGCGGTCAACGACTACCACCTGGTGGTCGCAGGCGTCGCCGCGCTGTTGAGCAAGTTCTCCGACCGGTTGGTCGTCGTGGATCAGCTCATCGTCGGCGAACCGCTGGACGGACCGGTCGACGTGGCGCTCTACGACACCTATGGGCGGGAGGGGGTCGCGGCCCCCACGCTGCGGGCGTTGGCCGACACGCCCGAGATCAGCCACGTGGCCGTGTTCTCGCTCGATCTCCACCCCGACCTGATCGCGGCGGGCCGAGCCGCCGGAGCGCACGGCTTCATCTCGAAGGGCCTCTCCGGTGCCGAGATCACCGACGCCATCGTCCGCGTCGCGGACGGCGAGCTCGTCGTCGCGTCGACGCCATCACCGCGCCCCACGCTCGGCGATCTCCTCTGGCCCGGCAAGTCGGACGGCCTCACCGAACGAGAGAGCCAGGTGCTGATCCTCGCGGCCGAGGGGCTGTCGAACCGCGAGATCGGCGCGGCGCTGTACCTCTCGCCGGAGACCGTCAAGGGATACGTCAGCCAGGTTTTGACGAAGCTCGAGCTGCGCAATCGGGTGGAGGCGGCGCGCTGGGCCCACCGCAACACGACCTTCGTGCGTCTCGGCCACCTGGGTGAAGCCGACTTGGAGGCGGCCGGTAGCTGACCGGACGGGGGTCGCCCGGCGCATCAACCCCCGGTCGGGGGGTTGTCACCCACCTCAGTGACACGCACAGTGGTGCGGGCAGACGATGAACGAACGGATCCACCGGCGGCGGAAGTCCCTCGCTCACGTACCCGACTGGTCGGCTCGCCCACGTGGTGGTGCCTGCCGCTGCTGCCCCCCGCCGACGCCCCGGGAGACGCCGCCCCCCGATGACCCACTCCACCGACCCCGTCCTCACGATCACGGTGGCTGTCGCTGCCGGCGGCCATGTCGTCGTCCGGCCCGCGGGCGAGGTCGATGCCGCCACCGCGCCTGAGCTGCTCGCCGCCCTGCTCGGGGCCTGCTCCCCGCAGCTCACGGTGCTCGAGGTGGACATGGCCGGCGTCGCCTTCCTGGACTCGGCCGGCATCTCCGCGCTGCTCGCCGGACGCGCGCGGGCCGCCGAGCACGGCGCCCGCTTCACCGTCTCCAACGTCCAGCCGGTGGTGCGACGGGTCCTCGACGTCACCGGCCTTTCGGAGACGTTCCTGGACTGAGCACCGCACAACACGGACGAGGATGCGGCCCCGCCCACAGCTCGCGCGTGCGGCCTGACGGGCCCCACCTCGGCGGGGTCATCGGCCGGCTCGACGCGTTTCCTGCGGAGACCACCACTAAGTTCCCGTGCTGCGACCCGAACTGCGGGTGTGATGAGTGCACAGGGGACGGCTGTGGCCGACTGGCCGTTTGTGGGGCGCAACACGGAGACGCGGCGGCTGGACGGCTGGGCCGCGAGCCTGGGTCCCGCCCTGTGCGTCCTGTCGGGCGAGGCGGGCTCGGGCAAGTCGAGGCTCGCCTTCCGCTGGCTGGCCTCGCTCCCCCCAGGCACGCCGCACGAGCTCGTGCTCTGCGGGCGGGAGCTGGCCGACGTGTCGTTCGGCTGCCTCGGGCCGCTCATCGGGCAGGCAGGACAGGAACCGACGTCGTTGCCGGGGACGGCAGCCGAGGCGTCGCTGCGGCGCGTCACCCGCGCCGGGGGACTCGTGGTCGTCGAGGACGCGCACTGGATCGATGCCGCCTCGGCGCTCCTGCTGCAGGACCTCGTGACCGACGAGGCGGTACGGGTGCTGCTCACGCTGCGCAGCGGCGAGCGGGTCCGTCCCGAGCTGGCCGACCTGCTCGTCGCCGGCGCCGGGATCGAGGTCGAGCTCGGCGTCCTGGACGACGCCGAGCTGGACCAGCTCCTCTCGGAGGCCTTCGGCGGCCCCGTCGACCCGGCGTTCGTCGCCTCGGTCCGCCGGATGACCGACGGCAACCCGCTGTACGTGCGAGAGCTCGTGAGCGGCCGACTCGGCACCGATGCGGTGCTCGTCGACGGGCTGTGGACGCTGGCGGGGCCCCTCGCCGTCTCACCGCTGCTCACGGATCTGATCTCGGCGCACATCGACACCCTCTCGCCCCCGGCGCGCGTCGCCCTCGGGCTGATCACGGAGGCCGGGACCATCGAGGAGGTGCACCTCCTGGCGCTCGTGACCCCCGAGGCCGTGGAGGAGGCCGAAGCCGCCGGCCTCGTGGAGCGCCTCGACCAGGACGGTGTGCGCGCCCTGCACGTCGCGCACGCCCTGTTCCAGGAGGTCGAGCAGGCTCGCACGCCGCTCGTCGAGCGCCGTGCGCTGCGTCAGCAGCTGGCCGACGGCCTGCTGGGTCTCGAGCGGCCCGGCGACGTGGACTTCCTCCGGGCGAGTCGCTGGCGCCTGGGTGCCCTGAAGCCCGTTGGCGACGACGACCTGCAGCGGGTGGTCGAGGTGGCCACGCGTTCGCACGACTTTCGCCTCGCGGCCGATTGCGCGCGGCGGCTGTGGATCCACCTCGGCACGCCCGCGGCGGCGCTGCAGCTCGGCGACGCCCTGTTCGCGCTCCACGCCCGCTACGACCTCGTCGAGATGGAGGACGTGCTCGCCGAGAGCCAGGCCACGATGTCGCCGCTCGACGAGCGGTACGCCGAGGTGGTCGCCATGCGCGAGCTCAACCTGAGCGTGGGCCTCAATCGGGCCCGTCCTTCGCTGGCCCTGCTCGAGCGGTGGGCGGAGCCCGGCGCGGACCAGGCCGAGACCGCTCGCCGAGCGATGGTGGTCGGAACGGCCCTGTTCTTCTCCGGCCTGCCGGACCGCGCCATCGAGGCGTTCGAGCACGTCGATCCCGTCACGCACCCGCACAGCGGCGTGTTCAAGCTCAACAGCTACTGGTGTGCCGGCCGCATCGCCGAGGTCCGCGCCGACATCGACGCCGTGCCGGAGGCCGACCGCGAGCCGTGGATGATCGCGCTCCGGTCGTCGTGCCACCTGTTCCAAGGCGAGTTCGACGCCGCCCACGAGGTCGCGCTCGACTGCGTCTCCGCCCTACAGCGGGCCACTATCGAGGACGCAGTCGGCAACCTGACCGCCTACGTGGTCGCCGGCTGGGCGTGCCGGCTCGCGGGGCGCAGCACCCAGGCCGTCGAGCTCTTCGAGACGGCGGTTCCGCTCGGCATCGGCGTGGCGATCATCCCACTCGGCATGCGCGCCGGCGCGGCGGCCGAGGTCGGCGACCTCGCGCTGGTGCGGCGCAGCTTGGCGTCGATCGAGGCGATCCTGGGTGCTGGCGGGCACGCCGAGGCCGGCATCCCGCTGGGTGCGATCGGGCTCGATGCGGTGACCCTCTACGCATCTGCTCCCGGTCGGGCGTGGGCCGCACTGGCCGAAGGCCGCAGCCCGGCCGAGGCGGGCACGATCCTGCGGTCGACCGCGGCGCGGCTGAGCGAGCTCGGTCAGCACCTCAACGCCGCGTGGGTGCTCAGCGACGCCACCTGCCTGCGCCAGCTGCGGCGGGGCGACCTGGCCCGGTTCGCCGAGGCGCAGGACCGCGTCGGCGGGCGCTGGGTCCCGCTGTGGCGGGAGCACGCCGCCGTCGTGCTCGACCGGGACGTGGCGGGCCTGAGGTCGGTCGCTCAGCGGTTCGCGGCGATGGGCGACGTGCGGAGCGCGGTGTACGCCGCGTGGGCGGCGTGGCTGTTCGCGCTGGACTCGGGGACGTCGCGCGCCGCCGCCGCGCGGGAAGAGCTCGACGCGCTCGTCGAGCGCACCGACTGGCACCCGATGTTCCGCCCTCCGCCGGCCGAGCTGCGCGACCTCACCCCGCGAGAGCTGCAGGTGGCACGGCTCGCCGCACAGGGGCTGCGCAGCCGCGACGTGGCCGAGCGCCTCGACCTCGCGGTGCGCACGGTCGACAACAACCTGCAGCGCATCTACTCCAAGCTCGGGGTGTCGGGGCGGGCCGCGCTGCGGGACCTCGGCGGGTCGGACCCGCCGGGACCGAACGACGCCCCCGCCGCCTCTTCCCCGGCGTGAGCGTCGGGCGCCGTCCCGGCCGAACCGGCCGGGCGCGCCGTGCCGGCGTGTCTGCGGGCGTCAGACGGTGAGGCTGAGGCCGCCGTCGACCAGGAGCGTCTGGCCGGTGGCATAGCGGGTGGTGACCAGGGCGAGGCAGGCGTCGGCGATGTCGTCGGGGGTGGCGACTCGGTGCAGGGGGGCCAGCTGGGTGACGCCGTCCTTGAGCGCGCCCCAGTCCTCGGTCCACGGCGTCGCCACCAGCCCGGGCGCGACCGCGTTGACCCGGACGTTTCCTCCGGCGTGCTTGGCCATGATCGCTGTGAGGTGATCGAGCGCGGCTTTGGACACGGCGTACGGCAGCGAGCTGCCGGTCTGCCGGATCCCGGCGATCGAGGTGATGTTGATGATCCAGCCGTCGTCGGCGTCGCGCAGCAGGGGGAGGGCGGCCTGGCTCACGAGGAAGGTTCCGACCACGTTCGTGCGCAGGACCTTGTCCCAGTGCTCGGGCCGGACGGCGGCGATGTCGGCGAGGGGGACGTCGACGGTCACCCCGGCGTTGTTGACGAGGCCGTCGAGGCGCGCCCAGCGGGAGTGGGCGGCGTCGACGAGCGCGGTCGCGGTGGCGGGGTCGCCGATGTCCCCTTGGACGTAGATGGCGTCGGGCAGCTCGGCGGCGACCCGCTCGCCGGCGGCGACCGACGACGCGGAGTTGACCACGATGCCGGCGCCGAGCCCGGCCAGACGGCGGGCGACCGCGGCGCCGATGCCGCTCGACGATCCGGTAACGATGATGGCTTGCCCGGTGAGATCCACGCTGGCTCCGTTCGGTTGGGCGACGCGAGCACGCTCGCGCCGTCGATCGCTCACTGGTCCATGCCCGACGGTGCGCCGCGGCGTCGACCAGCGAACGCTTCGAACGCCTCGAGCGACGTCGGCTGGGCGAGGGCGCCGATGCTGGCCGCCTCGGTCGCGGGCGTCCCCCGCAGGATGCGCTTGACCGGCACCTCGAGCTTCTTGCCCGACAGCGTCCTGGGGATCATGGGGACCACCTCGATGTGGTCGGGGACGTGCCGCGGCGACAAGGCGGAGCGCAAGGTGGTGACGATGCGGCGGCGCAGGTCGTCGTCGAGCTCGGCGGCAGGCGCCAGCGCCACGAAGAGCAACAGCTCGCCCATGGCGTCGTCGCTGGCGTCCTCGAGGTGCACGACCAAGCTGTCGGCCACGTCCGGGAGCTCTTCGATGGCCGTGTAGAAGTCGCTCGTGCCGAGGCGCACGCCACCCCGGTTGAGGGTGGAGTCGCTGCGACCCGAGATCACGCAGGTGCCGTCGTCGCGGATGGTGATCCAGTCCCCGTGACGCCAGACGCCGGGGAAGTGCTCGAAGTACGACGCGCGGTACTGCGAGCCGTCGTCGTCGCCCCAGAAGCCGACCGGCATCGAGGGCATGGGCTCGGTGAGCACCAGCTCGCCCTCCTCGCCGGTCACGGGCGCGCCGTCGGGGTCGAAGGTGGCGACGGCGCAGCCCATGTACCGGCAGCTGATCTCGCCGGCGCGGACGGGCGTCAACGGCGAGCCGCCCACGAAGGCCGAGCAGATGTCGGTCCCACCCGAGACCGACGACAACAAGACGTCGGCCTTGACCGCGTCGTAGACCCAGGTGAACCCTTCGGCGGGAAGCGGCGAGCCGGTCGAGCCGATCGCGCGGAGGGCCGAGAGGTCCGCCAGGTCGGCGGGCCGGATGCCGGCCTTGCGCGACGACATGATGAACGGCGCCGACGTGCCGAAGAACGTGACGCCGAGGTCGCTCGCCATGCGCCAGAGCCCGTCGATCCCCGGGTGCGCCGGATTGCCGTCGAAGAGCACGACCGACGCGCCGACCAGGGGGCCCGAGACGAGCGAGTTCCAGACCATCCAGCCGGTCGTGGAGAACCAGAAGAACCGGTCGGCCGGTCCGAGGTCTGCATAGAGACCATGGTGCTTCGCGTGCTCCAGGGTGATGCCCCCGTGGCCGTGCACGATGGCCTTCGGCAGCCCGGTCGTGCCTGACGAGAACAACACGTAGAGCGGGTGTGCGAAGGGAACCGGGTCGAACTTCGGTTCGGCATCTGCGTCCTCGACCAGCGTGTCCCAACGGATGGCACCGGGAACCCTCGCGGTCCCCTCGTCCAGATAGGGCACCAGAACCGTGTGCTGCACCGTTGGGAGGCCGGCCCGGATCTCGGCGACCTCATGTGAGCGATCCACCGCCTTGTCGCCGTACCGATAGCCGTCGACGACGAGCAGGACCGTCGGCTCGATCTGGCTGAAGCGATCGAGGACCGAGCGGGCGCCGAACTCCGGCGCGCACGATGCCCACACCGCGCCGAGGCTGGCCGACGCCAGCATCGCGATCATCGTCTCGGCGATGTTCGGCATGTAGGCCGCCACCCGATCGCCGGCCTTGACGCCGCACCGCTGAAGGCCCGCCCGGCACGCGGCGACGGCCTGTCGCAGCTCGCCCAGCGTGAGCACCACCGGGTCGCGCGACTGCGAGAGCGACCACACGGCCACCTCGTCCTCGTCGACGCCCGGCATGGCCAGCACGTGGGCGGCGTAGTTGAGCGTCGCCCCCGGAAACCAGCGGGCCCCAGGCAGGTCGTGCGAGGTGAGCACCGCGGTCGGCTGCTGGTCGAAGGTGATGTCGAACTCGTCGACGATCGTCGACCAGAACGCGTCGAGGTGCTCGATCGACCACCGCCACGCCGCTTCGTGATCGGCGAGGCGGACCCCGTGGTTCGCCTCGAGGCGATCGAGAAAGCGGCCGAGGCGCGACGTATGGCGGGCGCCGGCGCTCGGCGTCCAAAGGGTCTGTGGAGAGCGGGAACGTTCCATCGGTGTCTCCTCGATGCGCCGCTCGCGCGGTGCGCGACAGGCGAGGCGGGGGGCGGTGCAGGTCATGGTGCAGGCGCTGTCAAGAGGTGCAACGAGCCGCACGATCGGCCAAACGCCGGCGTCGGGGGGCGGTTGTAGAGATCCACATCCGGAAGGCGAAAAGTCTGTTCGGCCGGCCAATGACATCCGCCACACCGTCAGCCATCCTCCACTCAGCCACCCGCTCGCCGTGAAGTTCTCCGGTCGAGCGCAGACCCGCAATGGGTCTGACTTCCGGCTGCCCCATCTCCCGCGCTGAAGGACCCATGATGATGATCCGGTCACGCTCACGTCGATCCCGCTGCACGGCCGTCCTGGCGGCCACCGTCCTGCTCTCGTTGGCGGCATGCTCCTCCTCGAGCGGCTCGGCAAGCTCCGGCAGTTCGGGCTCGAGCGAGGTGAAGGTGGGGCTCCTCTTCGACAAGAGCGGTCCGCTGGCCGCGTTCTCGAAGATCGGCCTGGACGGCGCCCGCCTCGCAGCGAAGCAGATCAATGACGGCGGCGGGTTCACGGTCGCTGGCAAGAAGTACACGATCAACCTGGTCGAGACCGATCCCCGCTCCGACGTCTCCCGCGCGTCGCTGCTGACCAAGCAGCTGATCCGGGACGACAAGGTGAGCTTCATCATGGGCCCGACCGCGAACGAGGAGCTCTACGCCTCGCAGGCCGTGAGCCGGGGAACCGTGACCCAGGTCGCCGACTCGGCCGGCATCGGCCTCGTCGCCGAGAAGAACTCGAGCGCCTTCGCCTACCAGCCGCAGCCCTCACCGTCGGTCTGGTACCCGGGCTGGATCAAGCAGCTGAAGACGCGCTACCCGAACATCAAGCGCATGGCCCACCTCATCGAGAACGACGACACGGGCAAGGTGCTTGCGGCTGCGGCCGAGCAGGGCGCCAAGGCGCAGGGGATCGAGATCACCACGCGCTTCTACGACCCGACGCAGACCGACTTCACCTCGGACCTCACGGCGCTCAAGGCCACGCACCCGGACGTGCTCGCCATCGGCATCATCCCGCCGCTGTACCCCACGCAGCTCAAGCAGGCCGTGCAGCTGGACGTCGCCACCACCGCATACCTCGCGCCGCTGGGTGACGAGAGCCTCGCCGTCGGCGCGACCGCACCGGTCCCGAAGACCAAGACGCCGATCTTCCTGACCCGGCTCTCGCCGGTGCTCGGCGCCAACGCAACGTCGGCGGAGCGCAAGCAGGCCGCCGACGGGGTCAAGGCCGCCACGGGTGCGGACCTTCCGGCCGACGGTCTCCAATACCAGCTGTTCCTCTACTCGGGATCGCTCCAGCTCTTCGTGAAGGCCATGGAGAAGGCGGGCACGACCACCGACCAGAAGAAGATCAACGAGGCCCTGAAGTCGGTCTCCTACGACACGCCCGTCGGGACGATGACCTTCGGTGACCACTTCCTCACCGCCTTCCCCCAGGACCTCGTGGTCGTCACCAACGGTGCCGTCAGCACCCGCGAGCACCTGCCCGCCGGGTGAGCGGGCGCTCACCGTCGACGACGTCCCCCCACACGACCCGCAGAAGGAAACGCCCGCATGTATGACATCTTGATCAAGGGGGCGACCGTCGTCGACGGCCTCGGCAGCCCGCCCATCCGATCCGACGTCGGGATCAAAGACGGCCGCATCGTCTTCGTCGGGAAGGCCGAGGAGTCCGGTCGTCGAGTGGTCGACGGGACGGGCAAGCACCTCATGCCTGGCTTCATCGACATCCACACGCACTACGACGCCCAGATCGCCTGGGACCCGTACTGCACGCCGGCCAACTGGCATGGGGTGACCACGGTCGTTGCCGGCAACTGCGGCTTCACCTTGGCGCCCACCCGGCGGTCGCACCACGACAACCTGATCTCACTGCTCTGCCGGACCGAGGGCATGCCCCGGGAGGCGCTCGAGCACGGGATCCCGTGGGAATGGGAGACCTTTCCCGAGTACATGGACTGGCTCGACCACCAGCGCCTCGGCATCAACTTCGCCACCAACATCGGGCATTCCGCGGTGCGGTACTTCGTCCTCGGCGACGAGGCGTGCGAACGCCAGGCGACCGATCATGAGATCCGCCAGATGCGGGCGCTCGTCGACGAGGGTCTCGACGTCGGGGCGGTCGGCTTCACCACGTCGTTCGTGCTCACGCAGAACGACCTGCAGGGGCGGCCAGTTCCGAGCCGTCTGGCCTCGGTGGACGAGACGCTCGAGCTCGCTTCTGCCCTGCGCGGCCGGTCCGCCGGCGTGGTCGGCGTGAACCTCGCGTCGATCCCACAGGGGATCGACGCGGCCGAGCGGCAGCTGCTCCGCGACCTGGCCGCGGTGTCGGGTCGCCCGGTCAACTGGAACGTGCTGATCCAGTGGGACTCCGCACCTGGCGTCGAGGACGAGCTTCTCGCCTTCGGTCACGAAGCGGCGGCCGGGGGCGCCCAGATCTGGGCCGTCGGCAGCTGCCTTCCGTTCGAGATGCAGTTCTCGCTGCGCTCGACGAGCCTGCTCGATCCCTTCCCGACGTGGAAGCAGCTGATCGCCCTCCCCGAGCCGGAGAAGCTCGCTGCGATGCAGGACCCCGAGTGGCGCCGACGTCTGACCGAGGACATGGACGGCCGGATCACCAGCTACTTCCACTGTCGCTGGGAGGACACGTTCGTGGTGAGCGCCCAGGCCGAGAGCCAGAAGCGCTGGGAGGGATCATCGGTAGCCGAGGTCGCGCAGCAGATGGGCACCGACCCGATCGGCGCCATGCTCGACGTGGCGGTGGCCGACGGCCTCAACACGCAGTTCCTCATGGCCCGGCTGGCCAACGTCAAGCCCGGCGCCGTCGAGAAGATCATCAACGATCCCAACGTGATCGTCGGGACGTCCGACGGTGGCGCCCACCTCGACGCAATGTCCGATCCGCACTTCACGACGAGCCTCCTCGCTCGCTGGGTCCGCGACGAGGGAGCGATGTCCCTCGCCGCCGCGGTGCGGGCGCTGACGTTCGTTCCCGCGCAGCTCTATGGCCTCTGGGACCGCGGCCGGATCCAGGTCGGCGCCGCGGCGGATCTGATCCTGCTCGACCTGGAATCGCTCGGGTGGGGTGCGCTCGAGACGCTCCATGACCTCCCCGCCAACGCTCCCAGGTACGTCCGGCGCGCTCGCGGCTATGAACTCGTCCTGGTGAACGGGCGGCCGGCGCTTGAGGAGGGCGTCGAGACCGAAGAGTTCTCCGGCCAGCTCATCCGCGGGGCCTGACCCCTCGGCGAGCTCGCGCACCACCGAATCCACGCACCTGCACGCCCGCTGCACTACAGAGATCGAAAGGACGCCATGGCCATGTCCCAGTTCCGTATTGGGGTCGACATCGGCGGTACGTTCACCGACTGCGCGATCGTCGACGGCGACGGCACCGTCACCGTCGGAAAGGCGCCGACCACCCCGACGGACCCGTCCATCGGATTCTTCAACTCGATCACCGTCGCCGCCGAGAAGCTCGGTCTCGACCTGCGATCCGCCCTGGGCCGCACCGATCGGCTGGCCCACGGGACCACGGTCGGCACCAACGCGATCGTGGCCCGTCAGGGCGCCAAGGTCGGCCTGATCACCACCATGGGCCACGGCGACACGCTGCGCATCATGGACAATGGCGGCCGCTCCAACGGCGTCAGCATCGAGAAGATCCTCCACTATCCGAGCTCGGATCTCCCCGAACCGTTCGTCGCCCGCGCCATGGTGCGCGAGGTCCCAGAGCGGGTGGACGCCGACGGCGACGTGGTCGTCGCGCTGTCGGACGAGGCCATCCGCGAGGCCGTCGAGCAGCTCGTGGCGCAAGGCGCCGAGGCGTTCGCGGTCTGCTACCTGTGGTCCTTCATGAACAACGCGCACGAGCTGCGCACCCGCGAGCTCATCGAAGAGCTCGCGCCCGGCACCTCCGTGAGCCTTTCCCACGAGATCGCGCCGAAGGTCGGCGAGTACCCGCGCATGGCCACCACGGTCCTCAGCGCCTACATCGCCCCCTTGATGGAGCGCTACGTCGCCACCATCGAAGAGCGCGCCGCGGCGAACGGCTACCTGGGCCCGGTCTTCTTCATGCAGGGCAATGGTGGCTTGGCCACCGGCGAGATGGTGGGCCGCATGCCCATCTCCACGGTGCAGTCCGGGCCGGTCGCCGGCGTGATCGGCTCGGCCGACATGGCCGCGGCCCTCCAGGCCGAGGGCGTGATCACCACCGACATGGGTGGCACCACGCTCGACGTCAGCGTGATCGCGAACGGTCGCCCGCTCGCCCGGGAGGACACGATCGTCGAGCAGCACACGCTGTTCCTCGACCTGATCGACGTGCGCTCGGTCGGCGCCGGCGGTGGCAGCGTGGCCTGGATCGACGAGTCCTCGGGCGTGCTGCGCGTCGGACCGCGCAGCGCGGGGGCCGTCCCCGGGCCGGTCTGCTACGGCAACGGCGGCGAGGAGGTCACGGTGACCGACGCCGACCTCGTGCTCGGCTTCATCGACCCCGAGCGGTTCCTCGGCGGCCGCATGCGACTGCGCGATGACCTCGCGCGGGCGGCGGTGGCGAAGCTCGGCGACCGGCTCGGCATGAGCGTCGAGGAGTGCGCGGCCGGCATCAACAAGGTGATCGACTCGAAGATGGGCGATCTCATCCGCACCATGACCGTGCAACGGGGCCTCGATCCCCGGAAGTTCTCGCTCTATGCGTTCGGTGGCGGCGGCGGCCTGCACGGTGCCATGTACGCCAAAGACTTGGGCCTGCAGGAGGTGGTCGTGCCGTCGGCCGAGACCGCGGCGGTGTGGTCGGCGCTCGGTGTGGCGGTCGGCGACTTCAGCCAGACCTTCCACCGTCCCGTCTACATGACCGAGCCGTTCGACGTCGCGTCGCTGCAGCGCACGATCGAGGTGCTCGAGGCCCAGGCCGAGCGCTACAAGGCCGAGATCGAGGCCCACGTGGAGTCGGTCACGTTCACGCGGTCGGCGAGCTGCAAGTACGGGATGCAAGTCTACGAGGTGGGGGCGCAGCTCGGCGACGGCACCCTCGACGACGAGGCCGTCCGGGCGATGATCGCGAGCTTCGAGGCCAACTACGCCCGCCAGTTCGGCGCCGACGCCGGCTACCGGGAGGCCGGGGTCGTGCTCACCGGGCTGTCGGTCACGGTCGAAGGCAAGGTGGCGACGGTGCCGCGCTCGAGCGACGGCGCCGAATCGTCGGCGCCCGCGGGCGACGCGGAGCGGCCCTCGCGGCCCGTCTATTGGATGGAGTTCGGCTCGTTCGCCGAGACGCCGGTCTGGAACGGCGAGCTGCTGACGCCCGGCAACGAGCTGACGGGCCCGAGCATCGTCGAGTACCCCGACACCACCGTCCTGGTCCGCCCGAACTGGCACCTGCGCGTCGATGCCTTCGGGAACCTGCGGTTGAAGGGCCATGCGCACGACCCGCAGCCGATCGACGCCGACGCTCGCACCGCATCCGCACTCGCACTCTGAGATGACGACCTCGTCGACCATCTCGGCCCCCTAAGGAGGAGCCATGGGTTTCAAGGAACGCTGGGAAAGCCTGCGGGACGGTTACCTGCCGCCGGAGAAGCTGGACGTGTCGGGCGTCGACCTCCATACCGACTATGAGGCCGACGTGGAGCCGATCACCTACGAGGTGCTCCGCTCCCGGCTCTGGTCGATCAACTGGGACCACCAGGACACGATCCGCCGGGTGTCGGGATCGGGCGTCACCGTGTACGCCGACGACTTCAACACCACCATCGCGACCGAGGACGGCGACGGCGTCGTCTTCGGCCCGAGCATCCAGTTCTTCGCCGGCTGTGCCGACCTGGCCATCAAGTGGACGATCGAGCACCGGGGCCCGAACGTCGGGATCCGTCCGGGCGACGTGTTCATCCACGACGACCCGTGGGTGGGCACGAACCACCAGATGGACACGGCCGTGTACGCGCCGGTCTTCGTCGACGGTCGCCTCTACTGCTGGGTCTACAACTGCGTGCACCAGCAAGAGCTCGGTGGCGTCGAGCCCGGTGGCTTCGTCCAGCAGGCCGTCGATGCCTATTGGGAGGCCACGGCCTTCCCGCCCCTCAAGCTCATCGACCGGGGTGAGTGGCGCGAGGACCTCGTAGACGCGTGGATCCGTCGGTCGCGCAACCCCGAGCTCTGCCTCCTCGAGCTGAAGTCGCAGGTGGCCGGCATCGAGTTCGCCAAGGCGCAGGTCGAGGCGGCCATCGCGGAGTACGGCGCCGGGGTGCTGAAGGGCGTCATGCGCGGCATGATCCACCGCACCGAGGCCGCGTTCCGGCGCCGCCTCGACCTCGTCCCGAACGGCACGTGGACCGACATCCGCTACATCGCCGGCGCCCTGCCGGGCGACCGGAAGGTCTACAAGATGGCGCTCGCGGTGACGAAGAACGACGAGGGCCTCGTCTTCGACAACGCCGGGACCGACGACGCCACGGGCTCGTTCAACATGGCGCCCGGCGTCTGGCGCGCGGCGATCCTGAACGCGGCGATGCCCCTCCTCGCGTACGACCAGTACCTCTGCGGCGCCGGCGTGCTGCGCTGCATCCAGTTCCGCCCCGCGCTCGGCACCATCACCTCGGCGCGGCATCCGGCCGCGGTGAGCACGTCGCTCGGCACGACGAGCGCGGTGACCCAGGCGCAGTACGTGCTCAACAAGATGATGAGCGCCGCCCCCGACCTGCGGCCCGACATGCTCGGAGCGTCCGCGCTGCACACCCAGGTGTACACGCAGATGTTCGGCAAGGACAGCAAGGGCAACCCCTACGCCAACTTCCCGTTCGACGGGGTGGGCGGCGGGTCCGGCGCCTTCTCCTTCCGGGACGGGATCAACCACGGCGGTGGCATCATCTCGACCCGCCTGCGGATCGGCGGCGTCGAGGAGTGGGAGCGCAACATCCCGTTCCTGTACCTCTACCGCAAGGAGGTCGCGGGCGGCGGCGGCCACGGCCAGTGGCGCGGCGGCACCGGCCTGGCCAGTGGCTGGACCGGCCACAAGACCGACGAGTCGTTCATCTCGTCCGGTGGCCTGTTCCAGTCGGTCACGCACGGCCACGGCCTCTCCGGCGGCTACCCGGGCAGCGGGGGATCGTTCTGGGCCGCGCTCGACACCGACCTCGCGGCCGGCTTCGAGGAAGGACGCTTGCCGGGCAGCCCCGCGGCGGTGCGCGAGATGGCGCCCCACGGCGGTCTGGCCGCGGCCAAGAAGTACGACCACCGGCTCGTCGAGGGTGACATCTTCGAGGTCACGCCCTGCCTGGGCGCCGGGCACGGCGATCCGCTGAAGCGGCTGCCGAGCTTGGTCGTCGACGACGTCGCCGACGGCCAGCTCCCGCTGGAGGACGCCCTGCGGGTCTACGGCGTCGTCCTCGACGGCCACGGCGGCTTCGACGCCGAGGCGACCGACGAGGCCCGCGATCGCGTGCGGGCGCAGCGCCGAGCGGACGACGCCCGGCCGAACCCGCCGGCCGCGTCCGAGCGGCGGCTCGACCACGTCAGCGGCTGGGCCCTGGAGACGGTGTGCGTCGGCCGGGTGGACGGCGAGCCCTGGCTGGGGTGCGCCGACTGCCAGACGGCGCTCGCGCCCGCGTACTCCGGCAACTACCGCGACGCGTGCTGCTGGTCGCAGCAGCTCCTCGAGGACATCGACCCCAGGGTGTTCATGCCGTCGCTCTCGCAGACCGACACGACCCTCGTGCTCCGGCAGTACGTGTGCCCCGGCTGCGGGGGGATCCTCGACAGCGACGTCTGCCAGGCCGACGATCCCGCCTACCAGGACGTGCAGCTCGAGCCGGAACGGCTGGCCGACGTGCTCGACGGGCCCGCGGCCGCCGACGCGCCGTCGACGCTGGACTGACCGTTGAGCACCTTCCTGCAGCAGACCGTCAACGCGCTGGTGCTGGCGAGCGTCTACGCCCTGATCGGGCTGGGCTTGAACCTTTCCTTCGGGTTGACCGGCCTCGTGAACTTCGCCCACGGCCAGTTCCTGATCCTCGGCGGCTTCATCGCCTACGAGATCTTCCGTGCCACCGACTCGTTCGTCGCGGCCCTGCTCGGCGCGACGATCGCGATCGCGGTCCTCGGGGTCATCACCGAGCGCACGCTGTTCCGACGCACCTACGGGCGCCCGGAGGCCGGCTTCGTCGCGTCGCTCGGGTTGCTGTTCGTCATGGGCGCGGCGTTCGTGGAGATCTGGGGGCGTGACCCGCACAGCATCCGCCCACCCGTGTCCGGGTCGGTCACGGTGCTGGGAGCGATCATCAGCCTCGATCGCCTCACGGTGGTGATCCTCGGCGGACTGATGCTGGCCCTGGTGTTCGCCGGCTTGCGCTGGCTGCCGATCGGCCGCCGCACCCGGGCGGCCAGCGAGGACCACACGGCGGCGCTGCTCTGCGGTTTCGATCCCCTGCAGTGCGGGGTGGTCGCCTTCACCGTCGGAGCCGCGTGCGCCGGGTTCGGCGGGGCGCTGCTCGCCACCGCCTTCCCGTTCACGGCCTACGCGGGCTACGGCTACGTGGTCAAGGGCTTCGTGGTCGCCCTCATCGCCGGGCTCGGAAGCATTCCGGGCGTGGCCATCGGCGGACTGCTGCTCGCGCTCGCCGAGGTGTACGGCGGGGCCTACCTGTCGAGCCCATGGTCGGCCGGGTTCGGGTACGCGGTCATGCTCGTCATCCTGCTCGTCCGGCCCCGCGGCCTGTTCGGGTCCGTGCGAGCGGCATAGCCATGGCCGCAGCACGGACGAACGCGGAGGACCGGCACCCGCTGCGCAACGGCTTCGCCCGGCGCGCCGCGAGCGGCGGCCTGATCGCGATCGCGATCGCCGTCGCCCTCGGCGGTGGGTCGGAGAGCCTCATGTCGTTCGCGACCCTCGCGCTGATCTATGCGGTCGCGGCGGCTGCCGTCGATCTCATGAAGAAGGACGTCGGCCTCATCAGTCTCGGTCATGCCGCGATCTGGGGAGCGGGGGCCTACGCGGCCGCGCTGTGCGTGACGTCGGCCGGCTGGAGCCCGTGGCTGGCGCTGCTCGCCGCGGTCGCCGCGGGCGCGGTCGCCGCGGCGCTCATGGTCGTCCCCGTCATCCGCTCGGTGGGGTTCCACTTCTCGATCCTGACCCTCGCCCTGAACGAGCTCGCAGTGCTGGCCGTGGTCAACGGCGGCGACGTCACGAAGGGCTCGTACGGGATCGTGGTCCCCGGCTTGACCCGGCTCGGCCCGATCAACTTCGAGTCCAACATGGTCGTCGCCGGGCGGGTGCTGACGCCCACGGGCACCTACCTGATCTTCGTCGCGGTGGTCACGGCGATCGCGCTGCTCGCCGTGGCCGCCATCCGGCGCACGGCCTGGGCGCAGACGCTGCACGCCGTGCGCGACGACGCCCTGCTGGCCCGGTCGCTCGGGACGAGGCCCGAGCAGCACATCGTCCTGATCGCGATGGCGAGCGGCGCCTTGGCCGGCCTCAGCGGCTTCCTGTACCTGAACGAGGCCACCGCCATCCAGCCGTCGCTCTTCAGCGGCCAGGCCTCGGTGCTGTTCGTGCTCATCGCCTTGCTGGGCGGGAGCGGCTACCTGCTCGGCCCCGTGCTGGGTGCGTTCGCCGCCGTGTTCCTCCCGGGCCTGTTCCAGCTCTCACCCGAGGTGCAGCAGATGGCGTACGGCGGGGCGCTCGTTCTGGTGGCGATCGCGTTCTCCGGCGGCTTGGCGAGCGGAGCCGACCGGGTGTGGCTCCAGCTCCGAGGCCGGTCCGGCGTGTCCGTCCCGGCGCTCGCCTGGCCGTGGCGGGAGCGCCCGGCTGCAGGAGGCCCCGATGGCCGGTAGCGGCGGCGTCGAGCTGGCCGGCATCAGCGTCGCCTTCCAGGGCGTGCGCGCGCTGTCCGACGTGGACCTGCACGTCGCCGCCGAAGGCGTGACCGGCCTGATCGGCCCGAACGGGTCGGGGAAGACGACGGTCTTCAACGTCGTGTCCGGCATGGTCCGCCCTGGCTCGGGCGTCTTGCGCTGGGAGGGCCAGCGCATCAACCGCTGGAGCATGCCGCGGCGCGTGCGGTCCGGACTCGTCCGGACGTTCCAAGAGCCGTCGGTGTTCGCGTCCATGACGGTTCGGGAGGCCTTTGCCTTCGTCGAACGGACCACAGCCCGCCATCACGGCGCCGGCAGCGCCCGCCCGGGCCTGCGCGACGAGCTGGTCGAGGTGACCCGCCTCGGGTCGTGCTGGGACAGCCCCGCAGCGCAGCTCGCGCACGGACAGAAGCGACTGCTCGGGGTCTCGCTGGCGATGCTGGCCGCGCCTCGGCTGCTGATGCTCGACGAGCCGGCGGCGGGCATGAGCCCCGCCGAGCTCGACCTGCTCGGCGAGGCGATCCACAAGGTCCGCGACCTCGGCGTGGGCATCTGGATCGTCGAGCACCACATGGAGTTCCTGTTCGGCATCGCCGACTACGTCGACGTCCTCAACGCCGGGACGGTCATCGCCTCGGGCACGGCGGACGAGGTGCGGCAGAGCGCCGAGGTGATCTCGGTCTACCTGGGAGGCGAGCATGTTTGAGGTGCATGGCCTCTCGGCCGGCTACGGGACCGGCGCCGACGTGATCAGCGGGGTCACCATCGACGTGTCGCCGGGCGAGGTCACCTGCATCCTCGGGCTGAACGGCGCCGGCAAGACCACCATGCTCAACGCGCTGTCGGGCCTCGTGGCGCGTTCGTCGGGCGAGATCGAGCTGGACGGATCGCGGCTCGACCACCTGACCCCGGTCGAGCGCGTGCACCAGGGCCTCGTGCACGTCCCCGAGGGGCGGCACATCTTCCGTCGACTGTCCGTCGAGGACAACCTGCGCGTGTGCCTCGGCCGCGGCGGTCGGAACGAGCGCGACCAGATCGAGCGGGTGTACGCGCACTTCCCGGCGTTGGCCGAGAAGCGCCGACGAGCGGCCGGCGGCCTCAGCGGTGGCCAGCAGCAGATGCTGGCGATCGGCCGCGGGCTCGTGCTGTCGCCCAAGACGCTTCTCCTGGATGAGCCGTCGGTCGGCCTCAGCCCGATGCTCGTCGCCGAGACGGCGGAGAAGATCGCCGAGCTGGCCGAGACGCTGCACATCCCGGTGCTGCTCGTCGAGCAGAACCTCGACATGGCGCTGAAGGTGGCCCGCCGCGCCTACGTGCTGCGCCGCGAGCTCGTGGGTCCGTTCGTGGACGACGAGCTGGCGGACCGGGACCGGATCCAGGCCATGTACTTCGGCGGGGGCCCGGCCTCGGACCCCGAGCGGCTCGCGACCCCGAGCTGAGCGGTCGCGCTCGACGCGCGCCGCGACCGTGTCGGCGATCAGCCCTCGCCGACGGCCAGGTCACGCGCGACGCAACGGCGCTCCTCGGCCCGACGCAACAGGCGCATCGCGGTGGCGATGTCCACCAGCATCCAGAAGTCGTGCAGGTCGCCGCCCACGGCCTGCGTGAGCTTCTGCAACCGGTAGCGGACCGTGTTCGGGTGCATCTGGACCGCCTTCGCCGCGGTCTGGATGTTCATCCCGCAGTCGAGGTACGCCTGCAGCGTCGCACCGAGCCCATCAGGCGCATCGTCCGCGAGCAGCGTCTGGAGCTCAGGCGGCACGAGCCGCAGCGCCGTATCGGTCGCGCTCGACACGAGGTAGTCGTGGACGCCCACGTCGCTCAGGCACCGCACCGGCTCGCCGGCCGAGCACACGGCCAGCGCGGCCAGCGCCTCGCCGTAGCCGTCCCGGGCATCGAGCAGGCGCGGGTGGCCGAAGCTCACACCGGCGCAGGCGCTCGGCTCACCGGAGCCGCCGCCCGACAGCGCTCGGAGGATCGAGGACGCCGCACGGCGCGGCGCCGAGAAGACCGCGCCCACCAGCTCCGAGCGGCGACAGCTGAGGATGTGCTGGAGGCCGGCGGAGGTGAGCTCGCTGCGCACGCGGGACTCCAGCCGCTGCAGGTCGAGGTCGCCGCTCGAGCGGCTGACGGGCAGGCGCGCCGTGACGAACGAGACCTCGCTCGACGGCTCGCAATCGAGCACGGCGAGCCGGATCGGCAGGTTGGCCTCGTTCGGCTGCCCCTGCAGGAGGTCCTCCACCAGCTCGTACTCGAGGCGTTGCCGCTCCTGCTGGAAGGTCGGGCCGCCCTCGCTGTACGCCGTGGTGGCAACGTTGCTCAGCTCGTCGACGTAGGCGAGCCAGTTGCGGCTGAGCGACGCCAGGTCGTCGCGGAACGCTTGATAGGGGCTGCCGAGCGCGACGAGCTCGTCCCAGGCGATCCGGGCCGAGAGCCGATAGGCGTGCAGGTGGGTGGCCAGCGACATCGACGCCGAGCGCCGCCGCCCGGCAAGGTGGCGCCAGAACGCCAGCTCGTCGGGCCGCAGGCTCCGCCCTTCCATCTGCAGCTCGAGGAACTGCCGCAGGAAATGGGCGTTCGCCTCGTTGATCTCCTGCACCAGGCGCTCGTCCTGGATGGCGTCGTACTCGGCGATCTCGGCGCGCAGGTTTGCGAGCATGGCGCCCGCGATCTTGCGACGGTGACGATCGAAGTCCCGCAGGACCTCGGCGATGCTGTCTGCCATCGTGTCGCACGTCGCCTCCAGCCACGCGCTCCCGCCGCGCCAGCCGCTGGAAGGGCGGCTTCCTCCTTGCATCGTCATGGTGGCAGTCGCCCCCCTCCGGCGCGACTGCATGGCCGCTGGCGAGCCAGGTGCTGCGCAGTCTGCAGCGCCCCCGACTCCCCCTCGTCGCAGGGATCGTAGGCCGTCCCGCCGCGGCGGCGCGTCATCGCCAGGTCCGCCATCCACCGTGCTCTCGGCCGCGCCGAGCAGGCTGCGGGGCCATGACGGACGAGCTGCCCGAGGTGTTCCTCTTCCTGCCCCAGATGCGCCTCTCGACCGACGCGATCGTCGAGCGGGCGGTAGCGGCCGAGGAGGCGGGCGTGGCCGGCATCGCGTTCATGGACCACCTCGCCCCTCCGATAGCCGAGCACCAACCGATGTACGAGGCGCTCACGCTGGCGACGTGGGTCGCGGCGCGCACCGAGCGCCTGAAGGTCGGCACCCTCGTGCTCTGCGATGCGTTCCGCCATCCTGCGGTCCTCGCTCGGGAGGCGGTCACGATCCAGGAGGCGTCGGGCGGCCGGTTCGAGCTGGGCATCGGCTGGGGCTCGGTGCCCGCCGAGCTCCCGCGCTTCGGCGTCACCACCGCGGGGGCGCGCGAGCGGGTCGAGCGCCTCGGCGAGACGCTCACGCTGCTCGAGGCGTTCTGGACGGGCGAGCCCGTCCACCACGACGGCCCCAACTTCCAGGTGGCGGGAGCGCAGCAGCTGCCCGTCCCCGCGATCCCGATCCCCATCGTCATCGGCGGTTCCGGACCGCGCACCCTTGCGCTCGTGCGCCGGCACGCCGAGTGGTGGAACCTGCCGGTCCACATGCTCGACCGGCTCGACGACCTCCGCGACCAGGTCGGATCGGCCCGGCCGTCGGTCCAGCACATGGTCTGCTGGGAGGCCGACGCCGCGCTGCGGCCCGAGGCCGAGGCCACGGCGAGGCGCCGGTTCGGCGCGATGGGGCCGCTGCTCGTCGGCGACGCCGATCGCCAGCGCGAGCAGCTGCTCGACCTCGGCCGCCGCGGGGTCGAACGGGTCTATCTCTGGTTCACCGACTTCGCCGAGCCGGGGTCGCTCCGCTCGTTCGGCCGACACGTCCTCGGCGCCCGCGGCTGACGCCCGCCCCGGGCGCGCGAGGCGGCAGCCACGTGCTGCGCACGCGTCAGATCGTGGCGTAGACGCCGTTGAAGATCGTCTGGAAGTCGGCCACGTGCTTGGCGAACGACCCCTTGGCGCACAGCGTCTGCACCACGACCCCGAGACCGTCCTGGCGCACGTACACGTAGAACAGGGCCTCGACGGGGATCGTGCCGCCGCTCTGGCGCACGAGATAGCCGCTGCCCACGCCTGAGATCGCTTCGATCACCCGCGCCGACGGCAGCTTGGCCACCTTCACGTTCCCGATCTGCGACTGCGAGACCTCGGTCGCGAACTCCCGCGCCCGCCGCTCGAGCACCGAGTCGGCGCCCTCGCCCTTCTGCGTCGAGAAGAACAGGACCTCCATCACCGCGCCGCTGCTCGACATGGAGGTGCCGCCCGCGGTCTGCTGGTCCACCGTCCAGCCCGCCGGCAGCGTCGTCGAGATGTTGTGGCCCAGGTCGATGCTCTTGCCACCCTGGTCGCTCGGCGTGACGGGCGCTGTGGTCGTGGTCGTCGAGGGGGCCACGGTCGTGACCGGCTGCGACGGCTGCGGACCGGCGACCGGGACCGTGCTCGGCGGCGCCACGTGGTCGCGCGGCTTCTGCTGTTGCTGCTGCTGGTCGGTGAGCTGGCTGCTGTGCGCGCTGGCGTCGGCCGCGGTGTGCTTCGAGCCGGCGACGCTCGCCACGAGGGCACCGACACCGCCGGCCGCCAGCGTGAGCACCACCACCGCGGCGACGACGACGGGGGTGCGGTTGGACGTCGGCTTCGGTGGGGCCACCGCGGCCGCCGGGATGGGGGGCGCCGGTCGGGGCGGGACGGTTCCCGGCGGTGCCGCCGGAGCGGGTGCGCCGGCCGGGGCGGTTGGATCATCTGGGGTCATCGGTCAACCCTCCATTCCGGCCGGCGCCGCGGGAACGGCTGCCGGGTCGTCGGGCCCGGCGTTGCGGCGCCGGTCTTGCTTCGCGGCGGCCCGCACGGAGGTGCCGCAGGCCATGCAGAAGTGGGCGCCGTCGGGGAGCGGGAGGCGGCACGACGGGCAGTGCGCGATGCCCGAGGCGGCCGAGCCGAGCCGGGTGCCGGCGACCGCCACCTCGAGCGCACCCTCGAGCAGCGCGACGTGCAGGAGCATGCGCAGCCGCACCACCGCGGCCGCGGCCACGACGAGCCCCCAACCGAGGCCGACGATGACGCCGAGCGTGCCGCTGATGCGAGTGGACAGGTACAGGCCGAGCGAGAAGGCGACGTCGTAGAGCAGCGCCTTGCCGAGCGCCCGCAGGTAGCGCGGACCGAACCCCTCGTACCCGGGGCCGACGCCCGACCAGCCAGCCACGGCGATGCCGGTCGCGGCGCCGTACACGACCGGCTTGACCAACGCCGTGGTGACGATGAGCGCCACCCACAGGCCGGCGTCCGGGTGGGCCACCCGACCCAGACCGGCGGTGAACAGCGTCCGGTTGAGCACGAGCGTCTCGGCCGCGGCGAACGCCGCCCCGGACGCCACGCCGAAGGTGATCCCGTCGATGATGTCGTCGAACTTCGGCTTCGACGCCAGCCACACCGGGCCGATCTGGCGCAGCAGCTCGCCGCCGATCGGGGCCAGGATGCCGAGCACGAGCAGGTCCCGGCCGTTGATGGCGTTGCGGCTGCCGGCCAGGATCCCCGACGGCAGCACCACCTCCCGCCAGAGGTAGGTGAAAGCTCCACCCAGCAGCAACGACAGCACCATCGCGCCGGCCAGCACCGGCAACGGCTCGTCCTCCCACTGGTTCACGTCCTGGAGGTACACGACGTAGACCACCGGCACGACGATCGCGGCGGCGGCGAACGCGGCGGTGAGCAGCCCGATGGCCGCGAGCACGACCGGGACGGCCAGGCCGGCCGCGAGCGCGAACCGGTAGGTCTGGGGAGCCGAGCCGGCGGCCAGCGGCATCAACGACGACGAGAGGTTGAACGACAGGACCGACTCGCCCGGCTGGACGGCGAACGAGTGGTGCCGGCGGTCATCGCCGTCGGCCCAGACGTCGCCGCCGCAGGCCGGACAGAAGCGGCCCCCGTCAGGCACCGCGCTCGCACAGCGTGGACAGATCACAGCACGCCTCCTTGGTGGTCCGGATGAGGATCGGTTCGATGGTTCGGGCGGAGGCGCGTCATGGCACCTTCCCCTGCAGTCCCTGGGCGAAGGTGGAGCCGTCGATGGTCGTGAGCTGCAGGGCCGCGACGAACGTGGTGCCGGGCTTCACGTGCACGGTCGCGTAGCGCGCCGCCGTCGCCGCGACGCCCTGTGACGACGCCGGCTCGAGCGTGAACTTGCCGCTGCGCAGCACCTGCACCCGGGGCACGAGCACCGAGCCGGCGGCGGGCCGCAGCTGGCTGGCGCCGCCGGTCTCGTCGAGCTGGTAGAGGCTCACGTAGGACACGCGGAGGTTGGAGTCGAGGGTCAGCTCGAGCTCGGCGGAGGTCTCGCGCCCGGCTGCCGTTCGGTAGATCAACGGCATCGAACCGCGGATCGTCCCCGATTGCTGCTGCAGGAACAGCGTGCCCGGCAGGGTGACCTTGCCGTCGGTGAGCTGCATGTACTCGAAGGCCCAGGGCGCCTGGATCGTGCCCCGGGTGCCGGCGTCGAGCGTTGCGGGGCCGGCGAGGAGGATGGTCGGGGCGCCGTCCTTGCCGTACACGCCCCACATGCCCCGAGCGCCTGCGAGCTTCGCGTTGGTGGCGTCGCTCACGGTTCCCGACAGCAGCACGCCACCGGCGTTGAGGCTGGCGAACGTCGGGCCGGTGGCGAGCGTCGGCCGCTCGCCGTTGGCGCTGCTGGCGACCGACGCGTAGAAAGCGTCGAGCACCGGCGCCCAGTCGTCAGCGGCGACGGTCGCCTTGTACTTGCCGAGTGCGTTGCCGGCGGCGGTCGCGTCGGCTGGGAAGTAGATCGACAGGCCCGCGGCCTGGCGGTTGGCCGCGCCGACCCGCTGGTACAGCCGCACGGTCGTGAGGGCGGCGAGCACGGCGTCGCGGGCTGCGGCCACGTCGGTGGGGAGGGCCGCGGGGTCCAGGTGGTTGAGCAGGTCGCCGAGGTCCACCGTCTGGAACGGGTTGGTCCCGGGGTCGAGCGAGCCGTAGGTGAGCACCTGGTGGCGGGCCCGGCTCAACGCCACGGCGACCGCCGGCATGTTGTCGATGAGCGCCCGCTCCAACGAGGCCAACGCCCGGTGGAACCGGTCCATCCCGCTCAGGTCGGTCACCGAGAACGCCATGGCGTCCTGGTTCGCCTGCGACAGCTGCGCGATCGCGGTCGCGTAGCTGTCCACGAAGTTCTTGGCCAGCGCGAGCGGCGTGGCGCCCGCGTCCATGGCGTTGATCTGGTCCTCGTCGATGAAGCCGGAGCTGAGCTCGACCTCCTCGTCGGCGACCATCAGCGAGGCGTACGGCGCCAGCGCCCGGGCCACCTCGTACTCGCTCATGAGGCAGGAGTCGAAGATGAGCAGGTCGAGCTTGTCCAGCCCCGCGGCGCGCTCGCCGCGGGCCAGCGCCGACGCCATCGCGTCGAGGTGGATGATCGTCTGGCGGGATCCGCTGGCGTTCGGCCCCTCATCCACGCTCGCGCCGACCCAGCCGGCGCCGTGGTCGGAGATCGACAGCGCGTAGTGGCGGGCCGGGTAGCGAGCCGCCGCTTCCTGGATGAACCACGCCAGCGTGTCGCCGTTGCCCATGTCGATCTCACCGAGGTCGGTGAGCAGCTTCGCCTTGCCGGCTTGGACCTCGACCAGCTGCGCGCCGGTCGTGATCGGCAGGCCGGCCACCGGCCCGTCGTAGTAGCCGACGGCCCGGTCGATCAGGACCACGACCTTCACGTTGCCGCCGTAGCGGGCCTTCGTCATCTCCTCGAGGTGCAGCAGCTGGGCCGGCTCGAGGTTGTTGTCGCTGTTCGAATACACCATGTAGGTCCACTCGGGGAGCGCGGCCGCGGCGCGGCGGGCCAGCGCGTGGCGCGGCAGCGCCCGCGTCGCACGAGCGGCCGGGTGGGCGACCGCGGTCGAGGACGGCACGCCGACCCCGACCGCCACGCTCGCGGCCACCAAGGCGAGCGCGAGCGCGACGAACGTGGACGTCCGCCGAGCCATGGCGAGCGGGTTCCGAATCATGAGACGACCTCCGGAGCATCGAGCTCGGCTTCGACGTGGCGCTCCTGCTGCTTCTCGGCGCGAGCGAGCTGGAGCGGGCGGTCCGCCACGGCGCCGGCCAGCATCAGCGCGCTGAGCGCGTAGACGAGCGGCATGCCCAGCAGATCGAAGCCGTTGCTCGGCTGGGCGCTGGTGAGGAACCGCGCGGTGGCGACCTGATGGGAGGCGGTGAAGTACACCAGCAGCGTGATGCCGAACAGCGAGTAGCCGAGGTACAGGAACACCCGGCTCGCACGGGGGAACGCCCTGCTGGACGCATTGGCCCAACCGCCGGCGGTGAGGAACCCCCAGAGGAGCCCGAACACCACGAAGCCGATGCCGGTGAAGCCGAGCACGAGGCTGAACGGGTCGCTCACGAAGTGGCGCTGGCGGATGAGCGCCATCAGCAGCGCCACGAAGAAGAGCCGCTCGGCCCGGCCCTCGCTCAGCTGGCGGCGCGCCGCCCAGTAGGCGGCGAGCCCGACCACGAGCGCGAACCAGCACTCGTCCACCTGCGCCTGGGTGAAGCTCAAGGCGCTGAAGTGGGACCAGGCCACGGTCACCTGCGTGTAGAGCAGCGTCGCGGCGACGCAGCCGAGGTAGAGGCCGAGGATGCGCTTGCCGCGCCGCGCCAGCAGCGGCGCGGCGGCGATGCCGATGATGCAGACCACCACCCGCTGCCCGTGGATGGCGTTGCTGTTCGACAGCACGTTCGACACGTGGAGGTCGAACCGAGCCATGCGCGCCCCGAGCGAGAGCGAGAACGTGCCGATCGCCTCGAGGACGAACAGCGCCATGAACAGCAGCAGGGGCACGACGGTGATCGCCGCGGCGATGGGCAGCGCGCTGCGGGACGCGGTCCAGCCCACCTCGAGCTCGTCGTCGTCGATCACGTCCTCGGCGGCGGGGCGGCCGACCCCGGCGCGCTCGACCGACCACCAGATCGCGCTGATCACCCCCACGAGCCCGGCCGCCCCGGCGTAGCCGCCGATGACTCGACTGGCCGGACCCTTCGACACCGTCCGCCACAGCTCGGGGCCGAGGTCATGGATGCGCCACAGGGCGATCCCGGCCAGCAACGCGTAGACGCCCCGGACGGGGACGCGGCGATCGACGAACTCGAGGACCCAGCCGGTGGCGGTGGTGGCGAACGCCACGACACCGAGGCCTGCGGCGAAGATCAGCGGCAGGCTGAGGTCGCGGACGTCGGTGACGATGATGCTGAAGTGGTCGGCGGCGAGCGTCGAGCCGGCGAAGCGGTCGAAGGCGACGAGCTGCGCCTGCGCGACGGCAAAGACCGTGACCGTCGCGGCCAACAGCACGCCGAGCTCGAGCGCGGGCCGGGGCCGGAAGCGCCACGCCAGGGCGAACACGGCAAGCACGACAGCGATGCCGGCCCAGCCCGCCCAGTGCCGCCAATCGTGGGTGCCGCCGAAGCGGTCGCCCGTCGAGCGCACCTCCAGCGTGAAGCTCAGGAACACGAGCAGCACGAGGAAGCGCAGGGGACGCATGGCCCGCAGCGCTCCGGCAAGCATGAGCGCCGCGCCCACGGCGAGGAGCAGCAGCGTGACCGGCAGGAGCAGCTCGGGCAGCAACGTCCCCCGACCGACCTGACCGTTGCTCTGGGCGATCAGCGGGCCGTGCGTGCGCCAGCGCTGCGCGGTGACGAGCACCCCGACGGCCACGACGACCAGCGCCATCGCCGCGCCGACGATGGCCTTCACCAGCGGCCGGAGTCCCTTGAGCCTGATGACGCCGTCCCGGAAGACCTGCAGCACGAAGTCCCGCAGGATGCCGAACGTCGCGTCCCACACGAACCCCAGCACTTGGCGCGCCAGCGAGGGTCGCGGCCCGACGGGCGGGGCCGCCGGGGCCAGCGGTGGTCCGTCGACGACGGTCACGACCCGCTCCCCGGAGGGGGCGCCAGGCCGAACAGCGCCGGGCCACCGGGCACGAGGATGGCGGGCCCGATGCGAGCCGGGGCCTGGATGAGGCTGACCAGCCCGAGATCGTCGCCGAGCCCCGGGAAGAGCGCCGTGACCCGGCCGGTGTCGGCCGCGACGGTCAGGGTCCGCCCGTGATCGAGCACCGTCCAGACCTGACCGTCGATCAGCGATGCGGTCCCGAGCGGCGAGGCCGGCAGGCTCACCTCCCAGCGCAGCGCGCCGCTGCTGGCGTCGAGCCCGACGAGCGCGGAGGTGCCGCCGACGGGCGCGACCACCGTCCGGTCCGTGGCCAGCAGCCGGCCGAACTGGGGGAGGAACGTCCCGGCAGGCAGCGTGCGGTTCCAGCGCACCGCGCCGGACGCGGTGTCGACGGCGACGATCCGGGCCGTGACGGTCGTGCCGTCGTCGACCGACGCGAGGTAGGCGGTGCGGCCGTCGGGGGCGAGCGCGAGCCCGGCCTCGGCGCCCGGTGCGCGCGACGCCCAGCGTGCGACGCCGGTGTGGAGGTCGTACGCGGTGAGTGGCAGCCCGGCGTACACGGTGCGATCGTCGGCGACCGGGCCGGCAGGACCGAACGACACGCCGAGCGCCCGCAGGCCGGCCGAGGCGTGCCGCCACAGCGACTGCCCGGTGCGCAGGTCGAACGCCTCGATCGTCACGGTGGCGCCGGCCTGCTCGGCCGCGACGGCGACCTCACCGCCGACGGCGAGGGGCTGTTGCACCGCGCCGGCGACCGCGACGGTCCAGCGCACGGCGCCCGACAGGAGGTCGACCCGCACGAGCGTGCCCGGCGCACCCTTCGCGGTGCCGGTGAACAGCACGACCGCCTCGTCGCCCACGACCACGGGCGGGACGAGAGAGGACCCGCGGTGGGTGATGGCGCTGACGAGCTTCGTCGTCCCCGTCGCCGGGTCGCCGGTGTAGAGCCGGCCCGCGCTGTCGAGCAGGACGGCGCGGCCCCGCCATGGCGCGGCGGAGATGGCC
Organism: Acidimicrobiales bacterium; assembly: GCA_025463985.1. GTDB lineage: Bacteria > Actinomycetota > Acidimicrobiia > Acidimicrobiales > Iamiaceae > JAODBM01. The sequence goes on from JAODBM010000128.1 coordinate 89,448, forward strand.
AGGTTGGCGCCGCCGAAGGCCGGGTCCGAGTCGGGCCGGCGGATCCAACGCAGCGCCAAGGACGCGGGGTCGCTCGCGCTGATCGGCCCCAACCGGCGGAGCACGCCGTCGCGGTCCACGAGGTAGGCCGCGCCCCGGAAGAGCCGAGGCCCTCGGTTGAACGCGGGCGGCGCGTCGGTCGCGTCCTTGGTGTCCGAGGCCTGCCACGAGGAGACGACCTGGCCGTTCGGATCGACGAGGTCGAGCGAGCCGTCGGCGCGGGCCACGAGGAACCCGGCGGCGGTCGCGGCCGGGACGCCGACGTAGTGGCGGTCGCCGATCAGCCAGCGCCGGGCACCACCGGCCAGGTCGTAGCCGAGCAGCTCGCCGTCGTCGTTCACCGCGGCGACCGCCTGGCCGTCGAGGGCCGCACCGTTGGAGGCGCTTGCCCGCAGCGAAGCCGACCATCGCGGCGCGCCCGCCCGCACGTCGACGCGCGTGAGGGTCCCGCCGGCGCCGACGACCGTCGCGGTGCCGGCCACCGACACGATCGGGCTCTGCACGGGCCCGCCGGCCGAGGTCGACCAGCGCTTGGTGCCGCGGCGGACGTCGAGCCCATAGACGGTGCCGGCGTCGGTGCCGACGACGGCCACGCCCTGTTCGACGACCGGATCGGCGACCATCGCGGCATCGCCGCTGAACGTCCAGCGGAGCTTGCCGGTGGCGGCCTCGAGGCCACGCACCTTCCCGTCCTCGCCGGCGACGATCACCAGGTCACCGGCCACGACCGGGCGGGCGACGACGTTGTCGCCGGTCGACGACGACCAGAGGAAGAGACCCCGGGCGTCCAGCGCGTAGATCCTCCGGTCGGCGGCGCCGAAGAAGAGCCGGCCGTGCACGGGGTCGTAGCGGGGTGCGCCGTACACGCGCCCGCCGGTGGCGAACGACCACGCTCGCTGGCCCTGGGCCACCCCCGACGCGATCACCGCGGTGATGCCGTCGGTGTGCTCGGTCGCGGCCACGACGACGGGCGGATCGGTGGCGATCGGCTCCGGCGCGAACGTGGGCTCGGCCACGGTCCCTGGCGCCTGGAGGCGCGAGATGCGCGACAGGTGCCAGCTCGCCGGCGCCGCGGTTCCCGGCGGTCGCTCGAGCGCGGGGACGGAGAGCCCCGCTGCCGCCACCCCGGCATGGTCGCCGAGCGAGCGCAACGTGTAGACCCCGCCGCCGGGAGCGTGGTCGGTGCTCGACGTGCCGCCCGCGCCGGCGCAGGCCTCGTCCCGCGTCTGCAGGACCGTCTGCTGCGCGCCGATCCCGTGCGTCAGGCGGTTGTCGACCGTGATGCAGTCGGCGTAGCGACCGGTCGGCGTGCTCAGCGGACCGTGGCTGACGACATGGCCGCTCGACCGGTACGTCTCGGCGCCGAGGCTGCCCTGGCTCGACCAGCGGTCGCCCAGCCGCGGGCGAGCGGGCAGCTCTTTCATGGGCGGGTCGAACAGGCGGGCGCCGCGGCCGGTGTCGGCGTAGCCGAGCAGGAAGGCCCCGCGCGCATCGATGAGGTGGACCGACTCCGAGAACGTCTGGGTGCCATCGAGGTTGGCCTCGCGGATCCAGCCGATCAGCACGGTGACCTTGCTGAAGGCTCGACGGGTGGCGACGCGGTCGACCGGGTTCGAGCCCATCACCGTGGTCGTCAGCAGCCGGACGAACGCCTTCGGCAGCTCGGTCAGGGCCCGGAGCCCGGGCAGCACCTCGAAGCTGTCGGACACCCAGCCCACGGGCCGGCCGGCCCTGGTGACGCCGACCAGGGCCGAACCGCCGTGCGGCACGAGGTAGTCGATCACGGGCAGGTTCGCGGCGGGGTCAGCGGCTCGCCACGGCCGCACGAACACGTAGGTGCTCGCCACCATCACCGCGACGACCGCGGCAGCGGCGCCCGCTTGGATGCCCCACCGCACGGCGAGCGGCGGAGGGGGCGGCCCTGCACTGGCCAAGTTCGAGCCCTGCACCCAGTCCCCACCCCCTCGTCCCGCTCCGCCCACGAGATCCTGATCGTGGCGACGATCGAGCCGCGACGCATCAGGGGAACCCCGCGTCATCGTCGCGTGCTGAGGTGAGGCGCGCGCGGGTCGACGTCAGACGAGGACGGATCCGCCGGCGACGTCGACCACGATGCCGCTGATCCATGACGACGCGTCGGAGGCGAGGAACAACGCGGCCTCGGCGATGTCCTCCGGTGTGCCGAGGCGCCGGATGGGATGGTGCGCGCGCAGCTCTTCTTGGACGGCCTCGGGGATCTGCTGTTGGTTGCGCTCGGTCAGCACGGTCTCGGGTGCGATGCAGTTGACCCGCACGTTGAACGGTCCCGCTTGCGCGGCGAGGTCTTTCGTCAGCAGCTCGATCCCCGCCTTGGCTGCGGCGTAGGCGGCCGGTGCGGCGCCGTTGGGACGACGAGCGGCGGCCGACGACATCGTGATGATGCGCCCGGAACCTCGCTCCTTCATCCCGGGCAGCAGGCTCTTGACGCTCAGGAACGTCGCGGTGAGGTTGGCGTCGATCGAGGCCCGCCAGTCCTCCTCCGTGATGTCTTCGATCGGGCCGGGACGCACGCCACTGCCCCCCGCGTTCGCGACGAGGATGTCGACCGGCCCGACCTGGGCCTCGATGTGGTGGCGCATCGCCTCCACCTCGGCGAACCGGGTCAGGTCGGCGGCGACCGAGGACGCACGCCCTCCGGCCGCTTCGATCCTCGCCCGCACCGCCTCGATGGCCTGGGCATCGCGGCCGTGGACCACCACGTGCGCGCCTGCTGCCGCGAAGCGCTCGGCGATGGCGGCGCCGATGCCCCGTGAGCTGCCCGTGATCAGGGCGACCTGGTCCTGCAGCCCGTTCACGAAGGTGACCCTGGCGGCCTGCGGTGCGCGTGGGTGAGCGATCTGCTGCGGGTCAGCGGGCATCGGCCGGGTGCTCCTCGGTACGGGCGTGCTCGCCCAGGTGCCAGCCGGCCCCACTCGTCGCGCCCCCGCAGTCGGACGCGGATGGTCTCACCGCCGGCCAGGTTCAGCGTCCACCGACCGCCTTCGGGAGAGAGCAGCGTGGTGCCGTCCCGCACGTAGCTCACCGGCTGCCGGTACCGCCGGCCGGATCGCCGGCCCCGATAGTCGAGCAGCATCAGCTGGCCGCTGAGTGGCGTCGGGAAGGGGAGCGCGAGCACCCGCCGCATCACGACGTTGGCCCGCCGCATCCTGCGGGCCCGCCGCTCGAGCTGGCCATGTTCGATGGTGGGGATCGGTCATGACATAAGCGTAGATATCGAACGGTTCGATGTCTAGTAATCATCCATAGCTATCGAACGCTGCGATCTCTATGGTTGCGTGATGGGCCCACCTGATGTCGATCCGATCGGTCTCCAACTCGCGCGCACGGCCAAGGCGGTGAGCCGTGCGTTCGACGACGCGCTCAGCAGCGCGGGCGGCTCGTTGCCGACGTGGCTCGTCCTGACGTCGCTCAAGGCGCGCCGCCACGCGGCGCAACGCGACCTGGCCGCGGCCGTCGGGGTGGAAGGGCCGACGCTGACCCACCACCTCAACCGGATGGAGGAGGCAGGGCTCCTCACCCGCACGCGCGACCCGAAGAACCGGCGCGTGCACCAGGTCGAGCTCACCGCGGGCGGCGAGGCCAAGTTCCGCGAGCTCGTCGGGGCCGTCCGTCGGTTCGACCGCGACCTCCGGCGCGGGTTCGACCAGCAGGAGATCGGCGCGCTGAGCGACCTGCTCGCTCGTCTCGCCACGAACGTGTCGGACGTGTCGTCAGGTGCGCCACCGGTGCCGACGGCACCCGCTGATCGCTGAGCCCAGTGCCCGTCAGCGGGGCTCGTCGCCTCGGAGCGTGACCCGCTGGATGACGCGTGGGGCGTCGCCGAAGTCGCCGGTCACGGCGTGCTGGGTGACGCGGTTGTCCCAGAAGCCGATGTCGCCGGCGCCCCAGTGGTAGCGCACCGTGTGCTCGGGCCGCACCGAGTGCGCGTAGAGGTACGCGAGCAGGGCGTCGCTCTCGTTGAGGGTCAGCTCCTTGATGCGCGCCGTGAACCCGGGGTTGACGAACAGGGCCCGCTCGCCGGTCTCGGGGTGGGTGCGGACCACCGGATGCTCGACCGGCTCGAGCGCGGTGAACCCTTGGCCTTCCCAGCGGCCCTCGCCCACGTGGTCGAGGATGCCCTGGAACTGGCGCGTGCCGTCGTGGATGGCGGTGAGGTCGGCGAGGAAGCCCTGCAGCGCGGGGCTGAGACCGGCGAAGGCGGCGACCTGGTCGGCGAACAAGGTGTCGCCGCCGTGGTCGGGGACGGTCACGGCCCGCAGGATCGAGCCGAGCGGCGGTCGCTTCACGAACGTCACGTCGGTGTGCCAAGCGATCCCTCGCTCGTAGCTGGCGACGTCGCCGTAGGTCGCGTACAGGTTGCCCGTGGCGCTGTAGTCGATCTCGAACAGCTCGGGGTTGCCGGGGACGCCAGGAACGACGGGGTGGCCTTCGGTCGGCTCGCCGAAGTGGCGGGCGAACGCGAGGTGCTCGGCGGGGTCGAGGTGTTGTCCTGGGAAGAAGACGACGCGGCGTTCCAGCCAGACCTGGCGGATGGCGGCCACGGTCTCTGCGTCGAGCTGGCGGACGTCGAGTCCGCGGATCTCGGCGCCGATGGTGCCGGAGAGGTGCCGGACGTCGAGGTCGATCGTCGGTTCGGTCAGGGTCATCGGGAACTCCTTGTTCGGGGGTGATCGGTGGATGGTCGGTCGGGCGAAGGGTCGGGCGCGTCCCGGTGGGTCGGCGGCGACGCCTGGCCGTCGAGGGCTCGAGCGCCCTCGGCGGCCTCGTCGACGCCGAGCTCGGCCAGCAAGCGGGAGCGCAGGTCGACGAACGCCGGGTCGCGACGTAGCCGCGGGCTCGCCACCTCAACGCGCACGTCGAGGGATATGGCACCGTCGGTGAGCACCAGCGCTCGGTCGGCCAGGAGGATCGCCTCGTCGACGTCGTGGGTCACGAGCAGCACGGCCGGCGCGTGGTGCGCGTGGAGCTGCTGCACGAGGGCGTGCATGCGGATGCGGGTGAGGGCGTCGAGGGCGCCGAAGGGCTCGTCGAGCAGGAGCAGCGCGGGCTGGCGGACCAGGGCCCGAGCGAGCGCGGCGCGCTGGGCTTCACCGCCCGACAGCGTCTTCGGCCAGTCGTCCTCGTGGCCGGTCAAGCCCACCTCGGCGAGCGCGGCGCGCCCTGCTGCTGCAGCCGCGCGGCGCCCGCCGGCGAGGCCGAGCACGACGTTGTCGAGGACCGTCGCCCAGGGGAGCAGCCGGGGGTCCTGGAAGACGACCGACCGGGCGGCGGGCACGAAGATGTCGCCCTCGACCTGGCGATCCAGACCGGCCAACGCTCGGAGGAACGTGGTCTTGCCGGAGCCGCTGCGGCCGAGCAGGGCCACGAACTCTCCGGGACGCAGCTCGACGTCGACGCCGCGCAGCACCGCACGGTCGCCGAACGTCCGCACGACGCCACGGGCCGATACGGCCAAGCCGGTGCCAGGAGCGCCGAGGTCGCGGTTCGCCGGAGCGCCGGCCAGCACGCTCACCGGCCCGGCTGCCAGCGGAGGAGGCGTCGCTCGAGGAAGCGGACCGTCCCGTCGGTGAGCAGGCCCAGGACGGCGTAGGTCACCAGGCCCACGACGATCACATCGGTCTGGAAGAACACCTGCGCCCTGGCCATCATGAACCCGATGCCGCTGGTGGCGTTGATGGTCTCGGCGAAGACGAGGAGCAGCCACGCGATCGCGGCGGCGAGGCGCAGACCGACGAGGAAGCCCGGCAGCGCGCCGGGCAGCACGACCCGTCGGACGAGCTGCCTGCGGTTGAGGCCCACCACCTCGCCCAGCTCCCGGTACCCCGGGTCGAGGGTCTTGATCGCGGTGCTCGTGTTGACGTAGATCGGGAACGCCACCCCGATCACGATCATCGTGATCTTCACCGTCTCGCCGACGCCGAGCCACACGATGAGCAGCGGCTGCAGGGCGATGATCGGCACGAACCGGAGCATCTGGACGTTGGCGTCGATGAGGTCGTCGCCCGTGCGGGATAGGCCCGAGGCGAGGGCGAGGACCGTGCCGACGGGGACCCCGATCCCGAGCCCCCATGCCACTCGCGTCACCGAGGCGACCAGCGAGTGGGGGAGGGTCCCGTTGCGCCAGAGGTCCGCGCCTGCGGTCACGACGACCGACGGCCCGGCGAGGATGTCCGATCGCAGCCATCCGACGTCCGCGGCGATCTGCCACAGGGCGATGAGCAGGACCACGCCGACCAGCCGCTCGAGCCCTCGCGGCGCAGCGAACCGGCGCCGGCCCCCCGTCTTGGCGTCGCCGTGCCCGGTGGGCAGTCGCGTCAGGGTCGGGGAGGCGAGGGCCGGTGCCGGCGAGGTCGGTGCTCCGATGGCCTGCCGGGCGTGCGCGCGGTCCCGCCCGGTCCGGCGCGACGCCACATCGAAGCCGAGCGCTTGATCGCTCATCGGCCCCACGCCTCGTGCCGGCGCTCGTCGGTTCGGGGGCCGCTGCGCCCGCTCACGGGTTCTGCACCTTGGCGACGAGGGCGTTGAAGCGGTTGTCGAACTCGGGCGCCACCGCGAGCGCCGCGGGGATCTGGCCGGCGGCGAGGAACCGGTCGGCGAGCTGCTGCTGGGGCTGCAGGATGTCGCCGGGCAGGGCGAAGAACCTCGTGGAGCCGGTGCCCTGGGCGACGACCTCGTCAGCCCGAGCCTGGGGCAGGTGGTACTGGTCCACGTAGACGGCCTTGGCCAGCTCTCGCGGATGGCCCTTCACCCAGCGGTACGCCTGCACCAGGCGCCGGGTGTAGTCGGCGAGCGCGGCCGTCTTGCCGGCGTCGGCCAGGGCCGTCGAGGAGGCGATGAGGAAGAGGGCGCGGTCGGTGAGGTCGGACGGGATCGCCGCGACCCGGGCCTTGGGGTGACCCTTGAGGAACAGGCTGATGAGCGGCTCGGTGCTCAGGCCGGCGTCGGCTGAGCCCGCCTGGAGGGCGGCGCTGACCTGGGTGATCGGGACGTCCACGGTCGTGATCTCGGACGGTTTGACGCCCGCCTTGGCCAGGCCGGTGAGCACCGCGGCCTCGGCGGACGTGCCGCGTTGGTAGGCGACGCGCTTGCCGCGGAGATCGGCCCAGCCCTTGATGGAGGCGTCGACGGTGAGCAGACCGCCGAGCGCCCGGTCGCTGGCCCACCCGGCCACGGCGACGACCTCCTGCTTCGCGGCTTGGGCGAAGATGAGCGGCGTCGAGGCGATGAACCCGGCGTCGATGGCGCCGCCCTTGAACGCCTGGAGCATGGGCGGACCGCCGACGAAGGCGGCATAGTCCACCGCGTAGCCGAAGGCGTGGTCCTGGCCGGAGATCCTCAGGACGGTCTTGAGGTAGTCGAGCTGATCGCCGATGCGCAGCGTGGTGCCCGACGGGATGGTTGCGGGGAGGGTGACGGGTGCGGCCGTGGTGGTCGGCCCGGTCCCGATCGCCGCTGCTCGGGTCGAGGCCGTGGAGCTGCATGAGCCCAGCACTCCAGCGAGGAGGACGGCGGCGAGCGGAGCGCCGAGGAGTATGCGACGTTGGGTCAAAGTCTATCTTTCCGGTAAATACGATCGACTGAGTCATGTTTAGGCAACCCGTCGGCGACTGGCAAGCGACATCCGTCACATCGCGGCGCCCGGCCAGCGACGGCCGGCGTCGACGCGCCGAGGCCGGAACTTGTCACCCCTTGCTAAAGGGGATACTCTTTTGAGGTGACGATCCGATATGAGCTGCCCGCCGATGGCCGTTGAGGAGGTCGCGATCGTCGGCGTCGGAGCGACGCCGTACTACTTCCGGGGCGAGTCCGCTCCGCAGACGATCACCGAGCTCGCCGGCAAGGCGATCCTGGCGGCGTGCGACGACGCAGGCATCTCGGTCACGCAGATCGACGGCTTCGCGTACTACTCCGAAGCCAGTGCCGGCTACGGCGACAAGATGGACACGGCCACGTTCATGGAGACTCTCGGCATCCCTGAGGTGACCTTCACCGCGGCGCTCACCTCTGGTGGCGGCGGCTCAGCCGGCTCCATCGGGTTGGCACGGGCCGCGATCGTCGCCGGCGACGCCACCTATGTGGTGACCGTGATGGCGCTGCAACAGCTCAAGCAGCGGCTGGGCACCGTCTTCGGTGCCGCTCCGCTCAGCCCCCAGAACTCGTTTCTGATGTCATCGGGACTCGTGGGCCCGGGGCACCTGATGTCGGTGCTGACCCGTCGGCACATGCACCTCTACGGCACGCGTCGCGAGGCGTTCGCCGAGATCGCCATCTCGAGCCGGAAGAACGCCGCCAACCGTCCGCAGGCCCAGAAGCGCGACCCGATGACGCTCGACGACTACTTCAGCGCGCGGATGATCGCCGACCCGTTGTGCCTCTACGACTTCTGCTTGGAGACCGACGGCGCGGTGGCCGTGATCACGACCTCGCTCGATCGCGCCCGTGACCTCAAGCAGAAGCCGGTCAAGGTGCTGGCCGTGGCTCATGGCGGGCGCCGGGAATGGGGCCGCGCCTTCGCCTGGTACGGGATGCCCGACCCCGACTTCGCCTCCTCAGGCCATGCTCCCGTCGCTCAACGGCTCTATCGACGGGCCGGCGTCGGCCCTGGCGACATCGACGTCGCCCTCATCTACGACCACTTCACCCCCATGGTCCTGATGCAGCTCGAGGACTATGGGTTCTGCGCGAAGGGCGAAGGCGGACCGTTCGTGGAAAGCGGCGCGATCCGCTACGAGGGGGGATCCATTCCGGTCAACACCCATGGCGGCCAGCTCTCGGAGGCCTACATCATCGGCATGACCCACGTGAAGGAAGCGGTCGAGCAGATTCGTGGCGCTGCGATCAATCAGGTCGCCGGCGCCGAGGTCGCGCTGGCGACCGGTGGGCCGGCCTCGATACCCGTGAGCGGGTTGATCTTGGGCCAGGACCGATGACCGACACCCGATCGACGACGCTGCCTCCCGAGTCGATCCGGATCACGACCGACTCGTGGACCGAGCCGTTCTGGCTGGCGGCCAAGGACGAGCGTCTCGTCGCGCCGCGCTGCGGCTCGTGCGGAACGTTCCGCTTCCCGCCAACTCCCTTCTGCCCGGCCTGCCGATCCCAGGACACCGACTGGGTGCCGGTCTCCGGCGGCTCGGTCTTCAGCTACAGCATCGTTCGCGGCCTGCCCGGGAACCGGGACGCGGTCCTGGTGCCCGTGGTCGTGGAGTTCGCCGACGCCCCGGGCGTGCACGTGGTCAGCAACCTCGTGGATGCCGACCCTGCCGACGTCGAGATCGGACGCGCGGTGACGCTCGACTTCGTCGTCATCGCGGACGACTGGAAGCTTCCCGTCTTTCGCCTGGCCGACCTCGCTGCCGAACGCTGACGCATTAGAGTATCCTCTTTAGCTGTGACGGCAGCAGCGCAAGACGAGGAGCACCCGAGGGGCACGGTGACGGCACGCGCCGAGGCCGTGCGCAGCGGCGGCATCGAGCCGGACGACGTCGAGACGTGGGTCCGGGCCAGCTGGGACCTGTCGCTGACCGTGCGCGAGTGGTGGCGACTGCTCGTCGAGGCGGGCTATGCCTATCCGTCCTGGCCCGTCGGCCTGGGCGGGCGTGCGGTCTCGAGCGCGACGGCGCGCATGGTGACCGCCGTGCTCGCCCGCGCCGGGGTGATCGCTCCTCCGGTCGGCCACGTGGCCGCGACCCTGGCCGCGCCCACCCTGTTCGACCACGGGAGCGAGGCCCAGGTCGAGGAGCTGGTGCTTCCGATCGCTCTGGGTGAGGCGTCCTGGTGCCAGCTCTTCAGCGAGCCAGGCTCGGGCTCGGACCTGGCCAGCGTGGCCGCCCGAGCCGTGCGCGACGGCGACGAGTGGGTGGTGACCGGGCAGAAGGTCTGGAACTCGGGTGCCGACACCGCGGACTTCGGCATGCTGCTCGCCCGTACCGACCCCGAGCAGCCGAAGCATCGCGGCATGAGCTACTTCGTGATCGAGATGCACCAGCCCGGCATCGAGGTGCGCCCGCTGCGGCAGATGAACGGCGCCAGCTCCTTCTGCGAGGTGTTCCTCTCCGAGGCGCGCGTCCGGCCCGAGCGGCTGATCGGCGACCTGCACGGCGGCTGGCGCGTGGCGCAATCGACCTTGGGCCATGAGCGAGCGTCGGTGGCCGGTGGGTTGCTCCCCGGTCTGTTCACCGCCCGATCGGGAACGCATGGCGACCTCGACCGAGCGGTGGGTGAGGTGATCGAGGCGGCGCGGGCCACGGCCAAGGCTCGCAAGAGCGTGATCCGCAGCGGGGCCGTGCCGTCGAAGGTCATGATCGACCTGGCCAGGCAGCACGGGGTCGCCCACGAACCGGTGGTGCGGCAGGACCTCGCCCGCTACCTCACGCAGGTCCGGGTCAACGGATGGACGATGCGTCGGATCGCCGCGGCGCGAGGCCGTCTCACCGGATCGGACGGGTCGATCGCCAAGATCACGACCTCGCGGATCTGCCAGGTGTCGCGCGATCTCTCGTACCGCATCGTCGGTGCTCACGGGATGCTCTCGGGGCCGGCTTCGCCGCTGGGGGGCGAGCTGCAGGTCGTGAACCTCGCCAGCCCCGGCACGCGCATCGGCGGTGGAACCGACGAGATCCAGCTCAACCTGCTCGGTGAACGGGCCCTGGGGCTGCCACGCGAGCCGGGCGACGAGCAGGATCGGCCCTACCGGGAGCTGAAGGTCGGCACCCAGCGGTGACGGTCGTCCGTCGGTCGAAGCCGCCTCAGGCCACCCGCACGAGGCGGCCCCCGCAGATCACGCGTCGGCGGACGGTGTCTCGGCCGCGCGGCGGCGCATCCGTCCCTGCATCTGGCGAACGGCCTCGGCTTGGTGCTCGGCCTCGCTGGCGAAGAGCCAGCGCCGCCGCTCGACCTCTTGCTCCGCGGCGTTCAGGTTGTCCTTGACCAGGGCCAACAGGGCCGCAGGAGCTCTGACCAGTTGCTTCGCCACGTCGAGGGTGTGCTGCCTGAGCTCGGCCGCCGGGAGCACCGCGTGCACCATTCCGAGGTGGAGAGCCTCGGCCGCGGTGAGCTTCTCGTTCAACAGGTAGAGGCGGCGCGCCTGGGCGGTGCCGAGGATGGTCGTCCACCACACGGTGCCGCCGTAGTCGCCGGAAAGGCCGTTGGGGGAGAAGCTCGCTGAGAACACCGCGTCCTCCGACGCGAACCGCAGGTCGCACGCGCCCGCCAGGCTCAACCCGGCCCCGACCGCCGGTCCACCGATCATGGCGATCGTCGGCTTGGCCATGAGGTGCAGCAGCATCGCGGCGTGCCGGTCATGGCGGCCCAGGTCGCCGGCCAGGGCCTCGGGGGGCACGCCGAGCTCGCTGCCGGCAGATCCGCGGCCGCCGCCCTTCACGTCGCCACCCGAGCAGAACCCCCCGTGCCCGCCTTCGGGGGCGGCCCCGGTGAGGACCACGACCTTCGCGTCGGGATCGTCGGCCATCTGCTTCACGGCGACGTCGAGAGCGCCCATGAGCTCGCCGTTGAGGGCGTTGCGGCGGTGGGCTCGATTGAGGGTGATGATCCCCACGCGGTCGGAGATCTCGGTCAGGATCACCGGACCTTCGTGATCTGCCGGATCGGTCACGGCCGTGGTCGCCTCTCGTGCGCGGAATCGGTATTGAGGGTACTGTATAGCGTCATGGCGAGAAGGGGTGTGGTGCCGTGCAGTTGGACCTGACGGACGACCAAGAGCTGTTCCGTGAGACGACCGTCCGCTTCATCGAGTCCGAGCTCCCCGTGTCCCGCACCCGCCTGCTCCACGACCACGAGCTCGGCTACGAGCGGGCCTGGTTGCGGAAGTCCGCCGAGTTGGGCTGGCTGGCGATGTTGGTGCCCGAGGCCGACGGTGGCGGGAGCATCAGTGGTGCGCCCGTGCTCGACGCCGCGATCGTGTCGGAGCTGCTCGGGCGGTACGTGCAACCGGGGCCGTTCATCGCGATGAACGTGGTCGCGTCGGCGCTCGCCGCTCGCGGATCCGACAAGCAGCGCGCCGAGCTGCTCGGAGGGATCGCGGCAGGGGAGACGGTGGCCACGTGGGCGTTCGCCGACGCCGCGGGGAACTGGGATGCCGGTGCCGGGCTGCAGCTGCAGCGGCTGGGGTCCGAGCTGGTGCTGACTGGGCGACGAGGGTTCGTTGCGGACGCGGCGTCGGCCGACTGGCTGCTCGTGGTGGCCACGCTCGACGGCTCGCCGATCCAGGTGCTCGTCCGCGCTGATGCGCCGGGCGTGCGTGTCGCGCCGCTGACGTGCCTCGACCTGTCCCGTCGGGTGGCGAACGTCGACCTCGACCGCGTGGTCATCACCGACGATGACGTGGTCGGCGCCCCCGGCATCGACCCGGTCGAGTCCGCGCTGCTCCACGCCGTCGTCCTCAACTGCGCCGACACCATCGGCGCCAGCCAAGCCCTGTTCGAGACCACGGTCGCCTACGCGAAGGACCGGGTGGCGTTTGGTCGGCCGATCGGCTCGTTCCAGGCGCTGAAGCACGTCATGGCCGACCAGGCCCTGTTCCTCGAGACGGCAGAGGCCGGCGCCGTGGCTGCCGCGGAGGCGCTGCAGCGCGGCGACGACGATGCCGCCCTGGTCGTGAGCATGGCGGCGGCCTACATCGGCGACGTGGCCAACGACCTGGCCCAAGAGTGCCTCCAGATCCACGGCGGGATCGGGTTCACCTGGGAGCACGACCTGCACCTCTACCTGCGACGCATCCGCTTCAACTCCGCGGCGTACGGCGATCCGACCTGGCATCGCGAACGGGTGTGCACGCTCGCCGGCCTCGGCGGAGGTGCGACATGAGCGACCTCGACGCCTACCGCACCCAGGCCCGCGCATGGCTCGCCGCCAACCTCACGCCGAAGGATCCGTCGAAGGTCCTCCGGGCCGCGCACGGCGCCTCGCCCGAGCAGCTCGCAGCAGACCGCGCCCTCCAGAAGGTCGTCTACGAGGCGGGCTACCTCGGCATCGCGCTGCCGGCCGAGTACGGCGGCCAGGGCTTGACCAAGCAGCACCAGCGGATCTGGAACGAGGAGTCGGCGCGCTACGCCGTGCCGGCGCCCGGCGGCATCGCCAGCCACGTGACGCTGGGCATCGTGATGCCGACGATCCTGGCCCACGCCAGCGAGCAGCAGAAGCGGGCCTGGGTGCCCAAGATGCTCAGCGGTGACGAGCTGTGGGTGCAGCTGCTCTCCGAGCCCGGCGCCGGCTCGGACCTGGCCGGGCTGTTGACGAGGGCGACGCTGGACGGCGAGAGCTGGGTGCTGAACGGCACCAAGGTGTGGTCCTCGGGGGCGATGAGCGCGGACTTCGGGGTCTGCCTGGCCCGCACCGACTGGGACGCCCCGAAGCACAAGGGTTTGACGTGGTTCAAGGTCCCGCTCGCCGACGACCGGGTGACCGTACGGCCCATCCGGGAGATCAACGGGAGCGCCGAGTTCTGCGAGGAGTTCCTCGACGACGTCGTCGTGGGGCCGGAGATGGTCATCGGCGAGGTCAACGAAGGCTGGGCGATCACCAACACGATGCTTGCCGTCGAGCGCGGCGCCGGAGCTGCACAGAGCGGCGCCACGCCTGCGCCGAGCGATCGACGCCTCGCTCCGGACCTGGTCGCGTTGGCCGAGCGGCGGGGGACGAGCGGCGACCCGGCCGTCCGTCAGCTGATCGCCCGAGCCCACATCAACGACTTCATGCAGGCCCAGCTCACCAGACGGCTGGGCGAAGCGATGGTGGCCGGCTCCGTGCAACCCGTGGTCGCGTCCTTCATCAAGCTCGGACTCGGCATCGTTCAGCCCCAGCGGGCGGCCGCGGCGATGGAGATCGCGGGGCGGGGTGGCGTCGCCTGGGCGCTCGACGACGATCCGGGGAGCACCGCGTCGGTCAACTTCCTCAACGGGCGCATCATGTCGATCGCCGGCGGCAGCAACCAGATCCAGCGCAACATCGTGAGCGAACGGATCCTCGGTCTTCCTCGCGAACCGAGCCCCGACGGCGACAAGCCGTTCCGCGACGTCCTGCGCGACGCCCGCAGCTGGGGCAAGAAGACCTGATCGACATCCGTCTTCCGAGTTAAGTACACTCTTTATGACCTGAGTCGAGGGGACCCAGCATGTCGGAAGACGAGACGACAGAGCCGCGATCGGGGCCGCTGGCCGGGCTCCGGGTGCTCGACCTGTCGACGATGCCCTCAGGGGCGCAGGCGAGCCAGACGCTGGCCGACTTCGGCGCCGAGGTCGTCCACGTCGAACCCCCCGGGGGCAGTGGCTTGCGGGGTCAACCCAGCTATCCGTTCCTGGCACGCGGGAAGCGAAGCGTGGTCCTGGACCTCGGCGACGATGAGGACCTCGCCACCGCCCGCTCGTTGGCGCTCGGGGCCGACGTGCTGATCGAGACGTTTCGGCCCGGGGTCATGGAGCGCCTGGCGCTCGGCTACGAGGAGCTGCAGTCCGCCAATCCCCGCCTGGTGTTCGGCTCGGTGACCGGGTTCGGTCGCGTCGGTCCCTACGCCGGCGTGAAGGGTTACGAGGCGTTGGTGATGGCCCGGATCGGGGCGCTCTGGACCTCGGCCGGCATGGTCACCCGTGATGGACCCGCCCACGTGTCGGTGCCGTTCGCGAGCTACGGCGCCAGCCAGCAGCTGCTCACCGGCATCCTGGCCGCGCTGCACGAGCGCGAACGCAGTGGTCAGGGCCAACGCGTCGACTGCAGCCTGGTGAAGGGCGTGGCCGCGCTCGGCACCTGGAACTGGTACACGCGGGTGATCACGTCGAAGTACCCCGACGCGTTCCTGCCATCGCCGCCCTTCTCCGCCGCCGGACTGCCCCAGACGCCAATCCTGTTCATGCTCCTCATCGGCCTCACCGGCGACGGTCGCTGGCTGCAGTTCTCCCAGGTGCAGCTCCACCTGTACGTCGCGATGCTGCGGGCGATGGGCCTCGACTGGATGGTCGACGACGACGAGTGGAAGGGCGCCGTCTTCGCCGCGGACGAGTCGAAGGTCAGCGAGTACTGGGATCGGCTGTTCACCGCGGTGCGGGACAGGTCGCTCGCCGAGTGGCAGGAGCTGTTCGAGAAGGACCACGACGTCTGGGGCGAGACGATGCGGCGGGGGAGCGAGCTGCTCGACCACCCGCAGATGCAGCACCTGCGAGCGGTCGTCCAGCTCGACGACGCCGAGCGCGGACCCGTCCGCCAGCCCGGCCCGATCGCGCAGCTCTCCGAGACCCCCGCGGTGCTCGAGCGTTCCGCGCCCGGCCTCGACGCGGACGGCGACGCGCTCCGGTCCAACCCATGGGCCGCCCAGGCGGCATCAGCCACCTCCGCCGGACCTGACGGAGCGCTCGGCGACATCACGGTGCTCGAGCTCGGGACCTTCTTCGCCGCGCCGTTCGGCGGCACGGTGCTGCGCGAGCTCGGTGCCCGCGTCATCAAGGTCGAACCGCTCGAGGGTGAACCGATGCGCAACCTGTTGGCGTTCCCCGAGGTCGGCGCGGCCAAGGCCATGCACGGCAAGGAGAGCATCGCGGTCGACCTCGGGACGGAGGAAGGCCGAACCATCGTGCACGAGCTGGCTCGAAGGTCCGACGCCGTGCTCCAGTCGTTCCGCGCTGGTGTGGCCGAGCGACAGGGCGTCGACAGCGAGACGCTGCGAGGCATCAACCCCGAGCTCGTCTACCTGAACGCCCCGGGCTACGGCATCGACGGCCCGTGCGGCGATCGGCCCGCCTACGCCCCGACGATCGGGGCCGGCAGCGGGCTGGTCATGCGCAACGTCGGGCCGTCGATCCCCGAGGACCCTGGGCTGAGCCTGCAGGAGATCCGGGCCAACGCGGTGCGCCTCAACGGCGCCGGCACCACCGAGTACGCCCAAGCTGATGGCATCTCCGCGCTGACGGTCGCGTCGGCCCTCGCGCTCGGCGTGCTGGTACGGGATCGCACCGGCGTGGCGCAGACCATGCTCACCACGATGCTCAACTCGACGGCGCACGCCCTGGCCGACGACATGGTCGAGCACGCCGGCCGCCGCGAGACGCAGCACGCTGACGTCGAGCTCTTCGGCTACGGCGCCCGCTACCGGCTCTATGAGGCGGCGGATGCCTGGATCTACCTGGCGGCACCCGCGGAGCCCGAGTGGGACGACCTCGTCGCCGCCTTGTGCGACGACGTGGATCTGGCGGGCGACGCGCGGTTCGCCGACGAGAGCTCGAGGCGCCACAACGACGCAGAGCTCGCCACCGTGCTCGCCGCCACGTTCCGCACAAAGCCCGCCAAACACTGGGAAGACCACCTCATCGACCAGGACGTCGGTTGCGTCGTCGCGCACGACGAGCCCCCTGAGGCGGTCCTGCAGTCGCAGGAATTCGCCGGTGCGTCGGAGCTGCTGGTGGAAGTCGAGCACCCCACCTTCGGAGATCACGTCCGACTCAAGCCGCTCGTCGAGATGTCCCGCAGCGAGACGGTCGCCGAACCTGGTTGCCTGCTCGGCCAGCACACCGACAAGATCCTGCGCGAGCTCGGCTACGACGAGGCCGCGATCGGCGACTTGCGGTCGCGCAAGATCGTCGCTTGAACGGCCGAGGAGATGACGTCATGACCGAACCCGAGCTGGTCGAGGATCGGCAAGGAGCCGTCCAGATCCTGCGGTTGAACCGGCCGGCGGCCCGCAACGCGCTGACTCCTGGGCTGATCAGCGCACTCGGCTTCGCGTTTGAACGAGCCGAGCACGATCCGGAGATCCGCTGCGCCGTCCTCACGGGAACCGGCGATCGAGCGTTCTGCGCGGGCATGGACCTGCGGGCGTTCGCCGACGGCGTGCGGCCGTCCGAGGAGGATCAGGCCGGCATGAAGGCGTTCGCCCGCTTCGCCCGCGGCCAGCTCACGATCCCGGTGGTCGGCGCCGCCAACGCCACTGCCGTCGCCGGGGGGTTCGAGCTGCTCCTCGGCTGTGACGTCGTGGTGGCCTCCGAGGCCGCGAACTTCGGTCTCCCGGAGGTGAAGCGGGGCCTGTTCGCCGCCGGTGGGGGTGTCTTCCTCAGCACCCGCATCCCGCGTGCCATCGCCATGGAGCTGACCCTGACCGGTGATTCCATCGGCGCCGCACGGGCGCTGGCGCTCGGACTGGTCAACGAGGTGGTTGCCCCCGAGCAGGTCCTGGATGCGGCCGTGCGGCTCGCCGAGCGGATCGCGCGCAACGGTCCGCTCGGCCTCTCGGCCACCAAGGCGCTGGCTCAGGCCGCGCGCGGCAACGACGACGAGGCCTGGAACCTCCTCGGCGAGTGGCAGGCGCGGGTGTTCGCGAGCGACGACGCCAAGGAAGGCGCCTCCGCCTTCGTCGAGAAGCGCGACCCCGTCTGGAGGGGCCGCTGATCCGAGGTCACCGATCGCCGCGGCCCCGTCGCGCGATCAGCGGATCAGCGGATCACGGGGCAGCCCGAGGATCCGTTCGCCGATCTGGTTGCGCTTGATCTCCGACGTGCCGCCCGCGATCGACATGGCCCGGTGCATGAGCGCGAGCCGACCCGACAGCGCCCCAGCACCGTCGAGGAACGCCCCGTCGGGGCCCGCGAGCGCGGTGAGGATCGCGGCGGCCTCGTGGCCGTTCTCTGACAGGACCAGCTTGGTGACGTTGCCCTCGGGCCCGGGCCCGCCACCGGCCAACGCTCGCTGGATGCTGCGCAGGTTCAGGACGTCGACGGCCTGGGTGTTGGCGGTGTAGCGCCCCACCCGGGTCGGGCCGCCGGCCAGCCGCTCGGGGTGCGCGTCGAGCGCGTCGATGAGGAGCTCGGCCGGCAGCGCCATGCCGCCCTGTCCGCCGCCGATGCTCACGCTCTCGTTGCCGAGCGTGGCGCGGGCGACGGTCCAGCCGCCGTCGACCGGCCCGACGACGTCGTCATCGGGGACGAACACGTCGTCGAAGAACACCTCGTTGAACTCCGACTCGCCCGTCGGCATCTTCAGGGGACGGGTCTCGACGCCGTCGGCGTGCATGTCGATGACCATCGTGGTGATGCCCTGGTGCTTCGGCGCATCCGGGTTCGTCCGCACCGTGGCCAGGCCGAAGCTGCTCACGTGCGCCCCGCTGGTCCACACCTTCTGACCGTTCACGAGCCAGCCGCCGTCGACCCGGGTGCCCTTCGCCTTCACGCCCGCGGCATCGGACCCGGCATCGGGCTCGCTGAACAGCTGGCACCAGATCACGTCCTGGTCGAGCGCCGGGCGCACCCAGCGCGCCACCTGGTCGTCGGTGGCGTGCTGGATGAGCGTCAGGATCACCCAGCCGGTGATGCCGTAGGCCGGCCGGACGATGCCGGCCGCTGCGAGCTCTTGCTCGATCACGAGCTGTTCGATCGCACCCGCGGAACGCCCGAACGGCTTCGGCCAGTGCGGCAGCGCGTACCCGGACTCGATCAGCGTCCTTCTCCGGGCGTCGCCGTCGAGATCGCGCAGGCTCTCGACGAACGCGCGGACGGTGTCGCGGATGGGCTGCGCCTCGGCCGGCAGGTCGACGATGCGCGAGCGCCGCACGCCCTGGCGGTGGAGGCGGGTGACGTCGACGGCTGCGGCCTCGGCGTCGACGACCGACGCGATCGCCGTGGCCCTGCGGAGGTACAGGTGCGCGTCGTGCTCCCACGTGAAGCCGATGCCGCCGTGCACCTGGATGTTGAGCTGCGCGTCGAGGTCGGCAGCGGGGACCGCCAGGGTTGCGGCCATGGCTGCCGCATACGAGAAGCGGTCGCCGCCGTCGGCCGCCGACCTGGCCGCCTCCCAGACCAAGGACGTGGCCAGCTCGACCGCCACGAGCATGTTGGCGCAGTGGTGCTTGACCGCCTGGTACGTGCCGATCGGCCGGCCGAACTGCTCGCGCGCCTTGGCGTACTCGGCGGCTCGCTCGGTGCACTCGCGGGCGACCCCGACCGCCTCGGCGGCCAGGATCGTGCGAGCGAGGTCGACGAACCGCTGCTTGGCGCCCACCAGCAGCTCGGCGCTCGCCCCGTCGAGCACCACGCGAGCAGACCGGCGGGTCGGATCGAGGTTCGGCGGCACCTCGACGCTCGCGCCGCTGCCGCGCAGGTCGACGACGGCGACGTCGTCGCCCACGGGAACCAGCAGCACGTCGGCCAGGCCCCCGCTCATGACCGCACCCGCGCGTCCGTTCGCGGCGCCAGCGAGCACCTCGACGTCACCGCACACCGAGACCCCGGCGACGGTCGAGCCGTCGGCCAGGCCCGGCAGGAGGCGAGCCTGCTGCTCAGGCGACCCGGCGGCGGCGATCGTGGCGCTGGCGATCACGGTGGGGACGAACGGGCCCGGTGCGATGGCCCGGCCCAGCTCCTCGACCACGACCACGAGCTCGGGCAGGCCGAAGCCCGAGCCGCCGCGCTCCTCGGGGAGGTGCAGCCCGAGCCAGCCAAGGTTGGCCAGGTCGCCCCAGTAGCCGGGCAGGGTCTCGCCGTCTGCGTCGAGGAGGGCCCTGGCCGCGGCTCGAGATCGGTGCTTGTCGAGGAAATCCCTCACGGTGCTGCTCAAGGCGACGTGCTCTTCGCTGATGGCGATCGACATATGAAAACAGTACCCTCTATTTGACTGGTGAGAAATACGAGAAGGAGCGGTCATGAAGCTAGGCGCCAGCGTGAGCATGCGCGACGATCCGGACGCGTTCGGCCGGCACGCCAAGCAGCTGGAGGACGCAGGCGTCGAGCACCTCTGGACGGGCGAGGCCTATACCGCGGACGCCGTGTCGACCATGGGCTTCCTGGCGGCTGTGACGAGCCGGGCCACGATCGGGTCCAGCATCCTGCCGCTCTACTCCCGGACCCCGACGCTGCTCGCGATGACGGCCGTCGGGATCGACCGGCTGTCGCGCGGCCGCTTTATCCTCGGGCTCGGAGCGTCGGGACCGCAGGTGATCGAGGGCTTCCACGGCGTGCCCTATGACCGCCCGCTCGCCCGGACCCGCGAGATCATCGACATCTGCCGCGCGGTCTGGCGACGCGACCGCCTCGAGCACGACGGCGACAACTACCAGGTGCCGCTGGCCGAGGGGCAGGGCACCGGCTTGGGCAAGGCGCTGAAGATCGCCGATCACCCGGTGCGCGATCGCATCCCGATCTACGTCGCGTCGCTCGGTCCGAAGAACGTCCAGATGACCGCCGAGGTGGCGGAAGGGTGGCTGCCGCTGCACTTCTGGCCCGATCGGGCCGCCGACCTGTGGGGAGGCTCGCTCGCGGCCGGGCTCGCGCAGCGGGATCCAGCGCTCGGGCCGCTCGAGATCGTGGCCGGCGGCCCGCTGGCCATCGGCGACGACGTGGACCACCTTCGCGACAAGGCCCGGCCGATGCTCGCCCTGTACTACGGCGGCATGGGAGCGCGCCGCGAGAACTTCTACAACGAGGTGCTCAGGCGCTACGGGTTCGAGTCGGAGGCGGAGAAGATCCAGGATGCCTACCTCGGCGGCGACCGGAAAGGGGCGGCCGCGCTCGTGCCGAAGGAGCTGATCGACGGCATGTCGCTGGTCGGCGACCTGGGCTTCGTGAAGGACCGGATCGCGGCCTACCGCGCCGCGGGGGTCACCGTGCTCAACATCGAGCCGATCGGTCCGAACAAGATGGCCGACGTCGAGACGTTGGCCAACCTGCTGGCCTGATCGGCCGGGGTGCTACTTCGGGGCGAAGCGCTGACCACCGTCGAGTCGGATCGTCGAGCCGTTCAGCATCGGGTTCTCCACGATCGCTACCGCGAGGCGCCCGTACTCGTCGGGCCGGCCCATGCGCTTGGGGAACGCCGCATCCTTGGTGAGGACCTCGGCGAACTCGTCGGGGATGCCCTTGGTGATGCCGGTGCTGAACAGGCTCGGAGCGATCGCGAGGGCCCGGATCCCGAGGTTGCCCAGGTCGCGGGCCATGGTGAGCATCATCCCGGCGATGGCGGCCTTGGCCGCCGAGTACGCCACCTGGCCGATCTGGCCCTCGTACGCCGCGATCGACGAGGTGTTGATGATCACGCCGCGCTCCCCGTCCTCGGGCTCGTTCGTCGACATGTGGAACGCCTGCAGGCGATTGAGGTTGAACGTGGCGATCAGGTTCAGCTCGATCACGCCGCGGAAGGCGTCCAGCGGGTGCGGTCCGTCTTTTCCGAGGGTGCGCGCCGCAACGCCGCCGCCGGCGGTGTTGATCGCGATGTGCAGGCCGCCCAGCGCCTCGACCGCATCGGAGAGGGCCCGCTCGGTGTTGTCGGCGTCGGTGACGTCGACCGGGTGGAACGACCCGCCCAGCTCCTTGGCCACCTCCGCGCCGGCGGAGGTGGGCAGGTCGAGGATGGCGACCGAAGCGCCTTTGCGCCGGAGCTGCTCGGCCGACGCCCGGGCCATGCCTGAGGCGCCGCCCACGATGATTGCTTTCTTGCCGTCGATCTCCACGTCGCTTCCTCTCTTCGGCCAGGCTGTGCCGCCGGGCAGTCTCCTCGATCAGGCCGCTCGACACGACCAGACCCGCTGGGCCCTGAAAAGAGGATACCCTAAAGGCAGGACCCGTCCGGCGAACGAAGGTCGCAACCGCCCCGGACCATCAGCGGGGCCCGCGCGCAGGGAGGCAGCCGTGGAGCTCGAAACCATCACGTTCGAGGTCGAGGGGCACGTGGCCACGATCACCTTGGACCGGCCCGACGTGCTCAACTCGTTCAACGATGCGATGGCCAGGGAGCTGACCGACGCCTGGCAGACCGTGCGGGACACCGACGACATCCACGTGGTGGTGCTGCAGGCCAACGGTGACCGGGCGTTCTCCACCGGTGTCGACGTCAAGGGCGGCGGCACCTGGTTCCAGAGCGAGAACATCTGGAACAGCTTCGATCCCGGGCTCACGCTGTCGCCCAAGATCCATCACCGGGTCTGGAAGCCGGTGGTGACCGCCGTGCACGGGCTGTGTGCCGGTGGCGCCCAGTACTTCCTGAACGAGTCCGACATCATCATCTGCTCCGATGACGCCGTGTTCTTCGATCCGCACGCCAACGTCGGCATCGTGTCCGCGCTCGAACCGATCGGGATGCTGCACCGCGGCGTGCCCCTGGGTGACGTGCTGCGGTGGGCGCTGATGGGCAACGAGGAACGCATCACCGCCGACACGGCACTTCGCTTGGGACTCGTCACCGAGGTCGTGGCACGCGATCACCTGCGCTCCCGAGCCCGGGCGATCGCCGATTCGATCGCCAGGCGGAACCCGCGGGCCGTGCAGGGCACCGTGCGCGCGATCTGGGAATCGCTCGACATGAACCGCACCACGGCCATCCAGAACGGGCTGGCGTACACCCACATCGGCAACCACCCCCGCGAGGTGCCGACGGGACCCAAGCAGCCGACGCGCTTCCGCTGAAGCGAGCCGAGTCGACCGACGTCAGTCCCAGACCAGCGGCACGTGATCGGGTCCGGCCACGGGGCCGACGTGCTCGTGGATCGTGGCGGCCTCGGCCAGGCGGTAGTGGGGGATGCGGGCGTGCCACTCCTCCATCGCCACCCGCAGCTCGAGGCGGGCGAGGTGGGCGCCTACGCAGCGGTGCGGCCCGCCGCCGAACGCGAGGTGCCGGTTCGGCTTGCGGTCGGCGACCAGCTCGCCGGCCCGTTCGAACTGGGCGGGGTCGCGGCCGGCGGCCGCCGTCGGGAGCACGACGCGATCGCCGGCCTTCATCGGACAGCCGGCGTACTCGACGTCCCGGGTGACCACCCGGACGGTCGTGGCGATCGAGTAGAGGCGCATGAGCTCCTCGATCGCGACGGGCCAGTCCCCGGGGTCGTCGAGGAGGGCCTGCCGCTGGTCCGGGTGCTCCGCGAGGTGCCAGAACGAGTAGGCGAGGACGTTGGCCACGGTGTCGAGCCCGGCGAGGTAGAGCAGGAACGTCATGGCGTACAGCTCGAGCTCGCCGATCGGCTCGCCGTCGACCTCGGCGGCGAGGAGCTGGCTGAGAAGGTCGTCGCGCGGCTCGGCTCGGCGGGCCTCCAGGCCGGCGGCGAGGTGTCCCACGATCTCGATGGCCGCTCCACCGCGGATGGCCTGGTCGGGATCGTCGTCGTTCGTCGTGTGCAGCACGGCCTGCGCGAGGGCGACGAACGTGTCGACCTGGTCGCTGGGCAGGCCCATCAGCTTGAGGAAGACCGTGGTGGGGAAGCGAAGGCCGAAGTCGCGCAGCACGTCGCAGCCGCCGCGGGCCACCAGGTCGTCGATCAACGAGGCGCACAGGGCGCGGACCTCATCCTCCATCTTGAGCACGTTTCCGGGCGAGAGGGGCCGGCTCAGGAGCTGGCGGTACGTGCCGTGCTCCGGTGGATCGAGCTCCTCGGGGATCAGCTGCTGGCTCGACGCGCCCAGGTACTGCACCGAGCTGCTCGAGAACAGGCCCGGATCCTGCAGCGCATCATGGATGTCGTCGAACCGGAGGAGGTACCAGAGGTCGTAGCCGAGCCCTTCCGCGATGTCGCTGCGAAACGCCCGCGTCTCGGCTTGGAGGCGGGTCCACTCGGCGAAGTGGCCGGCCACGAGGGCCGGGTCCGTGCTGTGGTCGAAGCCCGACCGGAGCGGCACCGAACTGGCCTGTGGCGGGGTGGAGGTCACGGGCGCATGACGAAGCCGCCGTCGACGTTGAGCACCTGGCCGGTGATCCAGCTGCCGGCATCCGAGCAGAACAGCAGCAGCGCGCCGCACAGCTCGCTCGGCTGGCCGACGGCCCGCGTGGCCGCCCGAGCCTCGAGCATCGCCAGGTACGGCGAGCCCTCCGGCGTGAGCGACTTGCCGGCCTCGCTCGCCACGATCCCCGGCGCGATGCAGTTGACGGTGATGCCGGCCGGCCCGAGCTCGCGGGCCAGCGTGGTCGTCAGCCCGACCACGGCGATCTTGGTGATGCCGTAGACGGACTCGGCCGGGAACGCCCCCGCCGACGCCTGGTTCACGATCCGGCCGCCGCCACGGGCCTGCATCGACGGGGCCACGGCCTTGGCGCACTGCCACGCGCCGGTCACGTTGACCGCGAACGCCCGATCCCAGGCGGCGCGCTCGTACTGCATGGCCGGGGTCATCACGATCTGGGCCATGAGCGCGGCGTTGTTCACGAGGATGTCGATCCCGCCGAACCGCTCGGTCGCGGCCGCGACCATGGCGGCCACCGACGCCTCGTCGGAGATGTCGACGGCGACAGACAGCGCGTCGCCGCCGTTCTCCTCGATGGCGTGGGCGATCGACTTGGCCCCGCCGTCGTTGATGTCGGCGCAGACGACGGCCGCACCGGCATCCGCCAGGGCGTGGGCGTAGGTCTCGCCGATGCCCCCCGGCGCGGTGCCCGTGACGATGGCGACCTTGCCGTCGAGCGACATGTGGTTGGACATGGGTTCCCCCTGCTTGGGTCTCGTGGGCGGGTGTCAGTCGCCGGCGATGAAGACGTTCTTGATCTGCAGGAACTCGTCGAGACCGGCCCGACCGCCCTCACGGCCGAAGCCGCTCTGCTTGTAGCCCCCGAACGGAGCGGTCGCCGGCAACGCCTCGAAGCCGTTGACGTACACCGAGCCAGCCTCGAGGCGGGCGGCCACGCGGTGGGCACGCGCCACGTCGCGGGTCTGGACGTACGCCGCGAGGCCGTAGGTGGTGTCGTTCGCGATCCGGATGGCCTCGTCCTCGTCGTCGAACGGAGTGACCACCAGGACCGGGCCGAAGACCTCTTCCTGTGCGATGCGGCTGGCGTTGTCGACGTCGACGATCAGCGTCGGCGTCACGTAGAACCCGCCGGCCAGAGCGCCCTCAGCGCGCGTGCCGCCGGTGACGACACGGCCGGCGCCCGTCGTGCGGGCCTCGTCGACCATGCCGAGGATCCGCTGGCAGGCTCCCGCCGACACGACGGGACCCACGACCGTGGTGGGGTCCATCGGGTTGCCGACGGGCAACGACGAGACGAGGGCCTCGAGCTTGACCACCAGTTCGTCGTAGACGTCGCGGTGCACGAGCGTGCGGGTGGGCAGTGCGCAGCCCTGCCCCGACATGAGGCCCACCGTCATGAAGACGCAGAACATGGCGACGGCGTCGAGGTCAGCGTCCGGGAAGACGAGGTTGGCCGACTTGCCCCCGAGCTCGAGGGCCACGGGCGTGACGGTGTGTCGGGCGGCTTCGAGGATGGCCTTTGCCGTCGGGAGGCCACCGGTGAAGGAGATCTTCGCCACATCAGGGTGGCGAACCAGGCGGTCGCCCGCTTCGGGCCCGCCGGGCAGCACGTTGAGCACGCCGGGCGGCACGCCGGCGTCGGCCAGCAGCTGGGTGAAGCGATCGATCGCGAACGGCGCCAGCTCCGGCGACTTCAGCACGACCGTGTTGCCCGCCGCCAAGGCCGGCGCCACCTTCATGCCGACCGAGATCAACGGCCCGTTCCACGTGATGATGATCCCGACGACGCCGTACGGCTCGCATCGCGTGTAGTCGAAGCCGTTCCCCGACACCTGCGGCACCGAGCCTTCGATCTTGTCGGTCCAGCCGGCGTAGTAGCCGAACCACTGGGCCGCAACGGCCGGTCCGCCCTGGGCCAGGTTCACCGCCGTCCCGCCTTCGGCGGCGGCGATGGCTGCGAGCTCTGCGGCGTGCTCTTCGAGGACGGCCTCCATCCGGAGAAGAACCCGTCGACGCTCCGTGGGGGCCATGTCGCGCCAAGCGGGGAGCGCAGCGCGGGCCGCGGCGACCGCCGCGTCGACCTCGTCGGTGCCCGCGAGGTGCACGATGCCCTGCGCCGTGCCGTCGGCCGGGTTGACCTTGGTCATCGTGCCGACCGACGTCTTGTCGATCCAGCTGCCGTCGATGAAGAGCCGCGCCTCACCCAGGTCGGACTGGTCGATCGTCTGCGTGCTCATCGTGGCCCCTTGTCGCGCGCCGTGGCGCCGCTACCGCTGGCGGTCCAGCGAGCGCCGATCGTTCGGCTTCTAACAGTGTCCTGAATTCGCTTGCCTTCGGCAAGGTACATCGGACAAACTTCGTCCGCAAGAGGTTCTTCTCGCAGCCGACCCGAGGAGGAGTGCAGATGTCGACGACGACCGGTGAGCGCCCGGGTCGGGGCCGGCGACGCGACCCCGAGGTTGACCGCCAGGTCTTGGAAGCCGCGCTCGTCGAGTACGGCCGGACGGGGTGGGCGGCCTTCACGATGGACGCGGTCGCCAAGGCTGCGGGGGTCGGGAAGTCCTCGCTCTACCTGCGCTGGCCGACCAAGGAGCTGCTGCTCGCCGACGCGATCGAGCAGCACACCCAGCCTCTGACCGTCTCTGAAACGGGCAGCCTGCACGGCGACGCCATGCTGCTCGCGACCAACCTGCTGGTCCACCTCCTCGATCCGATCGGGTGGGCCACCCTGCGAGTCGCAGTCGACGCGGCCCTGGCCTCGACGCACCTCGAGCAGCTCCACGGGCGGGTCACGTCGATGCACGACGAGGCCGGGCGCGAGCTGGTGGCGCGCGCCATCGCCCGAGGCGAGCTGGCGCCCGACGTGCCTGTGCAGAGCGTCGTCGAAGGCCTCTTCGGATCGGTCCTGGTGCACGCTCTCGCGCTCTCGCCGTCGGCGCACGAACAAGCGAGACGCCAACCGGTCGCACACGTCGCGCCGTTGGTCGAGCTCGTGCTCGCCGGTGCCCGAGCGTTCACGAAGGCAGGCTGACGGAGGCTCCGCGAAGAGGCGAGCGACGGGATCCGTCGGGCGTGGCCGCGGCCGTTCCCCGCGAGCCCGTTCAGCTGGCCGTCGCCAAGGCCGGCGGCTCGCCCACCTCGGGGAAGAGGTCGAGGAAGGCACCGACGGTCATGCGATAGCGGACGGCGTCGTCCACGCCGTCGAACAGGCCGTGCAGCGTCTCCTGCGTGTGCCCGAACGTTCCCTCCATGTGCGGGTAGTCGCTGCCCCACATCACGTTCTGATAGCCCATCGCCGTCACGGCCCCCACGGCGCTCTCGTCGTGCTGGAACGACGCGTACACCTGGTCGAAGAGGATCTCCTTGGGCGTCCGCTCCAGCTTCGGGCGGACCATGCCGCTGTGCTGTCGATAGCCCTCGGTCATGCGGTCGCCCAGGAACGGCACCCACGTCGCGCCGCCCTCCGAGACCAGCACCTTGAGGCCGGGGTGCCGATCGAGAGCGCCCGACGCCACCATCTTCATCGCGGCGCGCTGGCCAGAGAACGTGGTCTCGGTGTAGTTGAGGATCGCGCCCCCGGGGCCCCGGTACGCCACGCCGATGTCGTCACCGGTCGAGAAGTCGATCGGGTCGGTGCCGATGTGGAAGGCGATGACCATGTTCGCCTCCTCCGCCGCGGCCCAGAACGGCTCCCAGTCGTCGCGGTTGTAATCGCGCTGGTGAGACGGCGGGGTCGTCGGGAGGAACACGGCCCGATAGCCGAGCTCGGCGGTGCGGTGGAGCTCGTCGATGGCATCCTCGATCGAGAGCATCGACACCTGCGCCGTCGGCACCATGCGCGGCGAGACCTGCAGGATCGTCTCCGCCGCCCAGTCGTTGGAGACCTTGATCGCCTCGCGAAGCGCCTCGCGGGTGCGGAACGACGCGTTCCACATGCCGAGGGACGGGAAGACGACCTCGCCCCAGATGCCTTCGCCATCGAGGTCGACCAGACGTTGCTCGACGTCGCGTGCGCCGGGCGGCCGGTGGCTCGCCTCGTAGAACTCGGTCTGCGCCACGTTGGGCAGACGGCGACGGAACTCCTGGCCGTCGACGTGCACGGTCTCGAACTCGCCGTCCGCGTCCTTGACGCTGTGGGGCATGAGCGCGGCGAGCTTTGGTGGCAGGTTCGCACGCCAGAGGTCGTCGGGCTCCAGGAAGTGGGAGTCCCCCGAGTTAGCCCAGATCTTGTCCATGCGCAGAAGTCCTCACCAGACGGGCGGCAGCAAAAGAGTAATCTCTTTTGGAAAGATACCCCGCCTGGGCGCGGGTGCCAACCCCCTGAGGAGCCGTCTACCACCCATTTACAAGTCGCCCTCGTTCTGATAAAGAGTATCCTTAAATTGACCTTGTCCAAGGGGGACCCGTGCAAACCTCAAGTCCGCACCGCGTCGCGGTGCGTCGCCGTCGCAAGCTCGTCGCCACGCTCGTCGCGGGGGTGACCCTGCTTGGAGCCTGCAGCAGCAAGAGCTCGACCACCGCGGCCCCCGGCGGCAACGGGGCGGGCGGCGCCAACGTCGGCAAGAAGGTCGACAACGCGGCCACGGTGCTCGGTGCAGCCAAGAAGGCGACGGGCACTCCAGTCAAGGTCGGTGTCTTCAACGTCGAGGGCGGTTCGACCGTCAGCCTGCCCGGCATCGGCGATGCCGCCGTCGCCGCCGCCCAATTCGCGAACGAGCACCTCGGTGGGCTCGGCGGGCACCCGATCGAGATCGACCGGTGCGCCGACAAGGGCGATGGCGCATCTGCGACGGCGTGCGGGAACCAGTTCGTCCAGGACAAGGTGGTCGCTGTCGTGTCGGGACAACCGTCCCAGGCCGACCAGCTGGTTCCGACGGTGGCCGGCGCCAAGATCCCGTACTTCGGATCGTCGCCCGTGGCATCGACCGAGGTCTTGACGAAGGGCCTCTACTTCGTCTCCCCCGGGTTCCTGGGGAGCCTCGCGGCATGGGCCGACTACGCGAAGACCAAGGGCTACAAGAAGTTCGGCATCGTCGTCGTCGACAACCCCCAAGCGACCGCTGCGCTCGGCGCGCTGGGCGGCCCGCTGTTCAAGAAGGCGGGGGTCACGCTGGCCGTCACGACGGTCCCCCAGGGCACCGCTGACGCCAGCACGCAGGTGCAAGCAGCCCTGGCCAAGACCCCCGACGTGATCGGCATGGTGGGCGACAGCACGGTGTGCCAGGCGGTGCTGTCCGCACTCAAGGCCTCGAGCTCGACCATCCCGAAGATCGGCATCAGCCCCTGCCTGAACGAGTCGGTGCTGACCGCGGTCGGGACACCGGCCCTCGAGGGCATGGTGATCTTCGAGAACGGTGACGCCATCTCGGACCAGCCCGAGGCGAAGCTCTACCGGGCCGTCATGCAGACGTACGCGCCAAAGAGCGACGCCGGGGGCCTGTCGAACGCCGGCTACCTGAGCATGCTGTCGTTCGTGCGGGCCGCGAACGCGGGTGGCCTCACCGGTGACGTCACCGCGTCCTCGGTCGGCACCGCCCTCGCCGCGGCCAAGAGCGTGCCGATGCCGCTCGGCGACGGCCAGACCTTCTCGTGCGATGTGAGCGCCATGGCCGGAACGGTCATCGCCTCGACGATCTGCAACTCCAAGCTGTTCCTCACCACGGTGAAGAGCGGCAAGGAGAGCCCGAGCTTCACGGTCGTCGACTCCGCTCCGCTGTTCAAGCAGAAGTAGCCACGAGCACCCCGTCCCCGACGAAGGGATCGCCGGCCGCCGGTCGGCTGGCGATCCCTCGTCGCGGGCTCCTTCGACCGATGGAGCCCGTCACCCGAACAGGATCGTGCTGCTGATGGCCCACCTGGCTTTCCTCCTCCTCGGCCTCGGGAACGGCGCCGTCTACGCGGCGCTCGCCCTGGCGCTGGTGGTCACCTACCGCAGCTCCGGAGTCGTCAACTTCGCCACCGGGGTGATCGCCCTCTACACCGCGTACACCTACGCCTTTCTCCGGGCCGGCCTGCTCCTCAATCCGGTGCCGGGCATGGGCCTCACGGTGGATCTCGGCTTCACGCCCCAGCTCTGGCTCGCGCTTCCCATGGCGTTGGCCATCGCTGCCGGGTTCGGTGCCCTCTTGTACCTCGCGGTCTTCCGACCGCTGCGGTCCGCGCCAGCGGTGGCGAAAGCTGTTGCATCGCTGGGGATCATGGTGGCGCTGCAGGCGATCCTGGCGCAGAAGGTCGGCACGACTCCGGTCAACGCCACGCACATCTTCCCGAACCAACCGTTCAAGATCTCCACCGTCGGCATCGATCCGCAGAACATCTGGCTCGCCGTGACCATCGTTGCGGTCACCGCCGTCCTCTGGCTCATCTTCCGCTCCACCCGCTTCGGCCTGGCCACCCGCGCCGCCGCCGAGAGCGAGAAGGGCGCGATCGTCACCGGCCTCCAGCCCGATCGCATCGCCCTCGCGAACTGGGCGCTGAGCGCGGCGGTCGCGGGCCTCGCCGGCATCCTCATCGCCCCCGTGGCGCCGATCGTTCCGATCTCCTACACCCTCTACGTCGTACCGGCGTTGGCCGCCGCCCTCGTCGGCGGGTTCACCGTGCTGCCCGTCGCTGTGCTGGCCGGCTTGGCGATCGGCGCGCTGAACTCCGAGTTCTCGTACTTGCAGTCGCAGCACCAGCTCACGTGGTTGACATCGGGTGCGGCGGCGGCGCTCGTGCCGCTGGCACTGATCATCGGGTACCTGGTCGTGCGTGGGAAGCCGCTGCCGTCCCGAGGCGCACTCGTCCTCCAGACGCTGGGCCGTGCCCCCCGCCCGCGGACCCTGCTGGTACCGGCCATCGTGTCTGGAGCACTCGGCGTCGCGGGGCTCGCGCTGACCACCGGGACCCACCGAGGAGCGCTCACCACGAGCTTCATCTGGGCCATCGTCGCCCTGTCGCTCGTGGTCGTGACCGGGTTGGCCGGACAGATCTCCCTCGCCCAAGTCACCCTCGCCGGGGCAGGCGCCTTCGCCCTGAGCCGGTTCACCACGAACATGCACGTGCCCTTCCCGATCGCCCCCCTGCTGGCGGCGCTCGTCGCCACCGTGATCGGCGTCGTCATCGGCCTGCCGGCCTTGCGCGTCCGGGGGCTGCCCGTCGCCGTCGTCACCCTGGCCCTCGCCGTCGCGCTGGATGCGTTCTGGTTCTCGAACCCGACCCTGACCAACAACAACAATCCGGCCGTGGTGAGCCCGAAGCTGTTCGGGCTGGACCTGTCCGTCGGGGCCGGCCAGACGCAGAACCGCTTCGCATTCGGTCTGATGTGCCTGATCGTGCTCCTCGCCGTCGGCATCGGCGTCGCGTTCCTGCGACGAAGCCGCCTGGGCGCGGCCATGCTCGCGGTGCGCGCCAACGAGCGCTCAGCCGCGGCTGCCGGCGTGGACATCGCCCGAACGAAGATCGTGGCCTTCACGCTGTCGTCGTTCATCGCCGGACTCGGCGGCGCCCTCCTCGCCTACCAACAGACTCGGGCCAACGAGGCTGCGTACAACCCGATCTTCGGGCTCGGTCTCTTCGCGACCGCCTACCTGGCCGGCATCACCTCGTTGAGCGGCGGCGTGCTGGCCGGCCTCGCCGTCAACGGCGGCATCCTGTTCGTGCTCCTTGGCGAGCACACCAAGCTCGGCAAGTGGTACGAGGTGGTGACCGGCCTCATGCTCGTGCTGGTCGTCATCCTCAATCCCGAGGGCGTCGCGACGGTCTTCCACCTGCTGGCGGACCGGCTGCATCGGTGGCGCTCCGGCCCCGCCGCCGTCACGGCCCACGGCCAGCGGCCCAGCGAGGGCCTGCAGCCGACCGCGGAGGTGGCCGGCGGGGCGCCGCTGCTGCAGGTGCGTGGCGTGGGCGTTCGCTACGGCGGCGTCGTGGCCGTGGACGACGTCTCGTTCGAGGCGCTGGAGGGCCACATCGTCGGGCTCATCGGTCCGAACGGCGCCGGCAAGACCACCCTCATCGACGCGGTCAGCGGCTTCGCCAACGCCGAGGGATCGGTGCAGTTCGCCGGGCAGACGCTCGACGGGCTCAAGCCGCACCAGCGTGTGCGGCGGGGTCTCGGCCGCACGTTCCAGGGCATCGAGCTCTACGAGGACCTCAGCGTCACCGAGAACATCGTCGTGGGCACCGAGGCCGCCCGGCACGGCGCCGCGCTCCAGAACGGCGACTTCGCCGACATCTCCAGGCTCTGCCAGCTCCTCGACCTCGCTGACGTGGCGGATCGACCGGCTCGCGAGCTCTCCCAAGGGCAACGCCAGCTGGTGTCGGTGGCCCGGGCACTCGCAGGAAGGCCACGGATGATCCTGCTCGACGAACCGGCCGGCGGCCTGGACAGCGCGGAGAGCCAATGGTTGGGCGAGCGCCTCCGGCGAGTACGTGACCTCGGCGTCACCGTGCTGATGATCGATCACGACATGCACCTCGTGCTCAACGTCTGCGACCGGATCCATGTGCTCGACCTCGGACGTCTCATCGCCTCGGGCACGCCGTCAGAGATCCGCGCCAACCCGGCAGTGACCGCCGCCTACCTCGGCGACTCCCACGCCCCGGAGGTGATGGCATGAGCAGCGCGCTCAGCTGCCACGGCCTGGACGCCGGCTACGGCGGCAACCCCGTCGTCCGCGGGTTCGACCTGACCGTGGGCCAGGGCGAGGTGATCGCGCTCCTCGGCCCGAACGGCGCCGGCAAGACCACCGTCCTGCTGACCCTGGCCGGGCTGATCCCGAAGATCGGCGGCGAGATCTCCATCGCGGACCAGACGGTCGGACGCTCATCCGCAGCCGCCATCTCGAAGCGAGGGCTCGTGCTCGTGCCGGACGACCGGGCACTCTTCACCACGCTCACGACCCGCGAGAACCTCCTCCTCGGAAAGCGCAAGGACGGCCTCGGGGTCGACGCCGTCCTCGGGTACTTCCCTGAGCTGGGCCGGCGCCTCGACGTCGCCGCCGGGATGCTGTCGGGCGGGGAGCAGCAGATGCTCGCCATCGGGCGCGCGCTGGTGCAACGGCCGAAGATCCTGCTGATCGATGAGCTCAGCATGGGGCTCGCCCCCGTGATCGTGCAGTCCCTCCTCCCGATCGTCCGCCGCGCCGCCGACGAGACCGGCTCCGGCGTCGTGCTCGTGGAACAGCACGTGCACCTCGCTCTGGACATCGCCGACCGTGCCGTCGTCCTGGTGCACGGCCAGACGGTGCTCGAGGGCACGGCCGCAGAGCTGGCCGCCGACGACGAACGGCTGGAACATGCCTACCTGGGCGGCTGATCCGATGGTCATCGAAGGTCCGAGGATCGAGGATTAATGGTATCCTCTATTCAAATGGAGCAGCACCCGTGGGCCGGCCGACTAGGCTTCTGGTGGGTCGCCGAGGACCACCCCGACCTGCCCGCGATCGTCGAATCGCCGACCGGCCTGACCCTCAGCTTTGGCGAGCTCGCGGGCCGGGCGCACCAACTGGTCCACGCCCTCCGCAGCCGCGGCATCAGCGCCGGCGACATCGTCGCCTACGCCCTTCCCAACGGGGTCGACGCGCTCGTCGTGCAGCTCGCCGTGCAAGAAGCCGGGCTCAAGTACATCGCGCTCAACCCCGCGCTCGCGGGCGCTGAGATCTCGTCGATCATCGACCATGCGGGCGCGGCGGCAGTCGTCGCTGGCGCCGAGTACGCCGATCGGGTGCACGAGCTCGCAGGCACCGGAACGATCCGGCTGCGCGCCGCGGTCGGTGGCCCCATCGAGGACTTCGTCGCCTACGACGACCTCGTCGCCGGGCAACCCACGACCGAACCGGCCGACCGCCGGCTCGGCGGACCGATCACCTACTCATCCGGCACGACCGGCAAGCCCAAGGCCATCCTGCGACCGATGCCCGACGTCGATCCGTCGGTGTATGCCGACCAGACCAAGCTCTTCGCGAGGGCGTTCTCGTTCCAACCGCTCCAGGGCGCGCACCTGATCTCCGCCGGAATGCACCACGGTGGCTGCCAAGCCTTCTACCAGGGCGCGCTCAACGTCGGCCAAGCACTCGCGATCTTGGGCAAGTTCGAACCCGAAGCGTGCCTCGCGGCCATCGAACGCCAGCGCGTGACCACCGCCTACATGGTGCCCACCCAGTTCGTCCGGCTCCTGCGGCTGCCGGAGGAGGTACGGGACCGATATGACGTCTCGAGCCTGGAGGTCGTCGTGCACTCCGCCGCTCCATGTCCGATGGCGATCAAGCAGCACATGCTCGACTGGTGGGGCCCGGTCATCTGGGAGACCTACGGGGGCATGGAGGGCGCGGCCACGATCGCCAAGCCCCACCGCTGGCTCGAGAAGCCAGGCACCGTCGGCCGGGCCATCGCCGGCATGCGGGTGAAGATCCTGGCCGAAGACGGCTCCGAGCTCGCGCCGAACGAGTCGGGCCACGTCTACCTCGAACCCGACGACAAGACCTTCGAATATCGCAACGACCCCGACCTCACGGCGTCGGTGAGCCGCGGCCGAGCCTTCACCCTGGGCGACATCGGCTACCTCGATGTCGACGGCTACCTGTTCCTGCAGGACCGGGCCAAGGACATGATCATCAGCGGCGGAGTCAACATCTTTCCGGCCGAGTGCGAATCGGTCCTGGTCACCCATCCGCTCGTCGCGGACGTCGCGGTCATCGGTGTGCCGGATGCCGAATGGGGCGAGTCGGTGAAGGCGATCGTCCAGCTCGCCCCCGGCACCGAAGCGTCCGAACCGCTCGCCGCCGAGCTGATCGCCTTCTGCCGTGAGCGGCTCGCCGGATACAAGTGCCCGCGCACCGTCGACTTCCGTCCTGACCTGCCACGCACCGACGGCGGAAAGCTCTACAAGCGGCTGCTGCGCGACGAGTACTGGGCGACGGAGAAACGTCAGGTGTAGCGCTGGGACGACGCCTGGTCGCCCGCGCCGACGGAGGGGACGGCTTCTTGGCCCGTCAGCGTCCGGAGCGCCGCTGGGCCGTCAGCTCGTTGTGCCGAGCGAACATCGATGCCGACTGGCGCTGCAGCTCCACCGGCGTGGGCGGCAGCGGCGGCAGGCCCGCCCCCGAAGACGGAAGCGACACCGTCGCCGTGGCATACGCCGTCTCGATGTCGCGCTGGCTGTGCATCTTGAGCTCGAGATCCACCAGGTAGCGACCGTCCTGCTCGCGCTTGCCGGTCACCGCACCCGAGAGGAACTGGGTATCGCCCATGTAGTTGAACTTGCGGATCGAATCGCTCATCGTTTCGATGAAAGCGTCGTCTCCGGCCCAGTCCGACACATGGTGGTAGAACCAGCTCTGGCGCATCACCCCGTAGTCGTAGGACATGGGGTTCCCGATGGCCTTCGCCCACTGCGAGTCCCAGTGCAAGCGTTGCGCGACGTCCCAGATCCCTTGCTCGTTCTTGATGTAGAAGGGAGCGATGCGGGTGCGGTTCTTGTAGCCCACCCGGGATGACCGCAATCCGTACGGCACGAAGCCGTAGCCGCCGGCATGGAAGGCGATCATCTCGGTCACCGTGAGGGGCCCCTTCACCATCGCCGGCAGGGCGTCGCCGACCTGCACGTCTTCCCAGCAGCGCTTCTCGGCGCCGCGGGGACGCTCAGCCGCGTAGATGGCGTCGATCTTCTCGTAGTCCTCGTCGGTGTAGTGGGCCGCTTCGATCTCGGCATACTTGCCGAGCGAACGCGCCTTCTTGCGCTCGGTGAGGATGCGCAGGATCCGATAGACGCCGATGACCTCGCCGAACTGGTCGAGCACGACGTCGCGTCGAACCTGCACGGCTGAGCGTCCGGCGAACTCCGAGGACTTCACCTCGAGGCTCTCCTCGCCCGCGAACGAGTACATCCGGTCGCCCGGCCGCACGGGCCGGTACCACTCCCAGGAGCCGCCGGATACGAAGACGTGCACCCCACGGAACAGGCCTTTGGTCTGCTGCTTGATCTCGGCGGGCATCGGGTCCCCGAGCATCGGAGTCTTGATGTGACCGGCCATGGTTCCGTGGCCGATCTGGGTGCCCCACCTCGTGGTCGGCCCGTACTCCTCGTCGACGTACAGCGGGTTGTCATCGCCGACTCCGAGCGACCAGTTGCGGATCGCATCGGGCGTGGCCACCGAGTTCAGCTCGCGCTGACGGCTGGCGGTGTCGATCCCGATGAGCACGCGGGCGCGCTCGAGGTCCTCGTCGGTCAGCTCGTACTGCAGCGCCTCCTCGAACTCCTTCTCGAGTTCGGGGTCGACCTGCAAGGACTGGGCAGGAACGTCGGTGCTCATCTGAGTTCTCCCTCGTGCCGGACACAAAAGAGGATACTTTGTTTCGCCGGACCGTGCCACGCCGGCAGGACGCGCCGGTGACGACCGAGGATCAGTAAGCGAACCGGCGAGAAAGGCCTGACGCCCCGGTTAGTGGAAGAAGCCGGCGAGGACGTCGAGGTGGCGTTGCATGCGGTGCCGCGAGAGATCGCGGTCTCCGGAGATCAGGGCGTCGGCGATCTTCGTGTGCGTGTGCGTGACCTCGTCACCCACACGGGCCCGGCCGCGCTTGGAGAGGGTCCCGACCTCGTGGAGGTGGCTCAGCCGGATGAGCACCAGAGCCAGCAGTTCCAGCACCCGGTTACCCGACAGCGACGCGATGACCGCGTGGAGATCGTGCGCGGCCGACGTGAACTCCTCGTCGGGCGCCTCGATCTCAGCCACGAGCGCGGCGCGCAGTCGGCCTTCGCCGACGTGGTCCATGTGCTCGATGACGTTGTCGACGGTGGCGAGCTCCACGCCCGAACGCACCTCGAAGACGTGCGCGGCGGTGATCCCGTGGCGTTCGAGGTAGAGCGCCACCACATCGGTGACCGCCTCGGCGCTGGGCTCGCTGACGAACAGACCGCCACCGGGGCCCCGGCGCATCGCGGCCAGGTGGTGGTGCTCGAGCAACCGAACCGCTTCGCGGACGATGGCCCGGCTCACCCCGAACCGCTCCATGAGCTGAGCCTCAGAGCCCACCATGTCGCCGGGCTTCAACCGGCCAGACACCACGCCCTGGAAGATCTCCCGCGCAACTTCCTCGCCCCGCTTCCCGCTGCTCCCGTTCAGCGTCGCCAGCGGACCGAGCACTTGGCGCGTCGACCGCCGTCTCCGCAAGAACTCGCCCTCGGCTTCGAGGTGCCGCCGCATCCGCCTCCGGGCGAGGCTGACGTCGCCGCTGATGACGGCCTCGGCGATCTTGGAGTGAGCGCGTCTGGACTCTGCGCCGGCCTCGGCCGGCAGGCTCGTCGTGTCGGGGAGGTAGAGGCGAGCGGTCATGTTCAGGATGTCGACGAACAGCTCCAAGGCGGGGTTCTTGGTCATGCGGGCCAGGAGCACATGCATCGTGCGCGGGTCAGTCACGACGCCCGCCTCCTCGGCCGCCACCAGGTCGCGCAGCTTGGCGATGTCGCTCTCACGCATGCGGCCCGGCACCAGCCCCACCACGTGCTCCTCCAGCGCGAGGCGGGCCTCGAACACCTCCGACAGGCGAGCGTCGACGCGGTGCAGGTAGAGGAGCGTTGCGTCGATGATCGCTTCGACGCTGGGCTCGCTGACGACCAGGCCACCTCCGGGGCCGCGCCGCATGCGAGCGACCTGGAGATGTTCGACCAGCCGGACCGCCTCGCGGAACACCGCTCGGCTCACCCCGTAGCGTTCGAGGAGCTCGGCCTCCGAACCCAGGACGTCGCCCACTGGCCACTGCTGCGTGATCACGTCGTCGACGATGCGGTCGGCCACCCGCGATGCGAGCTTGCCGTCGGTGCCCACATGGGCGGACATGGCGGAGCGGCGTGACGTCGGGGGATCGCCACGGCCAGGCATGACCCACAAATCTACACGGGCCATGCGAACGCCCCCGGAGCGTCAGCCCGGCCCAGCCATCCCGGCGGAGCTGCGCGCGTGGTGCCCTGAACTGGGGTTCCCGTGCGGCGCGATTGCCCGGCAACGCCTCGCTTTCTCATGTGCCGCGGAGCGCGTCGACCAGGAAGGGGACGTCCTCGAGGCCCCGCAGCGTGTCGTTGAGGTGGGTGCACGTCGGCGGGCCGACGAGCTCCGCGCGCACCCATGTCCGCAAGCCGCCGACGGGCTGGCCGATCAGCCGACCGGCGCTGGCCACCGCGCCCGGGCACTCCCACCAGGGCAGGACGGCGGCCTGCGCGGAGCAGGCCGTGAACGTCCAGGACGAAGGGTCGACAGCTGCCGAGACCTTGTACTCATGGATCACGGTCTCCAGGCCGCCCGGTGCCATGTGGCTGTCGCGGAAGTGGACGTCGAGATGGATCTGCCCATCGTCCTTGGTGACATCGATCCGTCGACGCCGTCGAGTGGCGTCCGGCGGCAGGGGAGCGATGTCGTGCCACCCCTGCGGATCGGTGGCGTCGGCGATCTCCGGAGCGGGGGGACCGGTCGCCGCCGGAGGTCGGCCCGTCTTGCCGATCTCGCGCATCATCGTGCCGTCGGTGACGAACCCGGCGCACAGGTCGGCGATCTGCAGCGTCGGCCCCGAGCCCCGTACCGACATGCGCGCCATGTCGAGATCGCCACGTTGCGCAGCGTGTCCGAGCGCGTAGCCCGAGACGAGCGTCGCCGCCGGCACTTCGTCGAGCAAGAGGTGCACCAGCGAGCCCGGCTCGCAGGCCACCGAAGCCTCCAACGCTCCTCGGAAGCCGGCGGAGGCTCGTCGCCCGACCAAGGCGTCGAGCCCCTCGACGCCCGGATCGGTGACGATCTGCTGCACGATCGGCCCGTCGGTGTAGTGGATCGTCGTGGTTGCCCGAGCGGTCGCGATGACCACCGCTGACCCGTCAGCCTCCGTCAGCAGGTCCCGGCCCTGGCTGACCTGGACCATGGGGCCGCTGATGCCGTCGGGGCGCGTCGAATCCACCGTCGTCGTGCGCCGCAACGACCGGGGGCGACGCGGCGGCGTCGATCCGACCGGATCGTGCGGTCCATGGCGCGGGTGCAGCGCGACCGGTACTGCCCAAGTGTCGGGGCCCCCGGCGCTCGCGTCGTTCACCATGCCTCCTCCTCGACCACGAACCTAGCCGGCGTCCCAGTGCTGGTCGACGAATTCAGTATCCTGTTAAGGAGCCGAGGCCGCGAAAGGATCTGTCGACGGACACGCGCTCAAGGTGGCTTCCACGCCGCCGAGGCGGCGTGGAACGTTCACGGTCGCTTCTGGTGGCGGCGGGGCTGGGTGGCTTCGAGCTGGGCTCGGAGGTCACGTACTTCTTGCTCGAGCTCGAGGATGCGGCGGATGCCGACGAGGGTCATGCCCTCGTCGGCCATGTCCGTCACTCGTTGCACGGTGTCGATCTCGGCGCGGGTGTAGCGGCGCTGGCCGCCCTTCGAGCGTGCCGGTTGCACGACCTGCTCGACATCGAGTCGCCGCAGATACGCGGGCTGGACGCGCAGCATGTCGGCGACCTGGCCGACGCCATAGATCGGCGCGTGCTCGTCGTCGATGGGCAGCAGCACCGTGATTTACGCCCCGACGCCGGTTGGAACTCGCTCTTCGGCGTGCGTGGCGATCGATCCGGCCGCGGTCTCGCCGCTCGCGATGGAGATGCGGCGGGGCTTGGCCCTCTCTGCAACGGGGAGGCGCAGGGTGAGGACGCCGTTGGTGTACTGGGCGTCGATGCGGTCTGTGTCGAGGGAATCACCCAGGAACAGCTGTCGGCTGAAGATGCCATGGGGGCGCTCGGACACCAGCAGCTCGGTGTTCTCACCGGTGGTCCGCCTGCGCTCCGCGTGGACCGACAGCACGTTCTTCTCGACCGTGAGGTTGATCGAGTCGGCGTCGACGCCGGGCACGTCCATCTCGACGATGAAGTGGTCGCCGTCGCGATAGGCGTCGATCGGTACCGCGGCGGGCCGGGCGACGGTGCCGAGGACCTGCTGGGTCAACCGGTCGAGATCACGAAACGGGTCGGTTCGCATCAACATCGGGAAACCTCCTCAGGTAGATGAAGCTTGGTGCCATTACCTATAGAACAACCAGAAGGAAACTGTCAACTGGAGTTATAGGTATGGCATCACCCGATGGTTGGTGCGCTGGCAATCAACCGGGGATGTTGCGGGGGTCGTTGCCGTGGCTGTCCTTCTCGCGGATCCGGCCGTCTTGGCCGTGGATCACGAGCTCGCACGCTTCGTCGTCGGCCACAGACCGCGCCGCGGCGGTCGCTGCCGCCTGCGTCTCGAACGTGTCGATCGCGGCGCCGTCATGCTCGACCTTCCATCTGTCTCCGTCGGGTACGACGTGGACGTCTGCCATTGGGTCCTCCCCGGGGTCTCGGCTTCTTGCGCCCCCTACCCGCCCTGTCCCGCCCACCGTCGCCGTCCGACTGCCGTTG
Source organism: Acidimicrobiales bacterium (assembly GCA_025463985.1). Taxonomy (GTDB): domain Bacteria; phylum Actinomycetota; class Acidimicrobiia; order Acidimicrobiales; family Iamiaceae; genus JAODBM01. The sequence continues at coordinate 129,570 of JAODBM010000128.1, forward strand.
GGCGCGCTTCCAACGCCGACGCCTTTACGCGTCGGACGTGCGGGTGTCGTCATGGATCTGCCACTGCGTGAGCTTGCCGCCGATGTCGGGGACCGTGTTCAGGTTGGATCCCGACTTCAGCATGAACATCGCGGAGACGAGCGTGAAAAGCGCATTGCCTCCGCGTGGGCGGGATCCGCCGACTGGGGAAGCCGCACCACGGCGGCCTGGTCAGCTCGTCGAGCTCTTGCCGCAGGCGGGCAGCACCACGATGATCGAGGCTGCGGCCAGGCCGAGCAGTAGGCGCTCCATCTCGATCCCTTCGGGGTTCGGCACGGACGGTTGCAATTGTTCCGAGCAGGCCACATTCAATCGGAGAGGGACCGGTCTCATGGCCGCTGATAGCTCGCTCGATCACGATCACCCGGTTGATGCAGAGCGCGTCGCTCATGCCCGCAGTCGGCTGCTGCCGGCCGAGGACGCGGCCCGCCTGGCCAGCCTGCTGAGCCTGCTGGCGCACTGCCTACGCCAGCTCGTGGAGCGGTCAAAGGTCGCCGCCGCTCGAGAGGACGGGTGATGTCGTCGCTGCACGCGCTCTGGCATGCGTTGTCGATCGCAGGCTCGATGGGATGGGAGATCCTATGGGCTTTGATCCTGGGCTTCCTGCTGTCGGCCATCGTCGAGGCCGTCGTCCCCAAGTCGACGATCGTTCGGCTCATGGGCGACGACAGCCCGAAGAGCCTGGCGATCGCCACGGGCCTCGGCGCCGCCAGCTCGTCGTGCTCCTACGCGGCAGTTGCGCTGGCCCGGTCGCTGTTCCGCAAGGGCGCCAACTTCACCGCGGCCATGGCGTTCGAGATCGCCAGCACGAACCTGGTCATCGAGCTCGGCATCATCTTGGCCCTGCTCATGGGCTGGCAGTTCACGCTCGCCGAGTTCATCGGCGGCCCGCTGATGATCATCGTCCTGGCGATCCTGTTCCGGCTGTTCCTCAGGCAGCGCATCCTGGAGGCCGCACGCGAACAGGCCGACAAGGCGCTGCCGGGACGCATGGAGGGCCACGCCACGATGGACATGAGCATCCGCGAAAGGGGCCCGTTCCTGCGCCAGATCACCAGCCCGGCCGGCCGAACCGCGATCTCCGAATACTTCGTCATGAACTGGGCCAGCGTGTGGACCGACATCGTGATCGGCCTCGGCATCGCCGGCGCGTTCGCCGCCTGGGTCCCCAACACGTTCTGGCGCGACTTCTTCCTCGTCCAGCACCCCGTGCTGGCCAAGGTCTGGGGCCCGCTGATCGGGCCGCTCGTCGCCGTGATCAGCTTCGTCTGCTCGATCGGCAACGTGCCGCTCGCCGCCGTGCTGTGGAACGGCGGCATCAGCTTCGGCGGCGTCGTCAGCTTCGTCTTCGCCGACCTGATCGTCATCCCCGTGCTGCTCATCTATCGCAAGTACTACGGCACCAAGATGGCCCTCTTCCTCTTCGCCACCTTCTACGTCTCCATGGTGCTGGCCGGCTACGCGATCGAGCTCTTGTTCGGAGCCACCGGGCTCATCCCGACCCACCGCAATGCCAAGGTGCTCGAGGCCAGCATCACCTGGAACTACACCACCTACCTCAACCTCGGCTTCCTCGTCATCGCCGCCGCACTCGTGCTCAAGTTCATCCGCGACGGCGGCGTCGCCATGCTGAAGATCATGAGCCGTCCAACAGAGGAGATGGACCACGGCACCCCAACGGGCGGGACCGGCCATGGGCACCCCGCGCACTGAGCGTGTGCGGCCCGAGCACCAACGCGCCGTCGGCGGTTCATCTCAGACCATGGCCCGCATGCCAACCGCTCGGCGGGCGACGTGCACGTACGATCGCGACGTGGCAGCCGGACCGAGGCGCTGGAAGCGGTGGAATCGTCTCGGGGGTAGCGCCCTGGAACGACTGGGCTCGCTCGTGGTGATCGCCTCTGTTCCTGCATTCAGCTATGCCCGGGGACAGACCGTGACCAACCAGTCCGATCACGGCACCTTCGTCGTCGGGATGCTCTTGAAAGGCCGACGTAGGGGCATCGCGGGTCCTCGTCGGATCAGGCGCAAGATGTGACTGCTGGCCCGGGCCCCGACCGCGGCCGATGCAGCGCCCCCGGTTCGAAAACCATGCGGGGCGGACACCGGAGTCCGACCGCGTGTGGTGTGCAACTGGATGACGGAACAGCGCCTCCCGCATCATGCAATTCCGCCCGGTCCCCGCTTCAGCGCCTACGAGCTGGTGGTCGGGTTGGTGACTAGGCCGAGGAAGAGGATGGCGCCGGTGGCGTCGTCGCGGATGGCAAAGAGGAACGGGTGATCGACGATGAGCTCGCCCGGCTTGGAAGAGAACTTCGCGATCACAGCGGTGGCGGCGGCGGCGCTGGTGCCTTTCTCGTCGACGGTGATGGTCGCTTGGTGGACGACGGCGGACACGTACAGGTTGCGGGTTCCGTCCATGCGGGAGAGGTCGGCGCGGTGCGGGTCGAAGGCATCAGAGACGCCGAGGGCTTCGAGGGTCGGCTTCAGTTGGATCCGTGAGGTGATGGAGAACTTGGGCATCGTCACGTCGAGCTCTTCGTGGGCGGTGCCGGCGGCCTGGAGCACTTGGGGGGTGAGCTCGAATCGGGTGATGTCGGTCGGCATGATGACCACGAGGTGGGCACCGCCGTCATAGGGGATGGCGACCGAGCGCCACCCGGCGCCGACGGCCCCGGCCCCGCTGCCGCCGCTCATCATCTGGGCGGTCGCGATCGTGCCGTCGCTGGTCGTGAACGGACCGGGCGTTGCGGTGCGGAACCGCTCGATCCAGCTGGCTTTGAAGGTGATGGTGTTGACGAGCACGAGCCGGGTGAGCTCGTCGATGAGGTCTCGGGGGATCAGCTCGATGATCTGGCCGTGCGTCTGTCGTGCGACCCATGAGTTGATGCGCTGGCGGCTGGCTTCGGCCGAGTGGATGAAATCCACCGTGTTCATTCCGGCGTCGTAGGACTGCGCGAGGCGGTCGAGGAACTGGCGGCGGAACGGGTACCCGGCCTGCCCCCACAACGAGCTCGCCACTGCAAGCTGGAGGGGGTCCGATCTGTTCGCAACGCCGGGCGACTGTGTGGTGGGTGACTGCTTTCGTGGAGCGCTGAGGGCGAGGTCGAGCGCGTTCATGGCGTCATGGAACGTGGGCTCAGGGATCGTGAGGTGCAATGCCCGCTCGAGCTGGGACTTGGTCGCGCCGCTGGTGCCGGCCAAGGTCATCGAGAGCGCCACGGCAATGCTGTGCGGCGACACGAAGAAGTTGCCCGGTTCGGCCTTGGCCAGCTGGCGGACGAGGTCAGCAGAAAATGCGGTCTCAGCCTCGACCGCCGCAGGGATGCTCTTGGCGTCGCCGGCCGACCGTGGCTCGCTCGACCGCACGAGATGGAACGGCAATGCGGTGGTCGGGCGCTGTGCGGCCGGTCTGCTGCTGTCTCGGGTCGTATGGCGCGTCGCCAGCACGGCTGCGAGCAATGCGATCACGATCACGACGCCGGTCGCGGCGCCGGCGACGCGGCGCTGCCGGCTCCGGGCTCGGGCCCGGACTTGGGCGATTGGCGGAGGAGTGGGGTCGACGTGCTGCTCGACGTCGACGCGGGCCTGCTGCACGCGGTGGTTGAGGCCAGCGCTCGCGTCGGGCCCGGGCGACGGATCGTGGTGCGACGGCATCTCAGCCGGTCCTCTCGTTGGTCGATGCTTCGGTGGTCAACCGCTCGGCCAGCGTGCGGCGGCCGCGACGGAGATGGGTTCGCACGGTCTCCTCACCACAGCCGAGGATCTTCGCGATCTCGCTCGGCGACCGGTCCTCCAGAAACGCCAATGCCACCACCTGGGCTTGACGCTTCGGCAGCGCCCGAACCTGCGCCCACAGCTCCTCGGCCGGCTCCGAGAGCATCGGCTCCTCCGGTCGTTGCCGCGCCAGACGCGCCGCCAACCGCAAGCTGGTCACGTGGCGGCGGCCCGACGACACGCATCGGTTCGTCACCACCCGACGCACCCACCCCGACGGGTCCTCGTACGCGCCGACCGACTCCCAATGTCGATGAGCGGCGAGGAACCCCTCCTGCGCCAACTCCTCCGCGACGTCACGGCGACCCGTGAGCGTGAAAGCCAGACGAACCACTGCCGCATAGTCGGCGCGGTAGAGGTCCTCGAACGACGCTCGATCCTCTTCACCCGACAACCGCGGCTCCCCACCCATCACCGACACACCCTCTAACACGCACCAGCCGCCCGCATCGGGTACACGACACGCCACCGAACGATCTTTCGAGCGACGGGTGAACTACTGGCCGCGACAACCTCGCCGGAACCCGTCACGTCGAGCCGTGATCGTCCGATGGGACCCGATCGTGCAATGGACGTGTGGAGGGACGATGGCTGACGAGGCGAGTGCTTCCTGGGTCCGCTGCTCTCTCGACGATGCGCGGCGCGGCAAGCTCCCAGCGGTCTCGGTGGCCAGCGGTGAGCTGGCCACGACCACGCAGGAGGCGTGGGTGAAGATCGCGGTCGGCCCGAGCCTCAGGGCAGCGGCTGCCGGACTGATCGGTGTCAGCACCACCTACGCCAAGGTGAACATTCCGATGACCGAGGCGGAGTCTTGTCGAGTGCCGAAGCCCCGGGGGATGATCCTGACGGCGGGCATCGTGGTCGTGGGTGTGCTCATCTGCTTCGGCGCCATGATGTTCGGCGGCGGACTGCTCGGCAGCAACCCGGACGACCACGGTGCCGTGCTGCCCGGCGCTGCCCTGTTCTTCGGTGGCGTCGGGCTCATCACGGCCTGCGGCCGCTGGCGGTACAACCGCAACAAGTGGACCCGGACCCGCCTCGACTTCAAGACCGGCGACCTCCTCCTTTACGCCCACCCCGCCTTCGCCGCTGCCGTGGCCGCCCCAGCCGCGCCGGCCCATCACTGACAACCAACCGGCTCGGCTTGGCGATGGGCGTGACTCTCGCCACTCGCGTTTCGCCAATCTCCGCCTCTTCATGCTGTTCCCTGCCATGGGCTGAGGCCCATGACCGGCGGTCCGGGTGCTGCCGTCCTGGTGCCCGAGCATGGGCGCAAGATCATCGTGCAGAGGTACAACGGACGCTCAGCATTCTCTGACGCGCTCAAGAGATCCAGCCGCAGTTGGTCGTTCAGACGAGCGATATGGCCCTGCGGTTCGAGTGTTCCAGAAGGAAGTCTGGATACACGAGGAAGTGATGATGCATCCTCTGGGCGGGCCCTGCGGGAACCGAGAGGGAAGGGTCGCTCGCATCGCACGAAACGCTTCATCGGCGACCAATCCCGCCGATGGGAGCCTGAGCACGGTCCGACTCACCTGCCGAATCCGGCCCGCTGCCCTCCGGTCGGGAGCCGCCGCCCGAACGGATCGATCCGGCGTTGGAAGCAGGTGGGAGGGCTCATGTGCATCGAGCGCTCCGGAACGGAATGAATATGAGACCACATCGCGCGGCATGGAAAGCGACCTCCGCCGCGATTGGATTGACCCTCGTCGGCTGGTGCTCCGCCTGCAGCGTCCACTTCGGTTACAACAGCTCTGATCAGCGAGTCGAGGTCGCGTACCGGAAGGCTTGGCTCCGTGACGTCTCGGCCATCAACCGCGCCTCGCCGGCTATGGCCGCGTGCCAAATGGATACAGGCACGCCAGCGGCCTGTGTAAAGGCGGACGACGCGATGTCATCCGCCCTCCAGGCGATGGCAGCAGATCTCGCGCGGTCGTCGCCGCCAAAGCGGTATCTGGCGGGACACAACGCGATGCACCAGGTATTGCTTGAGCTGATTGATGTGCTGCACCTTCGCGATCGGAGCCTGCAAGCCCGTGACGCCGCCGGCCTGCGGCTCAGCGTCAACAGACTGAGCCAAATTGACTTCGTTAAAGCCGTGTCTGCCTACCCGCCCGATGCCGGATTTTCGGTCGATATGAGCAAGTGAGGGGCGCTCGGCGTCGAGACGTAAAGCGGTGGGCTTTGGTGATCAGGCTGTCGTCCAACGCGACCTGAAGCCGAGCGTGGCGTCGCGGCGAGCGAGGTACACCGCGACGTTGCGCGCGCCGTGGCCCGACGATCGGGAGCACATCGCCGCGATTCAGGCGTGCGCTCGATGTGGTCCTCGCAGTCATGAGCAGCTGCGGCCTCGACGGCGATGACGCGGTGCATGCGAGTCGACTTGGCGACGGGGGAGACCGCAAGGCGGTCATCGATCGGGCACGCAACGATCTCTATGTCCCGGCGGATTGTGGAACCCGCGCACGCAATCGGCGATCACGGTCGGAGGATTGTGGCCGCTGTTGCAGGTCGTTGCTGTCAACGAGAACGAGATTGCTACCAAGCCCACGAACCAACGGTTCATCGCCCGATCGTACCTCGGCATCTGTCTCCCCTTCCGGGTCCAGGCGCCACCTCGACTGCGTCGCCAGAGCAGCAAGCAGCCTCCGCTCGGGTCCGGCGGCGTCGGTCCCGAGCCCGTCGGCAAGGATGCCAATGTGGGCAGTCGTCCAGCGGTCAGGCTTGCGGTTCTTGTTGCGTTGACGGCTGGATGCGCGGCGGCCTCGCCCACCGCACGCGGACCCACGACCGCCCACGACGTCTTGTCCGTTCCGATTCGGCGAGCCGCCGCGATGGCAGCGGCTCCTCTTGGAAGTCTGCCGGGTTCGCCGTTCGGCGCCGACGATCTCGCCGTCTGGTACTCAGACTTCACCAGCCTTGCCCGGTTCGATACCGCCCGTGGCCGCTGGTCGACATCACGCTTCCCATTTCCTGCTGGCTCGGTCAACGGCCTCGCATTGCTGCCGACAGCGCAGGGAGAAGCCGCAGGTTTGGCGACCGTGTGCAACAGGACCTGCGGAGAGCAGCAGCCAACCGTCACTCTCCATGCCTGGCACGCCGATCTTGGAGGTCACGTCACAGAGATCTCACTCTCCGGTGACCGAGCGCTCGACTCTGACGCAGGACTGGCTCCCATATCGAGGACCGGGTCGACGGCCGTCTTCAAGGTGAGCACGGGTGTGGCCACGCTCATGGTGAACGTGAACGCCTCCGACGCCGCGGTCTACCGCGTCAACCTCGCGCTGCCGCTCATATGCGGCACACCGCAAGGCTTCATAGCCGTGAGCGCCGACGCCTTGACGGGTGCGCACATCGCTCCTCGAACCGTCCTCACCGGCAGGTCCCCGAGGGACCTACGGCCCGGGCCGGTGGATCCGGCTGCGGCCAAACTCCTCGACGACCCCCGCCGCCACGGTTCTGTTCGGGACCCCTCTCAGCGGATCGGCGGATTCCGGTCCACCTGGAGGAGCAGCTTGAAGGGGTCGAAGGGCACTCACACCGCGGCGATGACATCGGAGCCCGGGAATCCGGGCCAGCCGAACCGGGTCGTCGCGAGGATCGTCTGGCCGTCGCGACGGGCCTGCTCGATGCCGGCTGGGCCCTGGGCGAATCCGATCGTGAGGCTCATGCCGGCGCGGTTGGCGGCGTCCAGGTCGTCGGTCCAGGGCACCCCGGCGCGGTTGAGGGCGACGATGAGGCCCCAGGTCTCGTCAGCTGTGATCGCTCCCGGCCAAAGGAAGGCCCCGCCCGCGGCTTTGGCCGCGGCGACGACGGCCGGCGCCAACTGGGCGGCGACGCGGGCCCGGTCGTCGGCTTGGCGCTGGCCGAGGGAGCCCCGCCACGTCGTGTCGACGGCCAGCGCGGCGAGGGCGACCAACGCGATTCCGGCCAATGCTGGCGCTGCCCGGCGAAGCGCTGGCCGCTCGGCCAGGGCGGCGGCAACGCCGCGGCCGATGGCCCAAAGGCAGGCGATCCACACCCAGGCGGCGATCGGCCACACACCGCGCAACAGCCATTGGTATGGCGTCCCTCGCAGCGATGCCATTGAACCCAGTGCACCGACCGCACCGGCGAAGGCGACGGCCAGGAGCGCTTGGGCCGATCGGTCGCGACGGCGGGTGGCGACGCCGACTGCAAGCGCAGCGATGCCCAGCAGGGGGAGGAGATCGGCCGGCCGTCCGGTGCCAGCGATCCTGTCGAGTCCGGGCGAGTAGCCGGCTTCGTGGGCACCCATCCACGGGGCCGGAACGCCCATCTCGCGGGCGAAGTGCTGGGCACCCCCGCCGAGCCCGAAGCTCGGATCACGGCGCGAGGGGTGCAGGGTCTGGCGTGCGATCAATGTGAGGTTTCCGGGATGTGCGGTGGCCTGGTCGATCACCACTGGCGTCCACGCCAAAGCCACCACGGCGATCGAGGCCAATGTCGCCGGCATCAGCCTGAAGCGATTGGTGGCCACGCGCAGCGTTGCTTTCCTCGTCGTGACGTGGCGGGAGATGACGGCTGCGGCCACGACGGCGGCGGCGAGGGGCAGCCATGTGACCTCGGACTGCACCACGAGTGAGGCCAGGCCGAAGAGGGCTGGGCCGCTCCAGCGGGCGCCGAGCGCGTGGCGGTGGGCGACGGCGACCAGCAGGGCGATCGACAGCACCGGCAGCGACGGGTTCCACGGGTCGTTCAGGAACCCTGCGCCCAGCGTGTGGACGAGCAGTGCGAGCATCGGCAGCGCCATAAGGGCGAGGCCCCTGTCCGTCGTCCACAGCAGGGCCGCCAGCGCGACGAGGGTGACCAGGTTCCAGAGCGCGGCGCCGACCAGCAGCCCGTGCGCGGCACCGACGAGTCGATAGGGCACGGAGAGCAGGTAGAACGGCCACGGGCCGGGATGGTGCCAGCCATACCGCGAGAACGCCCCGACGAGCGGCGTGTGCGAGGTGCCCACCTCGCGGACATGCAGCTCGATGCGGGCCCAGTCGCTCGCCGGCAGCCACGGCCGCCGCCCCGCTGAAATAAGGGCAGCGACGGCGGGCAGCGCAACCGCGCTCATGGCGAGGGCGCCGAGCGGTCCGATTCGGATCAGACGACGCCGCATGCCGCCGAAACACTAGGTGAGACCCAGAAATCGAAGGCGTACAGGCGGGCCGAGGGGTGGTACTACCCCCGTCGCCGGGAGGGCTTCTCCCTTGCATGCGGCCGCTCACCGTCTTCTGATGTCCAGGTGATCGCGAGCCTCGCGACGGATCGACCTCGAGCCGACCGTGTCGTTGCGGTGCCGAGGGTCTGATGGCCGGGCGCAGGTCATGAACGCCGCGTGGTATCGCTATCGGGCGACGTTGCGCCGGCGCTGGGTTGCGTGGATCGCGGTCGGCGTGCTGGCGGGCGCGGCGGTCGGGGTCGTGATGGTTGCGGCTGCGGGTGCGCGCCGCACGGGCTCCTCGCTGGGAAGGATCGTCGCCGCGCAGCATGTGAGCGACGTGTTCATCGGACCGCAGAACGGGGCCTTCACACCGGCGCAGATCCGCGAGCTCAGCCTCCTGCCCCAGGTGAAGGAGACGCTCTACATCCGCGGGGCGCTGATGACGCGCGTCCTGCCGAACGGCCAGCCCGATCTGCACTTCGCGTTCGACGCGCCCGGCGTGATCACGCTCGCCACGCCCCTCGCGCGCGACTTCAACACGCCCGACCGTCCGCACCTGCTCGCCGGCCGGTTGCCGGCGCCGGACACCGCGTCCGAGATCTTGATCTCGGACGCGGCCGCGGCGGCGCACCACCTCGCGGTGGGGTCGAGGCTGACCCTCGGGTTCTTCGATGCGCAGCTGTTCAACCAGGCCGTGTCCACCGGCAAGGTGCCTCGCGACCAACATCGCTTCTCCGTCACGGTGACGGGGATCCAGGTCGGCCTGGACGACGTGACCCGCTCGGCCGACGACCCGCGGCGGACCCCGCTCATCCTGCTGTCGCCGGCGCTCTCGCGGGCCGTAGCCGACCTCGCGCCGCCGTACGAGGGGCTCTTCGTCCGACTCCGTGACCCGCGCGAGCTGCCCTCCTTCGAGCGGGGCGCGTCCGCGCTCGTGGCACCCACGGCGGGGGGACTCTCGATCCGCGAGTCCGAGAACACGCTCCAGCGGGCCCGCCGCGAGAGCCGTCCGTTCGTGCTCGCGCTCTGGCTCTTCGCGGCGCTGACCGCCTTCGCCGGCGCGGCCGTCATCGTGCAGACCTGCATCCGGCAGCAGCGGCTGGAGGCCGGCGAGACCGGCGCGCTGCGGGCGATCGGGTTCGCGCGGCGCGAGCTCGTCCAGCACGAGCTGCTCCGCGGCGGGTTCATCGGGGTCGTCGCCGCCGTCGTGGCCGCGACCGTCGCCGTCGCGGGCTCGAGCCTCATGCCCGTGGGCCCCCTGCGCGTCCTCGAACCCCACCGGGGCGTCGATCTCGACCTGACCGTGCTCGGCCTCGGCACGCTGTCGATCGTGGCGCTGATGATCGGCCTGCACGTGGTGGCCGCCCGCCACGAGTCGCCCAGCCGGCCGGTGGCGCCCCAGCGGGTCGCCGATGCCGTCGCCCGGCGAGGGGCGCCGGTCACGGTCGTCGCGGGCGTTCGGTTCGCGCTCGATCGGGGCCGGGGCGAGGCAGCCATCCCGCTTCGATCGACCCTCCTCGGCATCACCGTGGCGATCTCTGCCCTCGTCAGCACGATCGTGTACGGGGCGGGGCTGAAGCACTTCACGTCGACCCCGCGGCTGTACGGCTGGGTCTGGGACTACCAGCTCGAGCCCGGCGACGGGTCGGACACCCAGATTCGGGACGCGGTGCCCAGGTCACGGGCGATCGTCGGGTCGGCGGTCGGCTACTACGCCCAACCGGTCATCGGCGGCAAGGTGGTCCCCGCGGTGGCCATGGATCCCCAGCCCGGCATCCCGTTGGCGAGCATCGTGACCGGTCGCGGCGCCCAGAACGACCACGAGATCGTGCTCGGGCGGGACACGCTGCGCGGGTTGGGCCTCCACATCGGCGAAGCGGTCGACGTCACGATCACGCCGACGCGGAAGCGGTTCACCATCGTGGGCCAGGCGGTGTTCGCACGGTTCTCGCCGTATCCGGCGTCGAGCCCGACCGGGCTCGGCAACGGGGCGGCGATCACGGCGGGCGGCCTGCGCCGTTTCGGCCCCCTCGACGATCCAACGTCGCTGCACGCGCCGAATGCCGGCGCCTACTTCGTGCTCGTGCGCACCCGCCCGGGGACGACGACCCGGACGCTCGAGCGCGAGGTGCTCCACGGCGACCGCACGGCGGGCACGGTGCTCGCCCAGCAACGCCCGAACGACCTCGTGAGCTACCGCCAGCTGCAGCGGACGCCCCTGTTGCTGGTCGGCCTGCTGGCGTTCCTCGCGCTCGCGACGACCGCCCACCTCCTGCTGTCCACGGTCCGCAGCCGGCGTCGCGACCTGGCCGTGCTCCGCGCGGTCGGGTTCACCAGGCGACAGCTGCGCCTCTCGATCCTCGTGCAGGCCACGACCCTCGCGTGCCTCGCGCTCGTGGTCGCCGTCCCGCTGGGGCTCGTCGCCGGCCGGACCATGTGGACGATGACCGCGAACTGGCTCGGCATACCCGTGGAGCAGGTCCTGCCGCTTCTCACCCTGGCGGGCGTCGCCGCGGCCGCGCTCGTGGTCGTCAACCTGCTGGCGCTCGTGCCGTCGATCGGCGCCAGCCGGGTGCGCGCCGCCGAGTCGTTGCGCACCGAGTGACGCCGGGTCGACGAGCTGCAGTCGGCCGCGACATCGCTCCGCGCGCGACCCTCCCCGGGCAGCGAGTCGGACGGGGTCGTACGCTCCGTGCGTCCGTCGTCGCCGGCGGCGCGGCGTCCGCCTCATCGCCAACGATCCTGGACCAGGAGCGACGTCGTGACCGTCGATGTCCAAACGGACCTCTCGCCGTCGGCAGCCGGGTTGCGTTCGTCGCTCATTTTCTTGGGCGGCGCCTTGCCTATACGTATGAAGTGAAAGAGATGGTCCCCGGTGATCGGTTCGTTCAGAGCACCACAGAAGGACCGTTTCCCATGGAGACCACGTATCGATGGGAGGACACTCCGAGCGGGGGAACGAGGATGCAGCTTCGCAACCGCGGCGAGCCGTCTGGCTTCTCGAAGCTTGGTCAGTAGCTGAAGGTGGTCGCGCCGTCGCCGATCCACTCCCACATGGGGATGGTGCCAGCGAGCTCGGCACCGGCGATGAGGCGGTCCCCGTCGAGCTGCTTGGCGTTGAAGCAGATCGGGCAGACGAAGTACTTGCCACCGGCCGCCGCGAAGCGCTTGGCGAGGTCGGCGAGGGGCGGGCATCCCTCGCACGCCACGCCGACGGCCGTGCCGTCGAGGGCCAGGCGGACCGCTTCCTTGGTGAGGAACATGAGCGTTGGGCGGCCGGACTCGGCGGCGCCGAGGGCGACCAGGTAGGCAACGGTGACCTTCTCGGGATCCTCGAGGCCGGTGGTCAGGGAGATGACGGCCTTGTTCGGCATGGCTGATCCTTTCGACTGCGGGCTCGGCAGCCCGTCACGAAGGCCACCGTACGGACACGGCCGCTGCGGGTCGTCGGGTGTTCGCCCTACAGATCGACCGGCTCGAACGAGCCGAGCAAGCCGTTCTGCATCGCGAACAATGTCGCGGTCGAGCGGGTCGAGGCGCCGATCTTCGTGTAGATCCGCTCGATATGGGTGCCGGCCGTCTTGGCGGTGATGTCGAGCGCCCTCGCAACCTGTTTGTTGGAGGCTCCCCGTGCGATCAGGGTGAGGACCTCCACCTCCCGTGGCGTGAGCCCGGCGGGTCCCGCGGCCCGTCTGGGTCGTTGCTGGCCAGCAGCGGCGAGCACCGCGTCGACCGCGTCGACCGCGAGCCGGCCGGCGCGGACCTCGCTGCGCAGCTCGCTGGCCGCCGCTTTGGGCGTGCGCGCCGCTCGGTAGGCCCGGGGTTCGGTCATCGCCTGGAACGCGCAAGCGGCCGCGAGGATCCGCCCGCCGGTGGGGATCGCCGAGCCGGACAGGCCACGGTGGTATCCCGAACCGTCAAGCCGCTCGTTCGCGAGCGCCGCCACCGCGCCGATGCGGGCCAGGGCCGGCGGCCGAGCCAGCGTGCGCTCGGTGTAGTACGAGTGCATCCGCATCCGCTCCGACTCGGTCGAGGTCAGCGGACCGGGCTTCTCCAGGATCGTGGCCGGCACCCCATGCATCCCGACGTCGTGCACCAACGCTGCCCGACGGAGGACCACCACATCGTCGACCGACAGGCCGCACAGCTCCCCGGCACGTGCCGCCAGATCAGCGACTGCTCGTGAATGGCCGGACCGTGACGGTGACCGCAGGTCGGTGAAGTCGGCCACCGCCTCCAGCGCCGCGTCGAGGCCTGATTCGGTGAGCCGTCGCTGCAGTCGCGGGTCGGCCGCGATCACCGCGGGCCAATCGGTCGCCTCGTCCAATCCGTCGAACAGCTCGTCCGCCACGACGCAGAACGCGTCGACCATCTCCGGGTCGAACTGCTTGGCCCGCCGTGATCGCGCCAGCTCGACGGCGGCGGCCGTTCCGCCGCGCTCATGGGCCGCCTCTGCGAGATCAGCGAGATGGAAGAGCCGGACCGAACCGGCGACATCGTGACCGCCGAGACCATCGGGGACACCGGTGCCGTCCCACCGGGTGAACCACTGCTGCAACGGCTCGCAGACCTCCGCGCCGAGACCGAGGCGCTCGGCCATGAGGACCGTGCTCAGGCAGTGCGACATGAGCCCCCGCTCGATCGGCTTGCCCCCCGTCATGATGAGCGTGACGGCCAGCCGCAACCGCTTCAGTGCCGGGCTCCCCGTCCCCACGCGCGCCAGCGCGTACTTGAACATCGGCAAGCCGGCCAGATCCACCTCGTAGCCGCCTTGCCGAAAGGCGATGTCATCGCCGAACCAGCTCGCCACCTCCGGTGTGTCGGCCACACATCCGACCCAGGCCAACATCGCGGTGTAGTAGAGCGCGGCCGCGCTCTCGTCCTCGATCCCCATGTGCTCGCCGAGACGGGTTGCGATCGCCCAGGCCCGCAAGACGTGCTCCATCGGCTGACCCAACCCGAGGTCGGTTGCGAGCGAGAAGGCCGCGACGACCTCGGCCAGGCCCAACCCGGAGTCCCGATCACCGGGCACCATCGCTCAGCCCGCGCCGATCCTCGCGCGGAGCCGGGCAAGCCGATCACCGGCCAGGTCGTCAAGCGCGTCACCTCGGCCGGCCATAGCAAGCACGAGAGACTGCAGGGGACCCTCCACGATCGGCCCCTGGGTCATGCCGACGCCTCCCGCGCCGCCGCGTGGTCGGCCGCATTCAAAGCTCTCCACGACGCAAGGTCGAGTTCCTCGATCCTGCGCCGTGCGTCGGCGAGGTCGCATGCAATCATCACTGACCCCATTCGAGTGCGAACCATCATGGCGCCGCCGGTCACCCACGCGAAACCGATCCTGGCACCGGACCGTGCACCAATGCCTTCCGGCGGCACCTCTCGGCACCACAGACCAGATGTCAGCGGATCACGCGGCAGTCCCATAGGCCTGCCGACCCGCTTCGAGGGTGCTTTTCATGTCGAGAAGTTGATCTCTGCTCCGTCCCTTAGGTGAGTGTGGCCATCCGGGTCGCCGTCAGAGAAAGAGAGCACCATGGGTGAGCTCCAGGGCATCGCGCGACGACGAGTCGGAGTGCATCGTCCTCGAGCGGTATCGCGACTCTCAGGCGCTCACCGAGCACGGTGAGCACCTCGCTCATCTCATGGAGGCGATCATCGCCACGGGCGAGGTCCACGGCGAGCTGCTCGGTGATCCGAGTGCAGAGCTGAGAGTGAACTTCGATGCCGACGGCCCGGTGCAACTCTTCACGCTGCACCAGTCGCTGTAGTCACCGGTCGCCGCTCGCTCGTGCAGCCGCGTTCGAGCTCCAAGATCCACTGGGTCAACGTTCAGGGGAGCTGCGAGGCATAGGCGTCGGACGGCAGGATCGCCGCGGCCAGGTCGGCCACCGTCTTGCCGCCGGAGGTGAGCTTCGTGACCCAGCTGTCGAAGGTGGCTTGGCTCGGTGTGGCATGCAGCATGTCGATCCAGGTGACGACGACGTCCACGCTCGGGCCACGGCGGGTCACGTCCTCCGGTGACTCGCTGAATGCCGTCATGACCTCGCTGCGGGTGCGGGCGTGCGCGTCCAGCTGGCCGGTCCAGTAGTCGGAGCCGGCGGCGTCGGGACCACGGCCGAGCACGTTTTGGTACACGAGGTCGATGTAGTGCCGGTTGTCGAGCGCGCCGTAGCGGCTCACGTATTCCGGTGACTTGGCGAACCGGTCGGCGATCGTGAGGAGCGACATGCCCCTGCGGTCGCGGCGGATCCAGTAGTCGAAACCGCCGTGGTCGGGGAGGCGGGCGAAGAACGCAAAGTAGAGCCGTGTGACGGGATCGACGTGTGCCCTGGCGTCGGGGGTTCGTCGGAGGCGCTGCGGGATGCTCGCGGGTGCGGCACCGTGGTTGATCTGATCCACGCCTATCAGCTGTTCAGAGGGCGTGGCCGACACGCCGGTGAAGTCGCCGTACTGCCAGCTCACGAACTCCCCGATCGTCGGGAACGGGGGAATGACCCGGTGCGAGAGCTCCGACTGCGGTCCGGTGCCCACGGCGTTCTTCGCCGCCACCTTGAACCGGTACACGTTGCCGTTCACCAGGTCCGACACCACCGCGTCGACCACCGTGAAGCTCGAAGCGACCTGGGTCGTGGCCACGGCGGCGTCGTGGAGAAAGGTCGTCACCGTGTAGCCGGTGATGGGCGAGCCGCCGGTCGCTTGTGCCTTCCACTGGAGAAATGCCGACCGGGGGAACGCTCCTCCGGCCCTCGTGATGATCGGTGCAGCGGGGGCCGTGGCCCGACCCGCTTGCACGGCTGCCGTCCGCGCCGTCGCCGAGACGGCAATGCTCATCGACGCCGCAATCACGGCGGTTCCCGCACCCAAGCGTCGCATCAAGCTGCTCACGACACGCCCCTCAGCCGTTGCTCAAGGTCAGGCTCAGAATGATCGACGTTGGCGGGCGCCGCAAGGACCGAGCCGCTGGCACCTGGCCAGTCGCAGAACCCTGACCTCGCATTATCCGCTGACCACCGTCTCATGGGTCGACGCTGACCACACGCCCCGTCGAGCAATCGCTCGCCTAGGTTCTCGAATTGGGTCGACGTCCGATGGTCGGGTGCCTTGCCGGTCGGGAACGCGTCGAGGAGGCTCCATGCAGTACGACGAGATCGTCTACGAGATCGAGGACCGAGTTCTCACGATCACGCTCGACCGGCCTGATCAGCTGAACGCCCTCACCTACCGGATGCACCTCGAGATCATCGACGCGCTCGAAAGGGCTGACGCCGATGATGACGTCCGCTGCGTGGTGGTCACAGGGCGCGGGCGAGGCTTCTGCGCTGGAGCAGACTTGAGTGCTGGAGCGAGCTCGCTCGATATCCACGACGAGGAAGGCACGATCGGGACCGGCGCGCATTCCAGTGGAGCTCACCGTGACGAGGGCGGACTCGTCGCCCTGCGGCTCTACTCGATGTCGAAGCCGGTGATCGCTGCGATCAACGGTGCTGCCGTCGGAGTGGGTGCCACGATGACGCTGCCCATGGACGTGCGTCTCGCGTCGTCGGCAGCGAAGTTCGGCTTCGTGTTCGCTCGCCGTGACATCGTCCCTGAGGCGTGCTCGAGCTGGTTCCTCCCGCGCGTCGTGGGCATTGGTCGAGCATCGGAGTGGGTCATGACCGGTCGCGTGTTCGACGCGTCCGAGGCGTTGGCCGCGGGCCTGGTCAGCCACGTGTATGAGCCCGACGACCTACTGGGAGCCGCCGAGCGTCTGGCGCTTGAGATCGCAGCGAACACGTCGGCCGTGTCGATCGCGCTGAGTCGGCAGATGTTGTGGCGGATGCTCGGTGAGAGTCATCCGATCGCCGCTCATCGAGTCGACTCTCAAGGGATCGCGTTCATGGGCGCGTCTCCCGACGGTCGCGAAGGCATCGAGTCGTTTCTTGAGAAGCGCGCCCCCAACTTCCCGATGAACGTCAGCCGCGACATGCCCCCGTTCTATCCATGGTGGGAGGAGCCGGCCTTCTGAGGGTCTCGCCGGGCATCGAGGTCGGCGCCCCGCCGCGGGTCGCGCCAAGTGGCTCCGGCGGTTCACGTCCGAGTGGCCCTGGGCGAGTCGGCATGCTGGGCCGAGGATGTGGTGGTCGGCGCAAGAGCACCGACACGCATCTGAGAGTTGGACAGGGCCGGTCACGCCTCAGCATCGCGGCCGGCGACGGGCTCGGCTGCACGCAACGGCGCCCCAGCGGCCTGTCCGAGGTGTCGATGTTCGTGATGCGGCTTTCAGCGTGGGGCCTCGGGTTCACCTGGGCGTATCGGCAGCCTGACCGTCGTCTCTGATTCGATCTTCGACAGGTCCGGCGGCGCCTGAGCCAGCGCCTCCCCGGTGGGCGAGGGCGCCCAGGCGGGCGGATGCCCGCACGATGGTCTCTGAGTTGGTGGTCGCCCCGACCGCGCTGCGTAGGTCGGCCAGCCGGCGCTGGACGGTCCGGCGGCTGTATCCGAGGATTCCGGATACCTCGGTGACCGAGGCACCTGCGGCGAGGAGCGAGATGATCTGTTCGTCTTCTGGACTGAACGTCGGCTCCCGCTCGGGGGTCTCGTGGACGAGGCGACCTACCTGGCGGAGCCCGTCGAGCAGCGACGCCACGGCGGGGCGCTCGTCTGCCGCGATCTCGACATCGAGGTGCGCGCCTCGAGCCACCGCGACCACCGCGGCGGCCAGTTCTTCGGGATTGGTGATCGGCCCGACGATCACGACAGGATCGCGGAGCCGCCACGGGGCGGCCGGGAGCTCGTCGATGCGCCGGGCAGGGCCATCGACGTCATTGACCGTTCGGACGCGTACGACGCCGCGTCCGTCGACCCTGGCTTCGAGGTCCGGCCGGGCGGGGACGGCCGCGACCAGGGCCGCGGCCTGGAGCCGGGTCCGTGCGCCGGTTCGCCTCATGGCGGTGCGCAGGTGGCTCTCGACCGTCGGCACCGAGACCCGCAGGGAGCGTGAGATGGCCGCAGAGCTCTGGCCGCGGGCCACCCGGGCGAGGACCTCGGCCGCAGTCGGTGGAGGTGGTGGTCCGTCGGGTCGTCGGCCGAGCGCGGCCCGGCGGACCAGGGCCGAGACTCGACGCTGGAGCCAGACGATGCCGAGTCGGTCGGCGTGCTCCTCGACCGAACGGAGCCAGCCTTCGGCGCGGACCAGGTCGCCGTGAGCCAGGGCGGCGTCGGCGGCAGCCCAGCAACATCGCAGGAAGGCCCGCACGTTCGCCTCGCCCCACGCGGCGGCGGCGCTCTCGAACTCGTCGGCGGCTCGACCCGGATCGTGGGGCCGCGCCTGGAGGGCGGCCGCCTCCAGCGATGCGCCCCGCAGGTTCACGAAGCCCGACTCGGTGGCCGGCGCCAGTCGCTCGTCACCCCGCTCACCGAGCTCGGTGGCGGCCCACAGCCCCATGAGCGCGGCGTTGACCGCTCCGGGGAAGCCGGCCATGGGCAACGTCAGCGATGTCGTCGCCGCCGAGACGGACCGGCGATGCTCGCCGGCGAGCCACGCTGATTCGGCCAGCGACCACGAGGCGACTGCTCGGGCGGAATCGTCGCTCGCGTGCTCGATGGCGTGCTCGGCCAGCTCGACCGCATCCAGCTCTCGGCCGGCGTCGGCGAGCGCGAACACCCGGGCCGTGCGGGCCGACTCGGTGGCCTTGACGGTGAGGGTCCGACGAGCGAGGAGCGCGCCCTCGGCGAGAACGGCCTGATGGTCGGCGTGGACGTGTGCCTTGGCGAGGAGTGCGACCGCACGGAAGTAGCCGTTCCAGGCAGGCGACGTCTGCTCGGTGGCGGCGACGGCCTCGTCGGCGATGGCCGGGCACTGTGCAGGATCGCCGGAGAGCAGGTGCCCAAAGAAGAGCGTGTCGTACACGATGACGGCGTTGTGGAGGTCCTCCGCGGCGACGGCCAGGCGCCCTGCAGCCGCCAACTCGGTTGCCCATGCCGGGTCGCCGCCCATGAGCTGGACGAGCCCGAGGGCGCTGCGGCAGGCCATGAGGCCGCGCCCCGGCCCCGGCGCCAGGTCGATGCCCTCCCGAGCCGTCGCCGCCGCGCGTTCGAGATCCCAGTCGACGCGACATTCGATCCGAGACCGGATGCCCAGTAGCTCGGCGGTCAGGTCGGGCTCTGCGCCGGGCACGGCGAGGCCGTCTTCGACGGCGCGACGGGCGGCCGGGATGTCGGTGGTCGCCCAGTGGGCGCGGGCGCGTACGACGGCACCGCGGAGGCCGCCGACGGCCGGGTCGCGGTCGAGGACGGCCAATGCTTCGGCGTAGCGGCCCGACAGGGAGAGCGCCTCGGCCGCCGCGGTGCCCACCGCGGCGGAAGGTGGCTTGGTGCACTCGGCCTGGATGCGTAGGTACTCGGCGCGCGACGAGATGGTGGGAGCACGGCGGGCCGCGATCGCGGCGGCCGACGCGGCGGCGGGAAGCTGGCCGGCCGCGGCGAGGTGGATCGCTCGCACGGCCGGATCCGCGCTGACCTCCGCCTCGGCCAGGTGGAGGGCGCGGAGGCGTGCGGGCGGAAGTGTCGCCATAGCGGCGGCGGCGATGCGGTCGTGGCGAGGCATCCAGCGTCCCGGGGCCGGTTCTATCGCGAGCCCGTGTCGTTGGAGCTCGGCCAGCGCCGACTTGTGGGGCCGCGCCGCGGGGACCTCGGTGCCCGCCACTGCGAGCGCGGCCAGGACCTCCAACACCTCGGGGTCCAGCGCCGCGACGGCGAGGCTGGCGCGGTCGGCGGCGTCAGGCGCGCCGTCGTCGCCGAAGGCAGCGAGCTGGAGGTCGAGCGGGATCCCATGGCCGGCAGCGACGCACCGGGCCACGTCGGCGGCCGTCGCCCCCGGCCGGAGCGCCCGGACGAGCTCTGCCGCGTCGGGGTTCTCGAGCGGACCGAGGTCGATGACCTCGCCCAGGCCCGCGAGCGCCGCCACGAGCTCCTGCGCCGCACCGCCGATCTCCCGGGTCGTCACCAGCACCGGGTGGAGGTATGCGGCTCGCTCGACGACCTCGAGGGTGTCGACGTCGCACCAGTGGAGGTCCTCCACGGCGAGCGCCGTCTCGTCTGGCAGGTCGGCCACGAGCCGGGCGGCCACGGCGCCCGGCCCGCCGTCGATCGCCAGGTCCGGCCGGGCGACGCGCACGGGAAGGTAGGGCACCGAGGCGAGGACCGCGACGCCACGGAGCACCAAGGACCCGGGCCGGTCGGCGAGCAACACCTCGACGACGGCCGACTTCCCGATGCCGGGGACGCCCCGGATCACCACCGGGCCGCGTCCGAGGGCGAGCTGGCATCGGGTCAAGAGCCCGTTCCGCCCGACGACCGCCCGAGTCACGGCCCCCACCCTGCCACCCCCTGGGGGCCAACGCCCCGGGGCCGGGGAGCGGCCGGGATCCCAAGGTTGTCCCACATTGATGGTTCGCCGACGGCGGGTGTCGTCATACGGTCGATAGGAGCCAGGAGGGGGTTCGGGTGAGACGTCGCTGGTCCGGGGCTTTGGTCTCGGGGCTCGTCATGGCCGCGGTCGGCGTCGCGGCGGCCGGCCTGACGGCGTTGCCCGGTGGCTCGGCGGCGGCATCGACGGTGCCCGACGGCTACCCGACGCGGCCGGCGTTGTGGGTCGACCGCGGCGATCACACCTACGTCGCCTGGGCCGAGAGCGACGGCAACAACGTCAGCCGGCGATTGATCGTCGCCCGCACCCTGGCCGACAGCGATGCCCTCGACGGCGGGTTTGGCGTCGGCGGACGGCAGGTGACGGCGCTGGTGCAGCCGTGGACGGACGGCTCCACCGGCGCGGGCTACGGCAGGATCGACTCCGTCGAGTTCACCAGCGCGGGGACGCTGACGGCGGTGTGGGACGGTCCCTGCGCCCCCGAGTTCTGCGTGGGGCTGATGGCGCTCGACACCTATTCGGTCAGCGGAGCCCGCCTGTCGCGGCACACCTCGGAGCTCCCGGTCGACGGCAGCGCCGGGTGTGTCGGCGAGTGCCGCTTTGCGGCGCTCGACAACGGCACGGTGATCCTCGCGACCTGCGGGGACCTGGCCCGGGTGAGCGGGTGGAACGCGGCGACGGGGGCCGCGCTGGGGACCGTCAACCTTCGGGCCGGCTCGATGCCCGACGCCGAGACTGCCTCGAGCCTCGGCTCGTCGGGCGCGGTGGTCAACGACGGCACCACGTTCGACCCGTCCTGCAACCGGCCGACAGTGGTGCCCGTCGGCCCGACGTCGCTGATCTCGAGCTGGTCCGCACCGACGACCGTCCCGAACCAGCCCCGGTGCACGTGGTCCGGCGCGCCCAACGGCCTGCTCCACCTTTGCGCCTGGGATGGCCAGGGGTCGCCCAGCGTCGTCACGCTGACCAACCCGGTCGGGACCACCGTGTGGCAGCGGTCGTTCACGTTCGGGCCGGTGTACGCGCCCATCCGAGGGACGGTGACCGGGGACGGTCGCGCCGTGTTCATGAACGGGGCGATCATGAGCCTCACCGCCGCCGGGCCGGTCCAGAGGGTCGACCTCAACCCCACGACGTACGGCGGCAACGAAGGCACGGCGCTCCCGCGGCGCCTGTCGACGGGCAAGCTGGCGGGCGCGGCAACCGCCGGCACTGACAGCGCAGGCAACGGCACCATGGTCATCACCGTCGGCCAGGGCACGACGACGACACCGCCGCCGGAGCCCACGGTGCCGGGGAAGCCGGCGGTGCCGGTGGCCGTGCCGCGGCACAGGTCGGTGCAGTTGTCGTGGTCGGCGCCCTCTGATGGTGGGTCGCCGATCACCGGGTATCGGATCACGCCCTACAAGGACGGTGTGGCGCAGGCGCCGATCGTGGTCGGCAACATGACCAGCTACCTGGTGACGGGGTTGACCGACGGGGTCAGCTACCGGTTCACGGTGGCGGCCATCAACGCGATCGGCAGCGGGCCGCCGTCGGACCCGTCGACCGCGGTGGCCCCCGCGACGGTGCCCGGTGCGCCGACCAACGTGAAGGCGGTGCCGGGCAACCACCAGGCGACGGTCACCTGGACCAAGCCGGCGTCGGACGGCGGGTCGCCGATCACCGGCTACAAGGTGCGTGTCATCGCCAACGGATCACCGCTGCTCGACCTCACCGAAGGCAACGTGACCTCGGCGGTCGTGACCAGCTTGGCGCCCGGCACGATCTACACGTTCGAGGTCGCCGCCGTGAACGCCGTCGGCACCGGCCCGTACTCCGCGACGTCGAACCCCGTCACCCCGCCACCAGCGGGGTTCGCGACGTGGGCCGCGATGGCGGCCCGTCAGTTCGCCGACCTCATCGGACGCGCCCCGTCCGCCGCCGAGCTGAACACCTGGGTGCCGCCGCTCACGGCCGGCTCGAAGCCCGCCGGCGCGCTGCCCGCCGCCCTGCGCACCAGCGTCGACAACACGACCAACGTCGACCCGGTCACCCGGCTCTACACCGCCTACTTCCTGCGCACCCCCGAACCCGGCGGACTGCGCTATTGGGTCGGCCGCCGCCGCACCGGCACATCGCTGTTCACCGTCAGCAACGCCTTCGCCGGCTCGGCCGAGTTCACCCACCGCTACGGGTCGCTCACCAACAAGGCGTTCGTGCAGCTCGTCTACAAGAACGTTCTGAACCGACCCGGCGAACCCAACGGCGTCGCCTACTGGACCGCGCAGCTCGACCAGCACAGACGCACCCGCGGCGAGGTCATGGTCGGCTTCTCCGAGTCCCACGAATACATCAGCAAAAAGACCCACGACGTCGACGTCGTCGTCCTCTACATCTTCATGCTCGGCCGAGCCCCCACCGCCGCCGAACTGTCGACCACGGTCCACGACCTCACCAACGGCGAAACCATCACCCAACTCGCCCAACACATCCTCGACAGCGACGAATACGCCACCCGCCTCGGAGGCCACCGATGAGCCCCACCGCCACCCGTCGCCGAGCACTCGCCGCCTCGATGTCATTGGCCGTCGCCGCCGCGACCGGGGTGGTGCTGGCCCACGGGTCCTCTGCGACGCCCGGGGACCCGCTCGCCTCCTGGGGTACCAACGGGGTGCGCCACGTCGGCCCACCGGTGGGCTGCAGCCCCTGCCCGACCGCCGACAGCGCAGTGACCGGCTCGAAGCTGGCGTCCGGCGGCTCCCGCACGATCCTCGGTTATGACTGGACCACGCCGCCCCCCGTGTCGTCAGACCCGAACACGCCCAACGTCGACGCTGCACGAGCGGTGCAGAGCTCGGTCCTGGCCGTGTCGGACGGTGGCGCGGCCCCCTGGGTCGTGCCGCTCACCAGCGTCGGCACCGGCCTCGACCGTTCAGTGCTGGCGGTGGGCTGGCAGCCATCTCCCGCTCGGGTGGTGGCCGTGGCGCGAGTCGTGCAGCAGGCATCGACGCCGAGCGGGACTGACACGCCGCTTCGCGAAGAGGTGCGGCGATACACCACCGCCGGCGTCCTCGACGCGACGACGACGCTCGATGCCAGCGCGAACGGGTCGTGGTCGCTGGCCGCGGTCGCCGGCGATGGGTCGGTCGTCGGGGTCGAAGACAGCTCGTCAGGCGCCGCCGACCTGCCGCTGACCACGGTCCGGCGTTACGCCGCCGGCGGCACGCTGCGGTGGACCAAGGTGCTGCCGGCCGGCGACGCCGTCGAACAGGTCACGGTCGACGCCGACGGGCGGATCGTCCTGGTTGGCTCCCGGGCCAACCAGGGCCTGCACACGTTCGACGGCCTCATGACGGTGCTGACCGATGCCGGCAGCCTCGACCCCTCGTTCGGGACCGGCGGGGCGCTCGTCTCGCCGGCGCCGGTCGGGTTCGGCCGCTCCTTCGTGGCCGTCGACTCCGCAGGCGCGGACGCGGTGGCGGTGGGCACCGATCAACGCAAGGTCGCTGATCCCTCGGCCGACGGCGACAATCTCCCCGGGGCACTGGTCGTGGCCCGCACCCGGTCGGGGCAGCTGGTGTCGGGGTTCGGCAGCGGCGGCGTCGCCGTTCGCCCATGGTCGGCCTCGGACGGTCCCCGCACCGAACCGAGCGCGGTGCGGTTCGACGGCCAGCAGGTGGTGGTGGCCGAAGGCACCACCCAGCCCGGCGGATCGGCCCCGACCGCCGCCCTCGAACGGTTCACGGCCACCGGCGCAGTCGACGACGGCTTCCAGGTCGACGGCTCGGTGGCGCCGGGCTTCACGGCACTCGAGCGGGTCGCCGGGGGCTACGTCGTGGCCACGCCGAACGACCCATCCGCAGCCGCCTTCGGCCTCGACCTCCGGGCCTACACCACGGCGCCCGGGCCGCCGGCCGGCCCGCCCGCCCCCGGCGCCCCGGCGATCGCGCAAGCTGCAGCAGGGCGAGTCGAGCTGTCGTGGAGCGCTCCTCCCGGACCGGTGACCGGAGAGGAGGTGCTCATCGACACCGGCGGCGATGGCGGCGTCGATGCGGTGAGCCACGTCGCGCCGACCACCTCGGCAACCGTGGGGGGCCTCGCCGCCGGCCGTGCGTACCGCTTCGCGATCCGGGCCCGGAACTCGGCTGGGATCAGCCCCCGTTCGGCTTGGTCGGCCCTCGCGCTCCCACCCTTCCGTTCCGTCGATGCGTTCACCGACCGCCAGTACCGGGACTTCGCCCTTCGTGCCCCTACTTCGGCCGAGCTGACCTCCTGGCGGGACGACATCACCGCCGGCCGCGCCACGCCGCTGGGTGAGGTCGACCGAGCGGTCGACTTCATGACCTGGGCGCCGGTGCAGTCGCCGGTCATCCGCCTCTACAAGGCGTACTTCAAACGGCTGCCCGACACGGGGGGCCTCGGCTACTGGGTCGGGCGCTCCCGGGCCGGCGCCAGCCTGGCCGCAATCTCTGACCAGTTCGCGGCATCGAGCGAGTTCCAGCACACCTACGGCTCACTCTCGAACCGCGGCTTCGTCCAGCTCGTGTACCAGAACGTGCTTGGCCGACCGGGCGAGTCCAGCGGCGTGGACTACTGGACCGGCCAGCTCGACCAGCACAAGCGCACCCGTGGTGCCGTGATGACCGGGTTCTCCGAATCTGCGGAGTGCAAGCGAATCACGAAGCCGACCGTCGACGTCGTGAACATCTACGTGGGCATGCTCCGCCGGGTGCCGACGGCGGGCGAGGCGGACCTCTGGACGTCACTCCTCGCCCGCGGGTCCCCCCGTACCGACGTGATCCGCTCGATCCTCAGCTCCTCCGACTACGACTCGAGAATTCTCTGATGCACCGTCGACCCCGCTCGTCCATCCGCCGGGCTCTCGCGCCGCTCACCTTGGTCGCCTCGGTTGCGCTCATGACCATCCACGTCGCACCCGCGGCCGCACTATGGGACACGTGGGACTGGTCCAAGGCCCGCTTCCGCACCGTCGGAGGCTGCGCCCGGGTTGATCAAGGCCTCCACTACGTCACCCACGAACAGGTGTTCATGCAGGAGTTCGGCAAGTCCGGAGTCCAACAGTTCCGGGTGACCTTCAAGCTCTATCCCGCGGCTTCGGCCGGGTTCGAGGTCGCCTACCTCCAGAACACCTATGTCTCCCCGCCTTTCGCCAACGACGCCCGCAATGCCCGCTGGTGGCTACCGACCGGGACGTGGCACCGGTTCTCGAACATCGTCGCCGACAACGAGTGGCGGGTCGACGCCCACATGGTCTGGTATCGAGGCTTCTGGCGCCGCAACTTCGCCTACACCAAGACCGTGGACACGTGCGTGGGCTGAGCACGCTCTGGCCCGATGACACCACCCGCGCCTCGTCATCACGAGCCCGAGTTCGGGAGGATGGGCCCGACCCCGGGGGACGCCTAGGTCGTTGATGGGTGGGCATGGCCAAGTCGACCGGCGACGGTGCGGATGTCGTTGCCGGTGGCGCACAGCGTTCGAGGCATCGCCGGTGAGGATCGTGGCGACGCTGTCGAAGATGTAGCCGGCGCCGGCGAGCGCGACGAATGCGCCAATGACGCGTGGGACATAGCCAGACCGGTAAGTGAGATGGCCGATGAGCAGAAGGTGGATCCCGAACAGCAGCAGCGCCGCCTGCCACCAGTCGTCGAACGCCTTCATGTGCGCCAGAACGTCCGCATCGCGAGCCGCTAGCCCGCGCGCCGACGCGCGGGTTCCGGCGAGCCTGACGGCATCGAACGGTTTGCTGATCGCAATGAGGAAGCCGGCGGCGTATGAAACCCTGAGCCACGCAGCGATCCGCGAGAGCATCTCGTTAGCTGGGCGCATCAAGCGGTAGAGAGCGGCGGCGACCACGACATCGAGGAGGACGACGAGACAGAGGCTGAGGATGCCGGCTCGAAACAGGGTCTCTGACCTCGCGATGTCCTGCGCCGTCCGCGCTGGGTCGCCGTCGGTGACAAGTCCCCGCGTGGCGATGAAGACCCCGAAGCCGGAAAGGACGGCCAGAGCCAAGGTGCAGGCGCCCGCGATTCGAGCTGCTCTGCGGACCTCCAGAACATCGGGCGTCTGCGAGCGGAGGACTGGGACCGCGGCGGTCGCAGCGGGCGCGGCCATCAGACTTCGCCTATCGCAACCTGGGTCTCGACCCGGGTTGCAAGCGCGGCGTTCATAGCGGCGAAGCCGTCGCTGGTATTGCGAAGCACGGACTTCATGAGCGGCACGAGGGCGCCGCGAAAGATCTCGCGCTGGAGGAACCGGGTGTGACCGTTGGCCAGGGGCTCGAGGGCGAGGGTGTGCGTGCCGTCGAACACGCCGGGCGCGACAACACGTCCAAGCCAGGAGAGTTCGTGGCGGGGTTCGAAGGCGGTCACGGTGGGCCGGAAGGTCATCGTCCGGCGGCCGGGACGAATGGTGACGCTGAGGCGGTCGCCGACAGCGACCGGCGCCCGATCCATCGTGAGGAACGGGTTCCACTCGCTGTAGGCGTCGGTGTTCATGAGGACGTCCCAGACGGCCTGGGGTGCTGCGGCGATCTCGATGCTGTGCTCGATGACCTTCACGTCGTGCTCCTTGGTTGTGTGGCGTGTGGTGCTTGGAGTGCGTCGATTCCGGAGCGCCAGGCGGCGTCGAGGTCGGCGTCGGGCGGGAAGCGGTTGGCGAGCTCCAGGCTCGTCATGCCGTGTGCGAACGCCCATGCAGCTCGTGCGCGATCGGGGTTTCCTCCGCAGGCCTTGACGATCGGTGCGGCGGCGGCGGCTTCGACGCCGTCGGGGAGGCGGTCGCGTTCCAGCGGTCGGTTGGTCATGAGCATGTAGAGGTGAGGGTGCTCCATGGCCCAGCGTCGATACGCCCTCGCGAGGGCGGCGAGTGGATTCCGGGAACGCCCTGCGGCGGCGAAGGCTTCGGCCTGCTCGACGTAACCTGCCGCGACGAGCGCCGCCTCGAGCGCCTCCTTGTCCGGAAAGTGCTTGTACAGAGATGGCGCCTTGATCCCGAGGCGCTCGGCGATCGCTCGCATGGTCACGGCCTCGGGGCCGCCCGCCTCCAGCAGGTCTCTCGCCGCGTCGATGATCTCCGTCATGCGGCCAGTGAGCAGCTCAGCCACGCCGCCAGCCATCCTTCGCGCGGCGCCCGAAGCCGGAAACCCGGTCGACGGCGATGTGCGTCAGCCACGAGAGCCCCGCCGCGAACCAGAAACCCGACCGCAGCCCCACTGACGCTGAGACCATCAAGCGAACCCGCAGCGGTGGTGTCGACGTTGCGATCATTGGGCCCTCCTTCAAAGGCTTACGTTGTTAGCCACACTAGGCTAACGACGTTAGCCCGTCAAGACCTCCAACTGGTCCTGCGCGGGTGCTCGTCATGGTGGTGCGGTTCGTAGCCGGCGCCGAGCCGTGCGGCAGACGCCGGGCTGCTCCCCAGCGGAGATGGCGACGGCCGAGCACGCCGGCCGGACCGCGAACGAGTTGTGAGCGGTCGTGCTCGGCCTGCCGCCGCCCGCCGCCTGAAGTCCCCTCCGTCGCGCACCCGGGGACTCGGGCCGCAGGGCCGGCTGGCCAAGGCTTCGCCGCCGCTCCGGGCGGGCGATGGGGCGCTCGCCGCTGCTCGCGAGGGGCTGGTGATCCCGTACCTGCGCGTCTATCGCGAGCGCTGGCCATGACGCGGCAAAGGCCCGCCGCAGCGGGGCCCTTGCGGGTAGACCGTGCGCCTCGGTGTCCCAAAGCGGCTACCGGCCCAACAACAATTTCTAGCCGTGACGTTCCCGGAGCCGGTGGCGGAACAACGCGGTCGACCTCTACCTCGCCGACCGTCTCGCCGTGACCTGCCGACTCCACCCCCGCAGTTGTGTGGCCCGACTGGCTCGAGGAGGAGCGAATCGGAGTCAAGAACGTCAAGGCGGGAGCGGCCGTGAGCAGCGACGAACCGGTGAGAGTCAAGACCGAAAGCGGCGTCGACTGGTGCCAACGCTGGGGGTAGGGCGGCACGAATCCGCGGCACAACTCCTTCAACCGACCCTCAGGTCAGCAGGAGACGGTCAGGTAGACGTAGTTGTTGACCGCGGTCGCCAGGTGCGTGGTGTTGTCGAGGTACCAGGAGTAGACGCGGACCTTGTGGCCGTTGAAGGCCTTGGCGTTCGCGTAATTGTCGGTGACGTGGGTGGCCATCGGCGTCGCCGACGTCACCATTGACTCCGACGTCACCTACTGCACGCCGCTGGCAGCCGGCTACTACGACAGCACCCGAGGCTGGTCAACGGCTCGGAGAGTCGCTCCGCCTCGGCAACGTCGTGCACGAGGCGGCGGCGTTGTCGGGCGGACCTCGACTTCACCCGCCGGTGGACTGGGGTGTCAGCACCACGAGGTCACCATGGCAGCCCCCTTGGCGGAACCATCGGGTGGGCTCAAGGTCGAGCTGGCTCGGACGTCTGGGTCCGACAGAGCGAGTTTGGGAGCTCGGCATGAACGAGAAATCGCGTCACGAACCGGAGCCGGCGGTAGACGGGGTTGGCGATCCTCGCGTCGATCAGGTCGCGGCCAGTGAGGGGGAGCGATCACCAGTGACCCGCCGTGGCCTGATGATCGGTGCGGCGGGTGCGGCGGCCGGCGTCGTCGGGCTCATCGCTTCCGCGGATCCGGCCGCGGCAAATGGGCAGGGCCAGCCGCTCATCTTGGGCAGCGCGAACACGGCCACGAGCACGAGCGCGGTGACCGGAAGCATGAGCGGTGCGGTCGTCTCGGCGACGAACTCGAGCAACGGTCCGGGAATGTTGGGATCGAGCAATGCGGGCGACGCCATCCAGGGCCGGATCACCAACAAGGGCTCGGCCGCAAGCGCGGTGCACGGGCTCACGGCGGGCACCGGTGTGGCCGGCCGGTTCGAGGTCACCAACGCGAGCAACACCACCGCAGCGCTCTATGGCGTGACGAGCGGCAGCGGGCAAGGAGTCAAAGGCAACGCCACCGGAGCGGGCACGGGGACGGTCGGTACTGCGTCGTCGGGGGCGGGCGTGTTCGGCCAGTCAGCCACCGGAAATGGGGTCAATGGCATACGTGGCACCCGCAGCGGCATCTTCGCTCAGGGTGGAGTCGTCGGCGACAGCCAGAGCGGCCTGGGGGTCGTTGGGCTGTCCGCGACCGGGATCGGCGTGAACGGCTTGCTCGGCGACCGCAGCGGTATCGGAGCCAGCGGCGGCGTGTTGGGCGATAGCAAGACGGGCGCCGGCGTCGTCGGGCTCTCGGCCGCGGGCAACGGCGTGAACGGCATCCAGGGCGACCGCAGCGGTATCGCCGCCACCGGCGCGGTGCTGGGTGACAGCAAGAGCGGCTCGGGCATCGTCGGGCTGTCCGCCACCGGGATCGGCGTGAACGGCTTGCTCGGCGACCGCAGCGGTATCGGAGCCAGCGGCGCGGTGTTGGGCGACAGCAACACCGGCTCGGGCGTCGTCGGCCTATCGGCCACCGACAACGGCGTCAACGGCGTTCGCGGGGCTCGGAGCGGCGTCTTCGCGCAAGGCGGGGTCGTCGGAGACAGCCAGAGCGGCATCGGCGTGGTCGGCCTGTCGTCGAGCTTCATCGGCGTCAACGGCCTGCTCGGTGATCGGAGCGGCATCTCGGCCGCGGGCGGGGTGCTGGGCGACAGCAACACCGGGGCGGGCGTCGTCGGCCTGTCGGCCAGTGGCGGTCCTGGGGTCAACGGCATTCTCGGCAACCGCAGCGGCCTCGGCGTGCAGGGCGGCGTGGTCGGCGACAGCGACGCGTTCGCGGGGGTCGTGGGCCTGTCGAAGAACGATGTCGGCGTCTTCGGTCAAGGGGGCAAGGCCGCGGGTTGGTTCCAGGGCAACGTGGTCGTGACCGGCGACATCCAGCTCAGCGG
Organism: Acidimicrobiales bacterium; assembly: GCA_025463985.1. GTDB lineage: Bacteria > Actinomycetota > Acidimicrobiia > Acidimicrobiales > Iamiaceae > JAODBM01. The sequence continues at coordinate 159,848 of JAODBM010000128.1, forward strand.
CGCCGACTTCGCCGAAGACTTCGGAACCGTCGATCACGTCGCCATCGAGCCGGGCACCGTGGTGGTCCTCGACGGCGGCGCGCAGCTTCGGCCCAGCGACCGCGAGTACGACACCTGCGTCGCAGGCGTCGTGTCCGGAGCCGGCACCTACCGACCCGCGGTGGTCGCAGACCGCACCGGTGAAGACCCGTCCC
>JAODBM010000139.1 GCA_025463985.1 Acidimicrobiales bacterium
GCCGGCCCGCCCCCGCAGCCGGGCCGCGAGGTACGGGGCGGTGGCGCCGGCCGAGGCTGCGACCACGTCGGGCCGGCCGGCGGCCACGATGCGACCGCCCTGGTCCCCGCCACCGGGCCCGAGGTCGATGACCCAATCCGCAGTCGCGACCACGTCCATGTCGTGCTCGACCACGACCACCGTGTTGCCGTGGTCGACGAGCCGGTGCATCTGGCGCAGCAGGACCTCGATGTCGGCCGGGTGCAGCCCCGACGTCGGTTCGTCGAGCAGGTACAGCGCATGCCCGCGCCGGCCTCGCTGCAGCTCGGTGGCCAGCTTGATCCGCTGGGCCTCGCCGCCCGACAGCTCGGTGGCCGGCTGGCCCAGGCGCAGGTAGCCGAGCCCCACGTCGCGCAGCGTCTCGAGGCTGCGGGCGGCCGCGGGCACGTGGGCCAAGAGCTCCTCGGCTTCGTCCACGGTCATGGCCAGCACGTCGGCGATGGTGCGGTCGCAGTAGGTGATCTCGAGGGTCTCGGGGTTGTAGCGGGCCCCGTGGCACGTCGGGCAGGGCGCGTAGGTGCCGGGCAGGAACAGCAGCTCGACGGCGACGAAGCCCTCGCCCCGGCAGGTCTCGCAGCGTCCCTCGGCGACGTTGAACGAGAAGCGCCCGGCGCGGTAGCCACGGGCCCTCGCCTCGTCGGTGGCGGCGAAGAGCGCCCGCACGGCGTCGAACATGCCGGTGTAGGTCGCCAGGTTCGAGCGTGGGGTCCGCCCGATGGGCTTCTGGTCGACGCGGACGAGCCGGTCGAAGGCCTCGAGGCCGTGGGCGTCAACCTCTGCCGCGTCCGCGCCCTCGACGGTGAGGTCCTCGTCCTCCTGGCGGCCGTCGTCGCTCCCGGTGCCCAGGAAGCGCCCGACGGCCTCGGCCAGGACCTGCGTCACCAGCGTCGACTTCCCGGACCCGGACACGCCGGTCACGGCCGTCAGCACCCCGAGCGGCACGTCGGCGTCGACCCCCCGCAGGTTGTGGCGGTCGATGCCGCAGAGGTGCAGCCACCCGGTCGGCTCCCGGCGCGGCCCGATCTCGGGCCGGGAGTCGCCGAACAGGTAGCGCCGGGTCACCGACTCGTCGACCCCGGCCAGTCCCGCCACCGGGCCGCTGTAGAGCACCCGCCCGCCACCTTCGCCGGCACCCGGCCCGATGTCGACGACCCAGTCGGCCCGCCGGACGACGTCGAGGTCGTGCTCGACCACGAACAACGAGTTGCCGGCCGCCCGCAGCCGGTCGAGGACCGTGAGCAGCGGCTCGGCGTCGGCCGGGTGCAGGCCGGCCGAGGGCTCATCGAGGACGTAGACGACCCCGAACAGGCCTGACCGCAGCTGGGTGGCGATCCGCAGCCGCTGCATCTCGCCCGGCGACAGGGTGGTGGTCGGACGTCCCAGGCTCAGGTAGCCGAGCCCGAGCTCGAGGAGCACGTCGATGCGCTCGACGAGGTCGCGGGTGATGCGCACCGCCACCTCGGACACCTCCCCCGAGTCCGGCGACTCCCAGGCCGGTGCCGCATCCTCGAGCTCGGCCACCGGCCGCAAGCGCGCCGCGACCTCGCCGAGCGGCAGTGCGTTGACCTCGGCGATCGAGAGGCCGGCGAACGTGACCGCCAGCGCCTCCGGCCGCAGCCCCGTGCCGCCACAGGTCGGACACGGGCCGCTCACGACGAAGCGCAGCGCTCGGTCGCGCATCTGCTGGCTCTTCGAGTGCGCCAGCGTGTGCATCACGTGCTGCTCGGCGCTCCAGAACCGGCCGTTGTACTCGCCCTCGTTGCGGTCCTCCTCGGGCGTGACCAGGACCACCGGCTGCTCCTCGGTGAACAGCAGCCACTCTCGCTGCTTCCTCGGCAGCCGGCGCCACGGCCGGTCGACGTCCATGCCGAGCGCGGTGACGATGTCGCGCAGGTTGCGCCCCTGCCACGCCCCCGGCCACGCCGCGATCGCGCCCTCCCGGATGCTCAGCGACCGGTCCGGCACGAGGCTGTCCTCGGTGGCCCGGTGGACCCGACCCAGGCCGTGGCAGGCCGGGCACGCACCGGCGACCGTGTTGGGCGAGAACGACTCAGCCTCCAAGCGCTCGGTGGTGCCGGGCGGATAGGTCCCGGCGCGGGAGTAGAGCATGCGCAGCAGGTTGGACAGGGTCGTGAGCGTGCCGACCGTGGACCGCGAGCTGGCCGTCCCCCGCCGCTGCTGTAGCGCGACCGCGGGCGGCAGCCCGGTGATCTCACGGACGAGCGGGGCGCTCACCTGCTGGATCAACCGTCGGGCGTAGGGCGCGACCGACTCGAAGTAGCGGCGCTGCGCCTCGGCGTAGAGCGTCCCGAAGGCGAGCGACGACTTGCCCGACCCCGAGACGCCGGTGAACGCCACCATCGCGTCCCGGGGCAGGTCGACGTCGACGTCGGCCAGGTTGTGCTCGCGCGCTCCCCGCACGTGCACGAACCCGTCGGACCCGTCGAGCCCACCGGTCTGACCCGCCGGAGGACTGGACCGTCGGCTCGCCATCACCCGTACGTACCCGTCCCGCCCGGCCCCACCTCCGGCTCACCCTGGCCGATGGCCGATGGCCGGTGGCCGGTGGGCCAGGGCGGGCGAAGCGAGAACGCGCAGAGCCCGATGACCCGCCGGCGCAGCCTCAGCTGCAGCCGCTGGTGCTGCCGCAGCTGGGGCAGGCGTGGCAGCTGCCGGCCCGCTGCATCTGCACGCCGCACTGCATGCAGTACGGGGCGTCGGCGTGGTGCGTCTCCCGGGCGAGCTGGGGCGGCGTGGTGGCCGACGGCGTGAGGTCGGTGACGCCGGCCCGATCGAGCAGGCTCGGCTGCACCGGTCCTGCCGAGGCGGCCGAGTCGGACGCCTCCAGCGAGGCGGCCAGCTCGGACGCCGACGGGATGGACTTGGGGTCGGCCACGAGGTCGCTGCCCTGCCGGTTCTCGACCACGGTCTCCTCGACGCCCGGCAGCGTGGGCTGCGTGCGCTCGGACACGGTGAGGATGCCGAGCTCGGCCCGCTCGTCGAACGACAGGTAGTCGATGGCGAGGCGGCGGAAGATGTAGTCGAGCAGCGACGAGGCGATGCGCAGCTCGGGATCGTCGGTCATGCCGGCGGGCTCGAAGCGGGTGTTGGTGAAGGCCTCGACGAAGGCCCGCAGCGGCACGCCGTACTGCAGGCCGTAGCTGATCGAGATCGAGAGGGCGTCCATGATCCCGGCCAGGGTCGAACCCTGCTTGGCCACCTTGAGGAAGACCTCGCCGGCCCGATGGTCCTCGTACTCGCCGACGGTGACGAAGCCCTTGCAGTCGGCGACGCGGAACTCGAACGTGCGGCTGACCCGGTTGCGGGGCAGCTTCTCGCGGACCGGCACCTTCACCGTGACCGTGCGCTCCACGATCTTCTCGACGATGCGCTCGATCTCGACGACCTGGGGCTCGGCGTCGCCCCGGCTGTCGGCGGTGGCACCACCCTTCTTGGCCATGGCCAGCGGCTGGGCCACCTTGCAGTTGTCCCGGTAGATGGCCACCGCCTTCACGCCCATCTTCCAGGATGCGATGTGCAGCTCTTCGACGTCCTCGACCGAGACGTCCTCCGGCATGTTGACGGTCTTGGAGATCGCCCCCGAGATGAACGGCTGCACCGCCGCCATCATCTTCACGTGGCCCATGTAGTGGATGGGGTTGTCGCCCATGGAGCAGGCGAACACCGCGATGTGCTCGGCCTTGAGGTGCGGTGCGCCCAGGATCGTCTTGTGCTCGTCGATGTAGGCGACGATCGCGACGGCCTCGTCGGGTCCGTAGCCCAGCCGGGCCAGCGCCCGTGGGATCGTCTGGTTGACGATGGTCATGTTGCCGCCGCCGACCAGCTTCTTCATCTTGCAGAGCCCCAGGTCGGGCTCGATGCCGGTGGTGTCGCAGTCCATCATCAGGCCGATGGTGCCGGTGGGGGCCAGGACCGACGCCTGCGAGTTGCGGACGCCGACCTCCTCGCCCAGCTCGCAGGCCTCGTCCCATGCCTGCTGCGCTGCGCTGAGCACCTCGGCCGGGACGAGCTCTTCGTCGACGTCGGCCGCGGCCTCGCGGTGCATGTTGAGCACCCGCAGCATGTGCTCGCGGTTCTGCGCGTACCCGGCGAACGGACCCATGCGGGCCGCGGTCTTGGCCGAGGTGGCGTAGGCGTGGCCGGTCATGAGCGCGGTGACCGCGCCGGCCCAGGCCCGACCCTCGTCGGAGTCGTAGGGCAGGCCGAGCGCCATGAGCATGGCGCCGAGGTTGGCGTAGCCGATGCCCAGCTGGCGGAACTTGCGGGATGTGTCGCCGATCGGCCCGGTCGGGTAGTCGGCCCGGCCCACGAGGATCTCCTGGCCGGTGAACATGATCTCCACCGCGGCCTTGAACCCGTCGATGTCGAACGTGTCGACGCCGTTGCCGTCGTCGTGCAGGAACTTCAACAGGTTGAGGCTGGCCAGGTTGCAGGCCGAGTTGTCGAGGTGCATGTACTCCGAGCACGGGTTCGAGCCGTTGATGCGGCCGGTCTCGTGCGCGGTGTGCCAGCGATTGATCGTGGTGTCGAACTGCATGCCCGGGTCGGCGCACTCCCAGGTGGCCTGCGAGATCTGCCGCATGAGGTCGCGCGCCCGGATCGTCTTGATGATCGTCCCGTCGATGACGGCCCGCAGGTGCCAGTCGGCATCGTCGACCACGGCCTGCATGAACTCGTCGGTGACCCGCACCGAGTTGTTCGCGTTCTGGTACTGGATCGAATAGCTGTCGCGACCGTCGAGATCCATGTCGAAGCCGGCGTCGCGCAGGGCCCGGGCCTTGTGCTCCTCACGCGACTTGCACCAGATGAACTCTTCGATGTCGGGGTGGTCGACGTCGAGGATCACCATCTTGGCGGCCCGCCGGGTCTTGCCGCCCGACTTGATCGTGCCGGCCGACGCGTCGGCGCCACGCATGAACGACACCGGCCCCGAGGCCGTGCCCCCACCCTTGAGGTACTCGTGTGACGAGCGGATGCGCGACAGGTTCACGCCCGCGCCCGAGCCGCCCTTGAAGATCACGCCCTCTTCCCGGTACCAGTTCAGGATCGAGTCCATCGCGTCGTCGACCGAGAGGATGAAGCAGGCCGACGCCTGCTGTGGCACGCCGGCGACGCCGATGTTGAACCACACCGGCGAGTTGAACGCCGCCTTCTGGGTGACCAACAGGTGCTTGAGCTCGGCCCGGAACGTCTCGGCCTCACGGTCGTCGACGAAGTAGCCGCCCTCGATGCCCCAGGTGGTGATCGTGTCGGCCACGCGGTCGATGACCTGCTTGAGCGAGGACTCGCGCTCGGGCGTGCCGAGCGTGCCTCGGAAGTACTTCTGGCTGACGATATTCGTGGCGTTGAGCGACCAGCTCGTCGGGAACTCGACCTCGAGCTGCTCGAAGGCGACCGACCCATCGCGGAAGTTCACGATGCGGGCATCGCGGTGCTCCCACTCGACCTCGTCGTAGGGGTGGACGCCTTCGGTGGTGAAGCGCCGGCGGATGCCGATGCCAGTCTGCTCAGGAGCAAGAGCCATGGGAGATTTCCTTCAGGACGAGGCGTACGGACGACGGGGAGGAGTGCTGTGCAACGCCGAGGCGACCACAACCCGTTGTGGCGTCTACGCCCCCCGGCGCGTGCGCACCACAAGATGTGGGGGAAATTACAGCACGGTAACTACATCCCTGTCAACGGGCACTGCGGCGCGAACGGGCAGGTCAGGAGGCGTTCGCGAAATCTCGCACGGCTGCTTGCGCAAGTCGCTCGCTCCCCCACGTACGTCCCCCAGGGCCGGCCGGGTGCCAGCGCTCTCCCAGGGTTCCCACACCACTTGTTCCGACCGTCCGCGCCGCGAACCGTTGGCTGGCCACACCGTACGGAGTTGAGGTTGTGGAACGTAAGGGGAACAACCCTGTGGATTATCGGCGAAATTCTCCACACACCAGTGGACGAGACGTCCCACGTCGTGCAGGTGTCGACCTTGGCATCGTGGGTACCCTGCAGGCCGTGGTGAGGGACCTCTTCGATGATGAGCGGCTGACGGCAATGGGCCTGCTTCTCGAGGCGCACGCGGGCCTCACCGCCGCGTTCATGCCGCAGCTCGCCGAGCTCGGGCTGCCCGGGCCATCGTTCGAGGTCCTGCTCCGGCTGGCCCGCTCGCCCGGTGGCCGGCTGCGCATGACCGAGCTGGCGGCGCAGTCGACGCTCACGACCAGCGGCCTCACCCGCCTGGTCGATCGGCTCGAGGAGCGCGGGCTCGTGCGCCGCGAGCCGTGCGAGACCGACCGCCGGGGGTTCTTCACCGTCCTCACCCCTGCGGGGCGGCGCAAGGTCGCCCGTGCCGTGCCGCCGCACCTCGAGACGGTCGATCGCATCCTGACCGGGGTGCTCGAGCCGGCCGAGCTCGATGCGCTGCTGCACGCCCTGCGCAAGGTGCGCGCGGTGGTCAAGCCCGGTGCCGACCCGGCGCGCCGCGAGAACGGCACGGCGAGCGCGGTCGCCGTGCGCTCGGTGCCCGCGGCGGGTGCGGCGCCGGAGTCCGCGGCCGAGTCGGCCTGAACCTCGTCAGGCCGGCCCGACCTCCACGGGGATCCCGTTGAGGACGGCTGTGCCGGAGAGCGGATCGAACAGCAGCTCGTCGGCCACGAGGTTGGAGTTCACCCCCGCGACCCGCTGCGCGACCTCCATCTCCACGCCGGCAGCCCCATGGCCCCAGCCGTGCGGCAGGCTCACGACCCCGGGGCGCACGGCATCGGTGACCTCCACCGGCGCTTCGAGCTGGCCGGAGCGGCTGCGCACGCACGCGGTGGCGCCGTCGACCAGCCCCCAGCGCTCCGCGTCGGACGGGTGGACGTGCAGCGTGCAGCGGGGCTTGCCCTTCACCAGCACCTCGAGGTTGTGCATCCACGAGTTGTTCGACCGCAGGTCACGCCGCCCGACGAGCACCGCCGGGGGCACCGGCGCCTCGGCGAGGGCCCGCAGGCGCTCGAGGTCGGCGAGCAGCGGCTCGGCATCGAGCTCGACGAGGCCTGACGGCGTGCGCAGGACGTCGGGGAGCCGCGGCGCGAGCGGCCCGAGGTCGACGCCGTGGGGACGGTCGACCAGCAGGTCGAGGGTCAGCGGTGGGACGCCGGGGGCGACGTCGTCCTTGATCGATCCGAAGCCGTCGCCGTAGGGGCCGGTGCGCAGCATCAGGTCGAGCAGCCGCTCCGGGCCGCGCCGGGGCTCCAGCTCGGCGAGCAGGGCCTCGGGGTCGCGGCCGTGCACCGGTGAGTGCTCGTCGGCCACCGCGCCGGCCACGAGCGCGCCGATCATCAGGTCGTCGACCACCGATGCGTCCGCTGCGGCGCCCATGCCCTGGACGATGAGGGCCAGCTTGGCGAGGATCTCCCACTCCTCGAGCTCGTCGGGGCCGAGGGGCAGGACCGGCGGCGAGTAGTTGGCCACGTTGCGCAGGGACAGCTGCATGAACGCGAGGTCGTAGTGGCCTTTGGTGAGCGCGCTCGGCGCGGGAAGGATCACGTCGGCATGGCGGGTCGTCTCGTTGACGTAGATGTCGACCGAGACCATGAACTCGAGCGTGGCGAACGCGGCATCGAGCCGCCCGGCGTTGGGCGTCGACACGACGGGGTTGCCCGCCATCGTCACCATGGCGCGGATCTGGCCGTCGCCGGGCGTGTCGATCTCCTCGGCCAGGCACACGACCGGCAGCTCGCCCATCGTCTCGGGCAGGCTGCGGACCCGGCTGGATCGACGGGCGGCGCGGACGCCGCGACCGACCCGTGGCGTCCCCCTGGTGTTCGACGCGCCGGCCGCAGCGAGCGGGAACATGGCGCCGCCGGGCTGGTCGAGGTTGCCGGTCACGGTGTTGACCACGTCGACCAGCCAGCTGGCCAGGGTGCCGAAGGCGGCCGTCGTCGTGCCGATGCGGCCGTAGACGACGGCTCGGGGTGCGTCGGCCAGCTCCAGGGCGAGCGATCGGATGGCGGCGGCGTCCACGCCCACCGCGGGCGCGACGAGCTCGGGGGTGAACGGCGCCAGCGCGGCCACCACAGGCTCGAGCCCGCGCACGTACGGAGCCGCCGCCCCGCAGTCGATGCGGCCCTCGTCGGCCAACGTCGACACGAGGGCAGCGAGCAGCAACGCATCGCTCCCGGGGCGGATCGCGAGGTGGACGTCTGCCTCCTCGGCCGTTCGGCTGCGACGTGGGTCGACCACGACCAACCGGCCGCCACGGGCCCGCATGGCTTCGATCCGGCCGGGCCAGTCGGGAGCGGTCGCGAGGCTGCCGTTCGACGCGTACGGGTTGGCGCCGAGGACCACCAGGAGATCCGTCCGGTCGACGTCGGGGACCGGGACGGTGAGCCCGCCGCCGAAGAGGTGCGCGCACGCCAGCTCCTTGGGCCGCTGATCGACGGTGCTGGCCGAGTACACGTTGGACGTGCCGAGCGCCTTGATCAGCGGCTTGCCGTACAGCAAGGAGCCGAGGCTGTGGACGCCGGGGTTGCCGAGGTAGACGCCGACGGCATCGCGCCCGTGGGCCTCGATGATCGGAAGCAGTCGGCGCTCGATCTCAGCGAACGCCTCAGCCCACGACGCGTCGTGCCAGACGCCGTCGCGCTTGATCCGCGGGGACCGGAGGCGGTCGGGATCGTCGTGCAGCTGCTTGAGGGTCGACCCTTTGGGACAGATGAACCCGTGGCTGAAGACGTCGTCGCGATCGCCCCGGATCCGCGTCACTCGCTCGTCCGTCAGCGTGATCTCCAAGCCGCAGCAGGCCTCGCACAGCGGGCACGTGCGGTACGCGGTGCGGGTCGTTGCGTCGGCGACGGCTTCCTCAGCAATGGTCATGCCGCCATGCTGCCAGCGCACGCCCGCTCGTGCCCGGCGGCGCGAACGTGACCGGCAACTACGGTCACGCTGTGCGCCAGCTGTTCCCCGAGAACGCCGAGGTCGAGCCCGCGGGGATCTACACCGGTGCGGCTCGTCCGGCACCTGCCGGCCGCCCCTGGGTCATGGTCAACATGATCGCGAGCGTCGACGGCGGCACCGCCGTGGATGGCGTCTCGGGCGGGCTCGGTGGGCCGAGCGACCGGCTGGTGTTCTCGGCCATCCGGTCGGCCGCCGACGTGATCCTGGCCGGCGCGGCCACGGTTCGAGCCGAGGGCTATGGCCCGCCGCGCACGTCGGTCGCCCGCCAGGCCGAGCGGACGGCCCGCGGACAACCACCACACCCACGGGTGGCCGTCGTGTCTCGCTCGCTGGGCATCGACCTCGCCGGGCCACTCTTCACCGAAGGTGGCAGACCAGTGGTCATCACGATCGCCGACGCGGATCCCGAGCGGCTGACCGCCTGCCGGACGGTCGCCGACGTGCTGACGGCCGGCGTCGGCTCGGTCGATCTACTCGACGCGTTGGCCCAGCTGGCCGCAGCGGGCGTGCAGACGGTCTTGGCCGAGGGCGGTCCGGCGATCAACGGTCAGCTGGTGGCGGCCGGCGTGATCGATGAGGTCTGCCTGACCACGGCACCCGTCCTGCTCGGCGGATCGTCAGCGCGGATCGCGCACGGACCGCCAGCGACGCCGACCCCGCTCCGCCTGGCACACGTGCTCCACGGGGCGGACGACGACCTGCTGTTCCTGCGCTACGTCCGAGCGTGACGCCCGGACGGCGGCCCGCTCAGCGGTGCTTCGGCTCGGTCTGCTTCGTGAGGAGACCGACCACACGTTCGAAGTCGGCGGGATCGTCAAACTCCTTGTAGACGCTGACGAAGCGCACGTACGCCACCTGATCGAGCTCGCGCAACCGCTCGAGCACCGAGACGCCGACCTGCTCACTGCGGACCTCCGGGCCATCGAGGCGCAGCGACTCCTCCACTGCGGCGGCGAGCGCCTCATAGGCGTCCTCGCCGACCGGACGGTTCTTGGTGGCCGCCCGCACGCCGGCGATGACCTTCTCCCGATCGAACAGCTCGCGATCTCCCGAGCGCTTGATCACGGTCAGCGGCACCTCTTCGAGCCGCTCGAAGGTCGTGAACCGCCGCCCGCAGGTGAGGCACTCGCGGCGCCGGCGAATCGCCGAACCGTCGTCGGAGGCGCGTGAGTCGACCACCTTGTCGTCGACGCTCGCGCACACCGGGCAGCGCATGGACGCGAACGCTACAGGGCCTCCTCAACCGGCGGGAGCCGACCACCCGTCGCCGGCTCTCGCCCGATCAGGAAGCGATGGGCAATCGCTCGCCGACTCGGAGCGGGCCTTGGCCGTGCGCCGCGGCCAGCTGGTCGACCACACCCCGCACGTCGCCGTTGGGGTGCAGGCGTCGGGCGATGGACCAGAGCGTGTCGCCAGGACGGACGACGACCGCCGAGGCGCCGATCGGCGCAGCCGGAGCCGAGGGCGCCGCTGGCGCCAAGCTGGCCAGCCCGCCACGACCGACCGCGACCGCGGCGACCGCAACGAAAAGCGCCAGGACGCCGACCACGACGCGGCGGCGCCGGTAGGTGGCACGTCGCGCCGCAGGCGAGCGGCCACCGTGGACCATGCGCAGGTCGGGACGACGGGGCGGCTCGACGACGGGGACGAGCTCGGGATGGGGCTGGAAGATGGCTGCCATGCCGACATGCTCCTCAGGGGGTGTGACAGTGAAGGCCGGACGAGGCCGAACGCCCGTTCCACGAACGCTTGTTCGTACTGACGCACAGGATAGCCACGAACACCCGTTCGCCGTCAACCCCGGAGCGAACAGGTGTTTGTGCGAACGTGTGTGCGGTGATACCGTCACCCCAAACACCAGTTCGCCCGTGCGGTGGCTGGTTCGACGGCAGGAGGCTCCCATGGCCGACACCCAGCTCACCGCCCGGCAGCGCCAGATCCTCGAGTACATCGACCGATCGATGCGCGACCGGGGCTACCCCCCTTCCGTGCGGGAGATCGGCACGGCGGTCGGTCTCGGGTCGCCGTCCACGGTGCACTCGCACCTTTCGAGCCTCCAGAAGCTCGGGTTCCTCCGGCGCGACCCCACCAAGCCGCGCGCCATCGAGGTGCGGTTCGATCCCACGTCCGGCGCGCCGGTCGAGCGCCGACCGGTGCGCCACGTGCCCCTCGTGGGCGAGGTGGCCGCCGGCACCGACGTGCTGGCCCATGAGAACGTCGAGGAGGTCATGCCGGTCCCCGCCGATCTGACCGGCGACGGTGACCTGTTCATGCTCCGGGTCCGCGGCGACTCGATGATCGGCGCCGGCATCCTCGACGGCGACTACGTCGTGGCCCATTCGCAGACCACGGCCGAGCGCGGCGACATCGTGATCGCCGGCATTCCCGGGGAGGAGGCCACGGTCAAGACGTTCAACCGCTCGGGCAGCAAGATCGTGCTCGAGCCATCCAACCCGCGTCTCCAACCCATGGAGTTCGAGGCCGACCAGGTCGAGATCTTTGGCCGGGTCGTCACGGTGATGCGCCGCTTGTAGCCGCATCGCTGGCCGCCCTTTGACACGATGAGGCCGTGACGAGACGCACGGCGGCCCTCCTGTTGGCGCTCGCTGCACTCGCCGCTTCCACCACCGGTCCATCGGTGGCCGGCGCCGCACCGCCCGCGGTCGACGATCCGGCCTACGTCGCCGGGCTCCAGTGGAACCTCGAAGTGATCAAGGCGCCGGGGGCGTGGCGCTCGACCATCGGCTCCGGCATCGTCGTCGCCGTGGTCGACTCGGGCATCGACCAGCACCACCCGGACCTCGAGGGCCAGGTGGTGGGCCAGGCCTCGTGCATCGGCGCCGGCGGTGACCCGCACCTCTGCCAAGGACCTGCAGCCGACGACGACGGGCATGGCACGCACGTGGCCGGACTGATCGCTGCCAAGGCCAACGATGGCGTCGGGATGGCGGGGGTCGCACCGGGTGCTCGATTGCTGGCGGTGCGTGCGTTGTCCGACGCGTGCGGCGACCCGCGGCAGTGCCGGCCCACGGGCTCCACCGCGGACATCGCCGCCGGCATCCGCTGGGCCGCGACCCACGGCGCCCGCATCGTCAACCTCTCGCTCGGCACCGCGACCGACATCGGCCCCGACATTCGCGCCGCGGTGCGCGAAGCGTGGCGGCGCGGCGTGATCTCGGTCCTGGCTGCGGGCAACGGCCGGGGCCCGATGAACCTCAGCGGCCTGCCGATCGTCGTGGTGACCGCCACGGATCGCACCGGGCTGCGCTCGCTCTACGCCAGCCCGGTCGGCGCCGTCCCGTGGGCCTTCGCCGCGCCGGGTGGTGCCGAGGGCGACACTGCGGACACGTGTCGGGTGGGCGGCGCCCCGCTCGGCATCTTCTCGACCTACTGGCGGGGCACGGCGGACGGCAGCGGCTACGCCTGTGAGGCCGGGACGTCGATGGCGGCGCCGCAGGTGAGCGGCGGGCTCGCGCTCCTCTTGGCCATGGGCTTCAGCCCGGCGGGTGCCATCGCCCGGCTGCGGGTGACCGCGCGTCGCCCGGGGGCTGGGGGCGGTGACGCCGAGCTCGGCGCCGGCACGATCGACCTCAGCCGGGCCGTCGCACCGCCGTTCCCCGCTGGCGTCCGGGCTCAGGCTGCCGGTCTCCCCCTGCCGCGCGCCTCAGGCCCGCCGCCGCAGACCGGCCCGCTCGGCGTGCCACCGCGCCGGCGGGACCTGCCAGCGTGGTGGTTCGTCGTCGGTGGCGGGCTCTCGGCCGCGGCCGCTGCCGACCTCGCCTGGCGCTGGAGCCAGCGACGCCGGACCCAGCCCGGCTGAGCGTTGCCGGCGGAGCTCGTCGACCGACGGGCCCACCGGCTGCCTACAGCTTGGCCAGCGCCTCGTCGTAGCGCGACTTCTCGCGAGCGGTGCCGAGGTTGTCGGTCGAGAAGGCGTCCACGACGGTGCCGTCGAGGCCGACCAGGAACGTGGCCCGGATGGCGCAGCCGCGGGTCTCGTCGAACACGCCATAGGCCCGGGCCACCTCGCCATGGGGCCAGAAGTCGGAGAGGACTGGGAACGTCCAACCCTTCTGCTCGGCCCACACCTTCTGGGCCGGGACGCTGTCGCAGGAGAGGGCGAGCAGCTGGACGCCAGCCGCCTCGTACTGGGCGACGTCGTCGCGCAGCGCGCACAGCTCGCCCTCGCACACCCCGGTGAACGTGAAGGGATAGAAGACCAGGGCCACCGCCTTGTCGCCCCGGAACGACGACAGCCGCACGGCGTTGCCCCCCTGGTCCTTCAGCTCGAAATCAGGGGCTTCCTCGCCGGGCTCGATCGGCATGACGGCTCTCCTCAGAATGGCGTGGTGGACCCGCCGAGTGTAAGGGCGGCTCGACCATTCTCATGCGGGCTCATGCTGCAGGCAGCCGCGTCGGTCAGCCGAGCCGGCTCGCCGCCCGCTCGGCCACGACGCCCGCGAGGTGGTCGAGGTCAGCCGGCGGATCGCCCAGCGGGTGGCGCACCGTCACGACCACGTGCATGCGACCGGCCCAGACGGTCAGGTGGTGGTAGATGGTGACGTCACCCCTCGCGGTCGGGTCGGTGTGATCTTCGACCTCGTACCAGTCGACGCGCCGGTGGAGGGGCGCATCGCCTTCGGCGAGAAGCCGCCGCCGGGCCTCGATCCAGCCTGGGGATTGGCCGCGCTCGGTCCAGCGCACCCGCCAGGCGCTCGCGAGCACTCGCTCGGCATCCGCGATCCACACGGCGCGGTGCTCGTCCTCATGGGCGTCGGCGAACACCTCGCAGCGCACGACGAGCAGCCGCTGATCGCGATCGCGCCAGGCCGTGCCGTCGTCGAGCGCGGTCAGTCGCCGCTGCTCGCGGGCGGCTCGCAGCGCATCGGCGCCATCCACGCCCTCCCATGGATCGGCGCGCTCGACGTTGTTGATCATCGGGACCGGGCGCCATCCCCGCGGGAGGTCCTTGCGGCCGAGCACCGGCGCCTCGGCCGCGGCCTGATCGCGACCATCCCACCACTGCGGCTCACCCTCCGGACCGCTGCGCCGTCCGACGGTGGCGCGCGGCGCCCGGCGGCGCACGTCAGATGCCGGTGCCGAGCAGGTCGCCCAGCGCGTGGAAGCAGGCCTCGACCTGTGCCCGCTCCACCCGTTCGTCAGCGCGGTGGGCCAGCGTGGGGTCGCCGGGGCCGAAGTTGGCTGCGGGCATGCCGTGGGCCGCGAAGCGGGCAACGTCGGTCCAGCCGAGCTTGGCCCGCACGGGCAGCGCGTTGCGCTCGATCAGCGCGGCCAGCAGCGGGTGGTCGAGCGCGGGCGGAGCCCCGTCGGCCAGGTCGACGACCTGCACCTCGTCGCTGTCAGCCAGCACCGGCGCCAGCACCTCACGGACGTGCGCCTCTGCCTCCGCCGGCGTGCGGTCGGGAGCGAAGCGATGGTTGAGCGTGACCGAGGCGCGGTCGGGCACGACGTTGCTGGCCACGCCACCCTCGACGGCGACGGCTTGGAGCGCTTCGCGGAACTCGCAACCGTCGAGCACGGGCTGGCGAGCGGTGTAGCCGTCGAGGATCGAGAGCAGGCCGCCGAGCCGATGCACCGCGTTGCGACCCATCCATGGGCGGGCGGTGTGGGCGCGCGTGCCGTGCAGCGTGACCTCCAGCCGCATCGTGCCCTGGCAGCCGGCTTCGACGGTGGCGCCGGTGGGCTCGCCGAGCAGGGCAGCGTCGCCGACCAGCAGGTCAGGACGGTCGCGGAAGAGATGGCCCAGGCCGTTGTGCACGGCCGCCACCTCCTCGCCGGCGTAGAAGACATAGGTGACGTCGACGGCCGGCTCATCGACGGCGCGCGCCAGCTCGAGCATCACGGCGAGTCCGGCCTTCATGTCCGCGCTGCCGAGGCCCCAGAGCGTGTCGCCCTCGATCCGCGGCACGTCGTTGCCGTTGGCCGGCACGGTGTCGATGTGGCCGGCGAGGACGAGGCGCTGGTCGCGGCCGAGCATGGTGCGGGCCACGAGGTTGTCACCGACTCGATCGACGCTGAGCCACGGGAGGGACTGCAGCTCGAACTCGAGCCAGGCAGCCAGGGGTGCCTCCGCGCCGCTCTCCGACGGCATGGCCACGAGGTCGGCAGTGAGGGCCAGCAGATCGGTCACCGCAACAGGATGCCCGGCCGACGGCGCCACGGGACAGATGGCCCAGCTCGAGCCACACCCGAGCGGCGGGGCCGGCTCGACGCGGGCGGGCCAGCAGCGCGAGGGCAGGCGTGCGAGCTGCGGTGGCCGGGCAGGTCAGAAGCCGCCCGCGGCTCAGGTGGGCGGCGGGGTGAGCGGGTTCGGGTCGCCGGGGTGGGCGCTCGGCGGCTCGGGTTCGAGCGGCGCGGCACCCGGCTCGACCGGGGGTGCTCCCGAGGGTGGCGG
>JAODBM010000141.1 GCA_025463985.1 Acidimicrobiales bacterium
GCCGAGCGGGCCATCGAGCTGATGTGCCGCCGGGTCACCAGCCGCACGGCGTTCGGGCGCCAGCTGTCCCAGCAGGGCGTGATCCGCGAGTGGATCGCCGACTCGCGCATGGAGATCGAGCAGTCCCGGCTGCTCACCATGAAGGCGGCCTGGCTGATGGACACCGTGGGCAACAAGGGCGCCGCCATCGAGATCTCGTCGATCAAGGTGGTCGTGCCCAACATGGCGCTGCGGGTCATCGACCGGGCCATCCAGGCCCACGGCGCGATGGGCGTCGGCGACGACACCCCACTGGCCGCCATGTACGCCGGGATCCGCACCCTGCGCCTCGCGGACGGCCCCGACGAGGTCCACCGCAACCAGGTCGCGAAGCGCGAGCTGGCCAAGTACGAGTCCTGAGCCGCCCGTCCGAGTCGGGCGGGCCGGGTCAGGGGAGGCAGGTGATCTGGCGGCCGGCGGCGTCCAGCAGCTGGAGCCCCGCGTCTGAGCCCGGCTGGCACGGGGGCAGTCCCTCCAAGCCGTTCGGGAACAGGATGGCGGCGCGCAGGCTCGTCCCGGCGACCGGCACCAGGGGCGCTGTGGTCCGCCCCGCCGGCGACGTGTACGAGACGGTGGCGGCCGGCAGGGTGGTCGAGACCACGATGAACCGGACGAACCCGTCGCCGCCGGCCTGCGAGCGGCCGTTGTTGTGCTGGTTGACCGTGGACGTCGGCCCGCCGGCGGCGAGGTCGTGGGCGCAGACCCGCTGGCCGTTCGCCCGCTTGAGGCACGGATCGATCTCGAAGGCCGGAACGGCGCTGCCGGGGCCCACGGGGGGCACGCCTGGCCGCAGCGAGAGCTTGTCCGGCGGAAGCGCCTGCAGCAGCCAGTCGCCGTCGACCGAGCCGCGCTGGATCTCGAGGGCGCCGGGGTCGGCATGCAGTCCTGGCCCGCCGCGCGCCCGCAGCACCAGCTGCCGCCAGGTCGCATCGTCGGTCGGCGTGACCGAGGCCGCGACCCGCACGATCTCGTCGAGGGACGGCGCCGCCGACGCTGACCGGGCCACGACCATGAGCAGGTCGCCATCGGCCGCACGCATCGCGAGGAGGCGAGCCGTCGCCTGGCCGGCCGGCGCTTGGCGCTTCTCCAGCACGACCGCGGTGCGGCCGGCGACGCGCGGCTCGACGATTCCGACCGATGGCCCCCAGCTGGACCGCCCGAGCCCAGGGAGCGCGGCGGGGTCTCCGGCGCGGCCCGGGAAGGTCAGGACCGCGAACGTGTCCGAGGTCGAGGCCCTCCCGACGAACCCGACCGTGTGCGCGGCTGCGGTCCCCGCGATCTCCGAGGTGTTGAGCGGCACGCCGGCCAGCGCCGCCGCGACCGGACCGGCGTCCAACGAGCCGACGACGCGCAGGCCACCCGGCACGCCGGCATCGACAGCTGGCGCCCTGTCCCGACCTTGTGGGTGGACGTGGCGCGCGATGGCGACGAGCTGGTCGCGGCTCGCACCGACCGCGTTGACCCGCACCGCGAGGTCGCTGCCGCGGTCGACGACCAGGTCAGCGTGGTGACGCTGGCGGCCGTCGGTGACCTCGGGCGAGTAGAGGGCGGGCGTGCCGTCCAGCGAGAACGACTCGAGGTGCGCGCTGTTGTAGCCGGCCGACGCCTGCCCGAGGCCGCCCTGGTATCCCTCGAACCCGGTCACCGCCACGATCACCGCCCGTGGACTAGAGGCAGCCTCGGACGCCGGAGCCAAGACGACGAACGGCTCATCGGTGCCGAACGAGTCCGAGCCCCACAACGGCTCCTGATTGCCCTGCCCGGCAGCGGCGAGCAGGTAGCCCGCCGGCTCGTGCCCGACGACGAACGGCGACGAGTGGGTCGAGGGCGCGGGCCCACTCGTGGTCACGGTCGCCGGCCCTGGCCCGCCCGCCGGCCGACTCGACGGCGACGGCCCGCCACTCCCGCTCGACGCCGAAGATCCGCAGGCCGCCGCGGCCGTCGAGAGGGCGAGCGCGATGCCGATCGCGACCCCGCAGCGCACCCGCGACCGCGCCCCCGTGGCCGAACCCACCACGACCGTCCCCTCGGTTCCTCGGAGCACGCAGCCTCCCCCGGCGCGAGCGATGGCTCAGATCAGATAGCGGATCTCGCCGTCGGAGGCCTCGATCACCGCGAACATGGCCTCGTGGAGCTGGTCGTGCAGCGAGATGAAGCGCTCGACCTCGGGATCCAGGTCGTCGGCGTCGGCCGGTGCCACCTCCAGCTCTGCCACGCCTCCGGACTCGAGATCGACGAAGGCCTGGTCCCAGTCGGTGGCGGCGGCCTGCCGCTTCAACCGCATGACCGGCGCCTGCAGGAGCGCCCGCTCCAGGTCGTTGACGATCGACACGATGACGTCGGTCGCGGTGCGCACGCCCGGCGTGGCCAGCAGGTGGAGGGCCTGCAGCTTGCGCATGGCGACCGCCGCGATCATCTGGGGGTCGCCCAGCTCGCGGACCGCTGAATCGATCTCGCGCAGGTCGAGGGCCACGCTCGGAGGCACCTCGAACCAGCGCCGCAGCATCTCGAACATCTCCGTGGTGACGCTGTGCAGCGCCAGCAGCTCGTTGGGCTTGGGGATCGTGACGATCGGGTCGTCGCCCTGTTCGCCGTCCATCTCGTGGCCCGCTTCGTCGCTCATGTGATCGGCTTGGGGTCGGGCAGCGGGCGGGGCTCGAAGATCATGATCACGGCGGTGCCGTCGGCGGTGCGCCGGAACTCCACCGAGTCGCTGAGCATGCGGATGAGGGGGATGCCAAGGCCGCGCTCGTAGTGCAAGCGGCTGGGATCGGTCACCGGGGGATGCAGGGACAGGCCGGCCTGGTCGAAGCCACCGCCGTGGTCGCGCACCTCGACCTCGACGCGACCTGACGCGAGGCGGCAGCGCACGAGGATCGGCCGCTGGTCGCCGTCGTCGCCGTTGCGCCCCTGCTGCGCCTCGATCGCGTTGGTGCACGCCTCGGACACCGCGAGCCGCAGGTCGTCGATGCGTTCCTCGTCGAAGAGCGGCTCGCCGGCCACCACGGCACCGACCACGAGCCGGGCCAGGGCGAGCACATCCGGACGGGCGGGCAGCTCCAGCTCGACCACCTCGTCCATCGCGCCCCCTCAGTCAGCCGCGACGGCCTGATCGACCGAGCCGTACATCGCGAACACCTTGGTGAGGCCGGTGATCTCGAACACCTTGAGGATCCGCGGCTCGTCGCACACGAGCGCGAGGTCGCCGTCGTGGGTGCGGACCCGTTTGAGGGCGCCGACCAGGACCCCCAGGCCGGTCGAGTCCAGGAAGTCCACGGACCCGAGGTCGACGACGATGCGGTGGTGGCCGTCGTTCACGAGGGTGATGAGCTGCTCGCGCAACCGGGGCGCGGTGGCCACGTCGATCTCGCCACCAACGGCGAGAACCGCCCAACCATCGCGCTCGGTGACGTCGAGTCGAAGATCCATGTGCTGCTCCTGGTCGGCTCCGGCGCCAACCTACCGGACCCACCCGGTCGGGCTGCGCGCCACGTGCGGCAGCGCATAGATGCAGATCACATCGATGTGGTTCTAGGCTGATGGCGCTCGAACACCCGTTCCCCGAAGAGGCCCATGGCCCTCATCACTGCGCCCCCCGTCGACTCGCTCCTGCAGGCTCTTGCCGCCCGCACGGGCGACGACGCCCTGGTGCACCTCGAGCGGCTGCCCGCCCGTCCCGCCCGCTACGCGTCGCCAGCTCGCGCCGTTGCCGCTGACCTCCGAGAGCGCCTGGCGGTCCACGGCATCGACGATCTCTGGACCCACCAGGCGGCCGCGATCGACCTCATCCGAGACCGGCAGTCGGTCGTGATCGCCACCGGCACGGCCTCGGGCAAGTCGCTCTGCTACCAGCTACCCATCGCCGAGGCGGTCGCAGATCGCGTGCAGCCGGGCACCGCGCTGGTGCTCTTTCCCACCAAAGCGCTCGCGCAAGACCAGCTGCGGGCGTTCGCGGCGCTCGACCCGCCGGGCCTGATCGCGGCGACCTACGACGGCGACACGCCGCCCGACCGGCGCACGTGGGTGCGCCGCGAGGCGAACGTCGTGCTGACCAACCCCGAGATGCTGCACGCCGGCCTCCTCCCCCACCACGGTCGCTGGGCCACGTTCCTCATGCGGCTGCGCTACGTCGTGGTCGACGAGCTGCACATGCTGCGCGGCGTGTTCGGCACCCACGTCGCGCACCTGCTGCGGCGGCTGCGCCGCCTGTGCGCGCAGTACGGCGCGTCGCCGACCTTCGTGTTCTCCTCAGCCACCATCGGCCAACCCGAGCGCCTGGCCAGCGCCCTGTGCGGGCTCCCGGTCACCGCCATCGACGACGACGGGTCACCGCACGGCGAGCGGTACGTCGCTCTCTGGAACCCCCCGATGGTCGACGCCGGGTCGGGCGCACGCGTGTCGCCCAACGCGGTCACCGCCGACCTGCTGGCCGAGCTCGTGCTGAGCGGGCACCGCACGCTGGCGTTCTGCCGCAGCCGGCGCGGCACCGAGGTCGTGGCCGCCGACGTGGTCCGCCGCCATCCGACCCTGGCGGGCGCCGTCCGGCCTTACCGCGGGGGGTACCTCGCGGCCGAGCGGCGTGAGGTCGAGGCCGAGCTGTTCGGGGGCCGCTTGCGAGGCGTCGTGGCCACGTCCGCGCTCGAGCTGGGCGTGGACGTCGGCGGGCTCGACGCCTGCGTGCTCAACGGGTTCCCCGGCACCATCGCCTCGATGTGGCAGCAGGTGGGTCGCGCCGGCCGGGAGGGGCAGCCGTCTCTGGCCGTGCTCGTCGCCGGCGACGACCAGCTCGACCAGTACCTGATGGCGCACCCCGACGAGGTCTTCAGCCGATCGCCCGAGCCGGCCGTCGTCAACCGATCGAACCCGTTCGTGCTCGACCCCCACCTCGCGTGCGCGGCGTTCGAGCACCCGCTGGGCCATCACGACGCCATGTACTGGGGCGACGACCTCGACGACGGGGTGCGGCGGCTCGTGCTCGACGATCGCCTGCGCCTGCGGCACGGGCGCTGGGGCCGCGGCGACGATGTGCGGGGCGTGTGGGCCGGGCGGGGCTACCCGTCACGCGGCATCGGGCTGCGCAGCGGCTCGGCCGAGGAGGTCCGCATCGCTCGGGCCGACGGCACGATCATCGGCACCGTCGATCGCGGCCGGGCCTGCTCGACGGTGCACCCCGGCGCCATCTACCTGCACCAGGGGCAGCCGTGGCGGGTGGTGCGGCTCGACCTCGGCGATCCGGCCGCCATCGTGGAGGTCGCCGACGGCGGCGAGTACACGCAGGCGCGGGCGGACACGTCGATTCGCATCCTCGCCACCGATGCCCGCCGGCCGGTCGGACGGGTCGAGCTGTTCCTGGGCACGGTCGAGGTCACCTCGCGGGTCACCGGCTACCAGCGGCGCGACGCCTTCACCGGCGAGGTGCTCGGCTCAGCCGAGCTCGACCTGCCACCCTCCGAGCTCGTGACCCGCGGCTTCTGGTGGGTCATGCCGCCCGACGTGCTCGCACACGCGGGCATCACCGCGGCGGCGGTGCCCGGCACGCTCCACGCCGTCGAGCACGCGGCGATCGCCATGCTGCCCCTGTTCACGATCTGCGACCGGTGGGACGTCGGCGGGGTCTCGACCGCGTGGCTCGCCGACACCGCGGCGCCCACCATCGTCGTGCACGACGCCTACCCGGGGGGCGCCGGCGTCGCCGAGCTGGGGTTCGAGGCCGCCGACCGCCACCTGGTGGCCACGCTCGAGGTGCTCGAGGCCTGCCCCTGCACCGACGGCTGCCCCTCCTGCGTCCAGTCGCCCAAGTGCGGCAACCTCAACGAGCCGCTCGACAAGGCCGGGGCCATCCGCCTGCTGCGGGTCGTCCTCGACGCCTGACCCGCGGCCAGCCAGCCAGGTTGGTCAGGCCTCGACCTGCAGGCTGGTCTCGGCGTCGGCGGCGGCACGCGCTGCCGCGGCGGAGCGGGCCATGAGCCAGCGCAGGTGCAGGGCCCCGGCGAGCAAGACGAGCGCGACCGCCACGGGCACGATCATGCCGGGCTTCGTGCGCCGCCCGCGATCGACCACCCGGGTGGTGGAGCCCGGCCGAGCCGGACCGACGCGATCGGCGGCCGAGGCCCCCTCGGTGGCGCCCGCCCGCCGGCTGTACGGCAGCGTGCCCTGGTAGCCGGTGTCGGCCGTGGTGGGCGGTGAGCCCGGCACCTGGGGCGCGATCACCCCTCCGGAGCGGTAGGTCTTGGTGGTGCGGGTGCCGGTGGCACCCGATGACGGCAGTACAGCCGTTGCGCCCGCGGTCGGCGGCAGCACCGCGCCGCCCCCGCTCCCCCCGCCGCCGCCACCTCCGGGGACCGGCACGCCACCACCACCACCACCACCGCCGCCGCCACCACCACCACCACCACCGCCGGCGGGCGGGGCGCTGACCGCGACGTCGCCGGGCCCCGACGGTGGCGAGGCCACCACATCGCGACCGGGGCCCGCCGCCCCCCAGCGCAACACGGCCACCTGGAACTGATAGCGACCGGCGCCGAGGACGAACGCCCAGGAGGACTGGTCGGCCGGCACGTCGGACGGGCTGCCGGCGTTCATGAAGATCCGGTACCCGACCACGTCGGCGTAGCCCTGCTGCGCCCAGGTGACCCGCACCTGGTTCGTCCCGGTCTGTTGCGCCGAGGGCGGCGGCATCGGGGCCGCCGGCACGGCGTAGGTGACTGGGGCCAGGAGATCGGCGCCGCCGAGCACTCCGCCGCTGGCGTGGAGGTGGATCCGGTACGGCCCGTTGCACGGCAGGTTCGGCGTGAACGCGATGCGCGTCCCCGACACGGACGCGGGCTGGCCGTGCGCGCCGCAGGTGGCCGGCTGGCCACCCGTCGGGTCAGCGTTCCACGTGACCGAGCCCAGGCCGCCCACCGGCGCGTCGCCGCGGGCCCGCATCTCGCTGAGCGCGGTGTAGTCGTTGGGGCCGTTGGGCCGGACGTTCTCCCAGCGCAGCGTGGGCCCGAGGGGCGTGCGCGGCCGAGCCGTGGTGGCGCGGGCCTCGCCGGCGGCAACGACGCTTATGAGCACCACCGCGATCGTGGCGGCGACGGCCAGGGCACGCCGGCGCCGCATGGGCCGACGCGGGGGACGCGCTCGGTCGCTCATGTGACGGGCTCCGTGGTGCGGCTGATCAGGGTGGCGTGCAGCACCAGGCGCTGACGGGCCGAGTGCTCGGGATGGCAGGTCGTGAGCGTGAGCTCGGCTCCCGGCGTCGGTGCGACGACCTGGTAGTCCGTGGGAGACACCGGGAACGGGGCGGTGGTGATCCGATAGCGGCAGGACCCGATCGGCGTCTCGAGGGTGATCTCGTCGCCGACGGAGAGCTCGGCGAGCCGCTGGAACGGGTGCCCGTACGTCGTGCGATGGCCAGCCACGGCCACGTTGCCGTTCGCGCACGGCAGGGGCGTCTCAGGATAGTGGCCGGCGCCGGCCCGCAGCGCCGACAACGTGGTGCCCTCGACGACGATCGTGTCGAGCCCGATCTTGGGGATGCGCAGCCGGGTGAGGCTGTCACCGACCTTCACCTGATGGTGCACGAACGCCCGCTTCGTCTCGGGGCTCACGAACCGGCGCGCCAACTTGGTCTGCAGGTGGTGCTGGTAGCCGTCGGACAGCAGGGGATAGGCGAGGAAGCCGACCGAGCCCACCGCGAGCAGCGCAGCGCTCGCGCCCACGAGTCGCCGCGCCCAGGCCCGGTTGGCCAGCACCATCGTGAGCCGGTCGAGCGTCGAGGAGCCACGGGCGTGGCGCGGCGTCGACGGTGCCCTCACGGCCTCAGGGGTGGGCGGTGGTGCCGTGCGTTCGTGCCGGGCCGGCCCGGTGGTGCGGCCGGCCGCGCGTGCCGCCGCCCGCCGCAGCCC
>JAODBM010000148.1 GCA_025463985.1 Acidimicrobiales bacterium
GATCCGGCCGTCCGGGGCGCGCACCGCAGCGCTGACCGACGCCACCCCCGGGGCCCGCTCCTCGACGCTCGCCAGCCAGCCGGCGCCCACCGCGGTCGAGGCGAGGATGCGACCGGCGGACCCGACCCCGAGCGGCAGCCGGGCGCCCACCGCGACGGTCGTCCGCAGCTCGTGGGGCGACTCGAGCGACTCGACGCAGATGCGCGCGTCACCGTCGCGCACGTACAGCTGAACGCTCTCCCCGGTGTCGGCGCGCAGGGTCTCCAGCGCCGGGCGCGCGGCCTCGGCCAGCGGCCAGCCGTCGGCCGCGGCCCGGCCGAGGCCCACGAGCCGCAGGCCGAGCGCGAAGCGTCCGTCGCTGTCGCGCCGCAACAGGCCGTGCGCCTCGAGGGCCACCGCGAGCCGGTGCGCCGTGGCCCGGGAGAGGCTGGATGCCTCGACGAGCTCGCCGAGGCTGCGGCCACCCGGGTGCTCGGCGACGATCTCCAGCACGGCGATCGACTTGTCGAGGACGCCGACACCACTTACTGTTCGTTCCACAGTACGGAATACTTGTCTCATATGTTGGGATCCGCAAATGACCTCTCCCCAGACGCTGAGCGAGAAGGTGTGGGACGCACACGTGGTGGCCCGCAGCGCGGGTGAGCCCGATCTGCTCTACATCGACCTGCACCTCGTGCACGAGGTCACCAGCCCGCAGGCGTTCGACGGTCTCCGGTTGGCCGGCCGCGGCGTGCGCCGTCCCGACCTCACCGTCGCCACCGAGGACCACAACGTCCCGACGGCCGACACCCACCTCGAGATCGCCGACCCGATCTCCCGTAAGCAGATCGAGACGCTGCGGCGCAACTGCGCCGAGTTCGACATCACCCTCCACCCGATGAACTCGGCCGGCCAGGGCATCGTGCACGTGATCGGGCCGGAGCAGGGGCTCACCCTGCCGGGCATGACCATCGTCTGCGGCGACAGCCACACGTCGACCCACGGGGCCTTCGGGGCCCTGGCGTTCGGGATCGGCACGAGCGAGGTCGAGCACGTCCTCGCCACCCAGACGATGCCTCAGCAAGCGGCCAAGACGCTCGCCATCACCGTTGACGGCGAGCTGCCCGCCGGCTCGACGGCGAAGGACGTGATCCTCGCCATCCTTGGTCGCATCGGCACCGGCGGCGGCATCGGCCACATCGCCGAGTACCGCGGTTCGGCCATCCGCGCCCTCTCGATGGAGGGCCGCATGACCGTGTGCAACATGTCGATCGAAGCCGGCGCCAAGGCCGGCCTGATCGCGCCGGACGAGACCACGTTCGCCTACCTCGAGGGCCGCGCGCACGCGCCGAAGGGCGCGGCCTGGGACGAGGCCGTGGCCGCCTGGCGCACGCTGGTGACCGACGAGGACGCCACGTTCGACCGCGAGGTCGAGCTGGACGCGGCCGAGATCCTCCCGCACGTCTCGTGGGGCACGAACCCGGGCCAGGTGGCGCCGATCACCGGCCGGGTGCCGGACCCCGCATCGTTCGCCGACCCCTCAGCTCGCGGCGCCGCCGAGCGCGCGCTCGAGTACATGGGCCTCACCGCCGGCACGCCCCTCAAGCAGGTGGCCGTCGACACGGTGTTCATCGGCTCCTGCACCAACAGCCGCATCGAGGACCTGCGGGCGGCGGCCGGTGTCGTCGCCGGCCGCCGCGTGGCATCGGGCATCCGTACCCTGGTGGTCCCGGGCTCCTGGGCGGTCAAGGTGCAGGCCGAGGCCGAAGGGCTCGACCAGGTGTTCGTCGAGGCCGGCTTCGACTGGCGCGACCCGGGCTGCTCCATGTGCCTGGCCATGAACCCCGACAAGCTCGCGCCCGGCGAGCGCTGCGCCTCGACGAGCAACCGCAACTTCGAGGGCCGGCAAGGGCGTGGCGGCCGCACCCACCTCGTGTCGCCGGCGGTCGCGGCCGCCACGGCCATCGCCGGCCACTTCGCCACCCCGGAGGATCTCTGATGGACGCCGTGCGCATCGTCTCGGGCACCGCGGTGCCGCTCGACCGGTCCGACGTGGACACCGACCAGATCATCCCGAGCGACTGGCTGAAGCAGGTCGAGCGCACGGGGTTCGAGAAGGGCCTCTTCGCCGAGTGGCGCGACGACCGCGACTTCGTGCTGAACCAAGAGCAGTACGCGGGGGCCACGATCCTCGTGGCGGGCCCGAACTTCGGCACGGGTTCCTCTCGCGAGCACGCAGTGTGGGCGATCCAGCAGCACGGCTTCAGGGCGGTCGTCTCGCCGCGGTTCGGCGACATCTTCCGCAACAACGCCGGTAAGAACGGGCTTGTGCCGGTCGTGGTCGATCCTGAGGTCGGCGAGCAGCTGATGCGCGCGATCGAGGCCGACCCGACCCTGGAGATCACGATCGACGTCGAGCGCCGCACGCTCGAAGCACCGGCCATCGGGCTCTCGGTCGACTTCCCGCTCGACAGCTCGGTCCAGCGCCGGTTCCTGGAGGGCCTCGACGACATCGGCCTCACGCTGCGCTATGGCGGCGAGATCGACCGCTTCGAGGCCGGCCGGGCGGCCTGGTTCCCCACGACGTCGTTCTGAGCCCGAACGCGCCGCGACCTCTACCATGCGGGGCCATGATCGGACGCTTCTTCCGCAGGATCGTCGTCCTGGCTCTGGTGGGCACGGCGGTGGCCGCCGCGGTCCGGCTGCTGCGCGGTGATGCCGCTCCGGCGTTCCAGCTGCCGACCGAACCGATCCAGCTGCGGCCGGCGGCCCCGTCGGCGCCGGTCGCCGCCGTGCCGTCCACGCCGACGACCGACGAGGTGCTGGCGACGTCGCCCCCCGACGAGGACTCGGCCGAGCCGATCGAGGGCGGCTGCCCCGACGGCTTCCCGGTCAAGGCCAAGCTGAAGAGCGGGGTGTTCCGCGAGCCCGGCATGGCCAACTACGAGAGCACAACCCCAGACCGCTGCTACCGCACGGCCGCCGCCGCTGAGGCCGACGGCTTGCGTGCCGCGAAGCGCTGACCGGCCGAGGCCAGCACGTAGGACCCGCGGCGCGGCTCAGCTGTCGCGGCTGATCGCGTGCACCGAGTCGACGCCGTCGGCCGCGCTGAGCAGCCCCACCACCGCGTCTGCCACCGGCTCGGTGGTCGAGACGACCATCAGCGCCGACGTGCCCTCGGCGGACTGGCCGACCGCCATGTTCGCGATGTTGATCCCCGCGTCGCCGAGCACGGTGCCGACGCGGCCGATCACGCCGGGCCGGTCGTCGTTGCGCACCACCAGCATGTTGCGCGCTGGCGGGACGTCGACCGAGTGGTCGTCCACCATCACGATGCGTGGCTCGCCGTTGAGGCCCGTCAGCGTGCCGGCGACGGCGTGGTCGCCGCCGCGCAGGGTGATGAGGTTCACGTAGTCGCGGGCCGTCGAGGTCGTGGTGTCGCGCACCTCCACCCCTCGCTCGGCCGCGAGCTGGGGTGCGTTGACATAGGAGACCGGTTCGTCGCTCACCCGGTTGAAGAGGCCCTTCAGGACCGAGAGGGTGAGGATCCGGGTGTCGTAGTCGGCGAGCTGGCCCTGGTACTCGAGCTCGAGACAGCTGGGCGCGCCGCCGTTGAGCGAGGCGAACAGGTCGCCGAGGCGCTCGGCCAGCGGCAGGAACGGCCGCACCGTCTCCGACGCCTCGGCTGCGCTCACGTTCACCGCGTACGGCACGAACTCGCCGGCGAGCGCAAGCGCGACCTGCTCGGCGATGGTGTCGCCGGCCTTGTCCTGCGCCTCGCGGGTGCTGGCTCCGAGGTGCGGCGTGACCACGACCTGCGGCAGATCGAACAGCGGCGACGCGGTCGTGGGCTCGGCGGCGAACACGTCGAGCGCCGCGCCAGCGATCTGGCCGGCGCGGATGGCCTCGGCCAGGGCCTCCTCGTCCACGATCCCACCGCGGGACACGTTGATGACCCGGAGACCCGGCCTCGCCTTGGCGAGGAACTCCTTGCCGATGAGCCCGATCGTCTCCGGCGTCTTGGCCACGTGCAGCGTGATGAAGTCGGCCTCGGCGGCGATGGTGTCGAGGTCCACCAGCTCGATGTTCATCTGGCGGGCGCGGTCCGGGGCGACGAACGGGTCGTGGGCCACGATGCGCATGCCGAACGCCATGGCCCGCTGCGCCACGAGCTTGCCGATGCGCCCGAGACCGATGACCCCGAGCGTCTTGTCCGCGAGCTCGACGCCCTCCCACTTCGACCGCTCCCAGCGCCCGGCCACGAGCGCGGCGTGGGCCTGGGGGATGTTGCGGGCCTGAGCGAGCAGGAGCGCCATGGTCTGCTCGGCCGCCGAGAGGATGTTCGACTGCGGGGCGTTGACGACCATCACGCCGCGGCTCGTCGCGTGCTCGACATCGACGTTGTCGAGGCCGATGCCGGCCCGGCCCACGACGACGAGGTCGCGACCCGCGTCGAGGACCTCGGCGGTGACGGTGGTGGCCGACCGGATGATCAGCGCGTGGGCGCCGGCCACCGCGTCCAGCAGCTCCTCGGGCGACAGACCCAGCTGCGTGTCCACCTCGTGACCCTGGGCGCGCAGCCGGTCCAGGCCGCCCTCGGCGATCTTTTCGGTGACAAGCACTCGAGCCATGCGGGCCATGTTGGCCGGTGGCCCCCGGCAGCCGCCAGAACAGATGCGCTCGCCGCTCAGTCCAGGCCGACGGCGCCGTCCACCGGCTCGATCCGGTCGGCCGGCTCGAAGCCGAACACGCGGCCGTAGAACCAGAGCTCGGCCTCGAGCGCCCGCACGATGCTCTCGGAGCGGCGGAAGCCGTGCTGCTCGCCGGGGAAGGGCACGTAGGCATGAGGGACGCCTCGAGCCGCCAGCGCCGCGATCATCATCTCGGCCTGGTTCGGCGGGACGACCTCGTCCTCGAGACCCTGGAGCACGATGAGCGGGCAGCTGAGGCCCTCGGCATGGTGGATCGGCGACCGGGCCACGTAGACGTCGCGCGCCTCGGGGTACGGCCCGACGAGCCCGTCGAGGTAACGGCTCTCGAACTTGTGGGTCTCGCGTGCGAGCGCCTCGAGGTCGGCCACGCCGTAGTGGCTGGCTCCGGCCGCGAACGCGTCATGGAACGCCAGCGCGGCGAGGGTCGTGTAGCCGCCCGCGCTCCCGCCCCGGATGGCCAGGCGCTCGGGGTCGGCCAGCCCTGCTGCGGCCAGGTGGCGGGCGGCCGCGATGCAGTCCTCGACGTCGACGATCCCCCACGCCCCGTCCAGCAGCCGTCGGTACGGGCGGCCGTAGCCCGTCGACCCGCCGTAGTTGACGTCGACGACCGCGAAGCCCCGACTGGTCCAGAACTGGCGGCCGAGGTCGAGGCGGGCCCGTGCCGCCGACGTGGGCCCGCCGTGGCTGAGCACGAGCAGCGGGGGCAGCTCGCCCTCGGCGCCCTGGACCTCGGGGTTGGTCGGCGGGTAGTAGAGCGCGTGGGCGCGGCGCCCGGCCGTGGAGGCGAACTCGATGGGCTCGGGGACCGAGAACCAGGCCGGCTCGATGCCGAGGTCGCGCCCCGGGCGCAGCAGCTCGAGCTCGGTCGTGCCGTCGGCCGCGATCCGGCAGCGATAGGGCCGAAGCTCGCCGTCGGGTGGCGCGGCGACGACGATCGCCTCGTCCCCCTGCGCCACGACCTGCTCGACGGCCGTGAACCCGGCCGTGGCCTCGACGAGGCGCCCGTCCGGCTCGATCACGGCGAGGCCGGTGAGGCCGGAGCGGGTGATCGAGCAGGCCAGCCGACCGTCGGCCAGCGGGGCGAGCCAGCGCAGCCCGAACACCCACTGCGCGCCGCCGATCTCGGCCTCGACGCCGCCGGCGATCAGCGGCTCCGGACCGTCGGCGCCGACGCGCCAGGGGTTCCACCACCCCGTGCGATCCGAGCAGTAGATGAGGTGGTCCCCGACGAACAGCGGCTGCACGACCGATTCGCTGGGGCCGCCGGCCACCGGCTGGGCCGCCTCCAGCGCGACGGGCCCGTCCGCGGCGCCGACGAGGGTCGCCGTCCAGAGCTCGGTGCCGTCCCACGGCATGCGCGGGTGGTCCCATTGGATCCAGGCCAACGTGTCGTCGGCGACGGCGGGGCCGGCCACGAAGTCGGGACCGCTGACGAGCACGCGCACTCGGCCGGGATCGTCGACCGCGGACCCGTCGAGCGGCACGGCGACCAGCTCGTTCACGGCCTCGCCGTGCGCCTCGACCGCCGCGGGCTCGTGGGACTCGCGGACGCACACGAGCCAGTCGTCGTCGATCGCCACCAGGTCGGCCCAGCGGAGGCCACGAGGGGTGGTCGGCTCGGGGGTGATCGCCACCGGCTGGGCTCCGTCGGCGACGCGGTAGAGGCGCTGATCGCCCCAGTCGGCGAAGACGACCACCCCACCGCGCACCGACCATGCACCGCCGCCGTACTCGTGGACCTGGGTGCGTGCGTTCCAGGTGCGCGCCGCGCTTTCTGGCGTGGCGAACAGGTCGACGCGCGTGCCGTCCGGGCGGCCGCGCACGAGCTGGGTCCGCCCGCCCTCGGACGGACGTGATTCGCTCCACCACACGTCCTCGCCGTCGACCCGGATCTCGCCGACCGCCGAGGCCGTCGCCACGAGCGTCGCCGCGGTGATGGGCGACGGCCAGGAGCCGTGCGGGCGGCGCTCCCGCGGCTCGGCGTCGGGAGCCACCGTCAGGCGTCCAGCAGGTCGGCGATGCGGCCGATGCCCTCGCCGAGGTCGTCGTCGCCGAGCGCGAACGACAGGCGGGCGTAGCCGGGCGCGGCGAACGCCTCGCCGGGCACGATCGCCACCTTGGCCTCGTCGAGGATGATCTGGGCCAGCTCGAGCGTCGATGCCACCGGACGCCCGCGCACGCCCCGCTCGACGACCGCCGAGAAGTTGGGGAACGCGTAGAACGCGCCCTGCGGCTCGATGCAGGTGACGCCGTCGATCGAGTTCAGGAGCTTGTGGATCAGCTGGCCCCGCCGAGCGAAGGCGGCGCGCATGCGGGCGACATCGTCGAGCCCGCCTTCCAGGGCGGCGATCGCGGCGCGCTGCGACACGTTCGCGACGTTGGACGTCTGGTGGCTCTGCAGGTTGGTGGCGGCCTTGATCACGTCGGTCGGCCCGATGACCCAGCCGACGCGCCAGCCCGTCATCGCGTAGGTCTTGGCCACCCCGTTGACCACGACGCAGGTGTCGGCCAGCTCGGGGACCAGGGAGACGATGGAGTGGAACTCGTGGTCGCCGTAGGTGAGGTGCTCGTAGATCTCGTCGGTGACGACCCAGATGCCGTGCTCCAGCGCCCAGCGGCCGATGGCCTCGACCTCGGCACGGGGATAGACCGCTCCGGTCGGGTTCGAGGGCGAGACGAACACCAATGCCTTGGTCCGGTCCGTCCGGGCCGCTTCGAGCTGGTCGACCGTGACCCGAAACCCGGTGGACTCGTCGGTCGCCAGCTCGATCGGGACCCCGCCCGCCAGCCGGATCGGCTCGGGATAGGTGGTCCAGTACGGCGCGGGGAGCAGGACCTCGTCACCCGGGTCGAGGAGCGTCGTGAACGTGTTGGAGATCGCGTGCTTGCCCCCGTTGGTGACCAGCACCTGCGTGGGCGAGATCTGGTAGCCCGAGTCCCGCGCCGTCTTGGCCACGATCGCCGCCTTCAGGTCGGGCAGTCCCCCGGCGGGCGTGTAACGGTGGTTGCTCGGGTCCGAGCAGGCCGCGATGGCGGCCCGCACGATGTGGTCGGGCGTCGGGAAGTCGGGCTCGCCGGCACCGAAGCCGATGACCGGCTCGCCGGCTGCCTTGAGGGCCTTTGCCTTGGCATCGACGGCCAGGGTGGCGGACTCGGCGATGGCGGCGACGCGCGCTGAGACTCGGTTGCTCGCAAGCTCACTCATATGGATTCGCTCCTGTTCGGACCGCCCGCGATAGTGGCACGCGATGACCACCCCGACGCCAGACATAGCGATCCCGCCGGACCTCCTGCCCGTCGACGGCCGCTTCGGCTGCGGGCCGTCCAAGGTGCGGGTCGAGGCCGTGGAGGCCCTTGCGGCCGATGCCGGGACCTACCTCGGCACGAGCCACCGCCAGGGCGGCGTGCGGTTCATGGTCGGGCGCCTGCGCAACGGCCTCAACGAGCTGTTCTCCCTGCCCGACGGCTACGAGGTGCTGCTCGGCAACGGCGGCACGACCGCGTTCTGGGACGCCGCCACGTTCGGCTTGATCGAGCGGCGCAGCCAGCACCTGACCTTTGGTGAGTTCTCCTCCAAGTTCGCCCAAGCGGCGGCGGCGGCGCCGTTCCTCGACGACCCCGAGGTGGTCGACAGCGAGCCCGGCACCCACCCCGAGGCGAGGGCGTCGACCGACGTCGACCTCTACGCGCTCACGCACAACGAGACCTCGACCGGGGTCGCGATGCGGCTCGCCCGCCCCGTGGGCGCGACCGAGGGCCAGCTGGTCGCGGTCGATGCGACGTCTGCAGCCGGCGGGCTGCGGTTCGACGCCAGCGAGACCGACGTCTACTACTTCGCCCCGCAGAAGTGCCTGGCGAGCGATGGCGGCCTGTGGCTGGCGGCGTGCTCACCCACGGCCATCGAGCGCATCGAGTCGATCAAGGCCGGCGGCCGCTGGATCCCGGCTTCGATCGACCTGTCGATCGCGCTCGACAACTCCCGCAAGGACCAGACGTACAACACCCCGGCACTGGCCACGGTGTTCCTCGCCGTGCAGCAGGTCGAGTGGATCCTGGAGAACGGCGGGCTCGAGTGGGCCGCGGCCCGCTGCGATCGCTCCGCCGAGACGCTGTACGCCTGGGCCGAGGCCTCCTCGTTCGCGACGCCGTTCGTCGTCGAGCCGGCCGACCGCAGCTCGGTCGTGGCCACCATCGACCTCGACGAGCGCATCGACGCCACGGTGGTGTCGGCCGTGCTGCGGCGCAATGGCGTCGTGGACACCGAGTCGTACCGCAAGCTCGGCCGCAACCAGATGCGGTTCGCGATGTTCCCTGCGATCGAGCCTTCCGACGTCGCCGCGCTCACGCGCTGCATCGACCACGTGGTCTCCGCCCTCGGCTGACCGCCCTGGCGGAGACGGCCCATCCGCCGCGCCCGCGATCACCCAAGCCCACTCTTCGTTCTGCACCCCGTCGGCGCAGATTCGGCACCGATTCTGCGCCAACGGACCGCCACGTTGTCACTGGAGATGGGGAGGATCGGCGGTGGCGGCGCTGGCGGCGGTACGCCAGCCAGCGAACACTCGGCGCCGACGTTGCTCGGGCCCCTCCGGCGTTCACGACCAGGGACGGCGACCGATGTCCACCGACGGCACACGCCCACCGGCCAACACCTCGCCCCGCAACTGGCGCGACGAGGTAAGGGCGATCAACCCGGCGCGCCAGCTCCTGACCAACCGGCTCTACGCCAGCATCCCGCGCATCGGACGCGTGCGCATCCAGGTGGAGCGTGACGCGCTCCTGCACGAGCTCGATCGAATCGATCGTGGTCTCGCCGTCGCCGCCGACCGGCGCCGGCAGGTTCTCGATGAGCTGGGCGAGCACCGCGACACCCTCTGGCCCGTGGTCCCTCGCCGGAAGGGGCGCCGACCACCCCCGCACGGCGCACCCCCCATCGCACCGGTCCGGCCCGGCGCCCACGAGATCGCCGGCCAACCGCTGCGCAGCGCCTGCCTCGGCATCTTGGCCCGCCATGGCGCTCTCCCTCTGACCGAGCTCCACAGCTGGCTGCACCACTACGGCTACACCATCGCCAGCGAGTCACCCGTCAAGGCTCTGGGCGACGCCATGGGCTACGAGACTCGCGACGGCCGCAGCGTTCGAGTCCGCCGCGGCGTCTATGACCTGGCGCCCGACGTCATCATCCGCAAGGGCCGCCATGGCGACAACCAGCCGCTCGTGGACCCTTGGATCGCGCTCGAACCGCCCCACTGGACCGGCCACCCCGGCTTCCAGCCGCCACCGGAACCGGACGCCCCCGCACTGGGCGGCGCGGAGACCGCAGTCGAGGTCGGCGAGGATGTGGTCGATGGTCTCGAGCCCGACCGAGAGGCGCACGAGGCCGGGGCCGGTCCGCTCAGTCCCCGCCGGAGACCTCGGTCACTGAGCGCTTGCCGGCCGAGATCCACGGCATCATGCCGCGCAGCTCCTTGCCGACCTGCTCGATCTGGTTGTGCTGGCTCTCGGCCCGCAGCGCGTTGAAGTGCTGACCGACCCCGCGCTCCTCGCCCATGAACTCCTCGTCGAACTTGACGCTCTTG
>JAODBM010000162.1 GCA_025463985.1 Acidimicrobiales bacterium
CGCCCAGCAGACGCCGGCGAGGAGCTGCTGGAGCTGGACGTAGCGGCCGCCCTGGTGGCTGGTCGCGGCGAGCAGCAGCGGGGTGATGACCGGCCGCGGTCCCGCCCAGCGCTGCAGCCCGAGCAGCGGGAGCTTCGACGCGTCGAGGTAGTCGAGCGAGTCCTGCCACACCAGCGGCAGCCGATCGGTGGCCTGCCACAGGCGCGCGGCCATGCCGACGAGCAGCGCCATGCCGACCACGACCGAAGGCGCGCGCCAGGACGGGATCCGCCAGCTCCGAGGTCCCGAGCGGGCCGGACCGGCCGCGGAGCGGGCTGCGTCGCCGGTGGCGATCGCCGCGTGCCCGTCGACCTCGGTCGTCACCGGACGCGACTGTACCGGCGCCCTGCCACTGCGCCCGCCGTGCCCCCGATAGGGTGCGCGCGTGGCCATACACAAGGTGTGCGGCATCGAGACTGAGTACGGGATCGTGCTCCGGGGGGCGGGGGAGTCGAACCCGGTCACCGCCTCCTCGCTGCTGATCAACGCCTACGTGGCCGATCTCGAGCGCTCGGCCTCCGCCAGCTCGAAGGTCGGTTGGGACTTCGAGGACGAGATGCCCGGCAACGATGCCCGTGGCGCCGCGGTCGGTCCGGCGGCACCTCCCGAGGTCGAGACCCACCTCGTCAACGCCGTGCTCACCAACGGCGCCCGCTACTACGTCGACCACGCGCACCCCGAGCTGTCCACGCCCGAGTGCGCGGATGCCCGCTCCGTCGTCGTCTTCGACCGCGCGGCGGAGGCGATCCTGGTGCGCTCGATGGCCGCGGTGTCGCGCAGCTTGCCGGAGGGCCACGAGATCGTGGTCCACAAGAACAACTCCGACGGCAAGGGCAACTCCTATGGCTGCCACGAGAACTACCTCATGGACCGCGCCACACCGTTCGGGCGCATCGTCACGCACGCCACCGCGCACTTCGTCACCCGCCAGCTCTTCACCGGTAGCGGGAAGATCGGGTCGGAAGCTCCGGGCCTGGGCGTGGCCGAGGTGCCGTACCAGCTGACCCAGCGGGCTGACTTCTTCGAAGCCGAGGTCGGCCTCGAGACCACGCTCAAACGACCGATCGTCAACACGCGGGACGAGCCGCACGCGGACGCGCAGAAGTACCGGCGGCTGCACGTCATCACCGGCGACGCCAACCTCTCCGAGACGGCCACGCTGCTCAAGGTCGGCACCACGGCGATCGTGCTGTCGATGGTCGAGGACGAGGCGCTGGCGCGCGACATCGTGTTCCGCTCGCCCGTGCAGGCGATGCGCCAGGTCTCCTACGACCTCACCCTCTCGCGGCCGCTCGAGCTGGCCGACGGCACGACGATCACCGCGATCGACGTGCAGTGGGAGCTGTTCGACCGCGCCCGCAAGTACGCTGCGGAGCGCGGTCTCGAGTCGGTGGGCGCGGCGGTCGGCGCGCAGGTCCTGACGCTCTGGGAGCAGGTGCTGACCGGGCTCGAGCTCGACCCGATGTCGCTGGCCGACCGGCTCGACTGGGTGGCCAAGAAGCGGCTGCTCGACGCGTATCGCGAGCGCCACGACCTGTCCTGGGGCGACCAGCGGCTGGCGGCGCTCGCGCTGCAGTACCACGACCTGCGTCCCGACCGCTCGCTGTCCCAGCGGGCCGGGCTCGTGCGCATCACCGACGACGAGGAGGTGCAGCGGGCCATGTCGGATCCACCCGAGGACACCCGCGCCTATTTCCGCGGCCAGTGCTTGAAGCGCTGGTCGAACCAGATCGTGGCCGCCAACTGGGACTCGATGGTCTTCGACATCGGCCAAGACCCGCTGCGTCGCGTGCCCATGATGGAACCGATGCGTGGGACCAAGGCGCACGTCGGTACGTTGTTGGATGCGTGCGCCACCCCGGCCGAGCTCCTTGCTCGGCTGAGCGCCTGAACCGTGACACGGAGTCGACATGGCTGAACGGGAACAGAAGAAGAAGCCGGCGCCGGCCCGGGAGGCCGAACAGGTCACCGAGGCGCCGCCGAAGACTGAGAGCGGCGAGAAGATCAAGGCCGAGCTCGACGGCTTGCTCGACGAGATCGACGAGGTGCTCGAGTCCAACGCCGAGGACTTCGTCCGCTCGTACGTCCAGAAGGGCGGGGAGTAGCCGTCCGGGCGTCAAAGGCCGACGAGGGTCATGTGGCGCGTGGCCTGCAGGTCGTCGGGGCCGCCCGGAGGGTGTTGCCGACGGCAGTAGCCTCGGCCCCGTGACCATGCCGTCCTTCGCACCCGGCGACGATCCCGGTCCCGACTTCGGTGCGCTCCTGCGCCGGGTCGGCCTCGCCGTCGCCCCGCCCGCCACCCCCCTCGGACCCGAGCTCGCGATCACGCACGGCACGACCGTCGTCGCGACCCGTTACGCCGACGGCGTGGTCATGGCCGGCGACCGGCGGGCCACGTCCGGCAACTTCATCAGCCACCGATCCATCGAGAAGGTGTTCCCGGCCGACCGCTGGTCGGGGGTGGCCATCGCCGGTGCGGCCGGGCCGGCCATGGAGATGGTCAAGTCCTTCCAGCTGCAGCTCGAGCACTACGAGAAGGTCGAGGGCTCGGCGTTGAGCCTCGAGGGCAAGGCCAACCAGCTGTCCCAGATGGTGCGCAACCACCTGCCGGCCGCCATGCAGGGCCTGGCCGTGGTGCCGCTGTTCGCCGGCTACGACCTGCGCCGCGAAGCGGGCCGGCTCTTCCAGTACGACGTGACGGGCGGTCGCTACGAGGAGGACGACTACGCCACCTCCGGCTCGGGCGGCCTGCACGCGGCCACGGTGGTCAAGCTCGGCTACCGCGACGGCATGTCGCGCATCGAGGCCATCGACCTCGTGCTGAAGGCCATTATCACCGCCGCGGACGAAGACTCCGCCACCGGCGGTCCCGATCCGGCCCGGGGCATCTGGCCGGTCGTGGCCACCATCGCGGTTGAGGGCTTCGAGCGCGTCGACGACGCCGAGCTCGCCGAGCGCTATGCCACCCTCACGCCGGCTGGGCGGTCGTCGTCATGAGCGAGCGCAACGAGGCGGCGCATGTGCGCATCGGTGCCCTGGCCGGTCACCGGGCCGCTGCGGCCGGAACCGACGAGGGAGCGCACCGATGAGCATGCCGTTCTACGTCGCTCCTGAGCAGGTGATGAAGGACCGGGCCGACTACGCCCGCAAGGGCATCGCCCGGGGCCGGGCCCTCGTGGCCATCCAGTGCGCGGAGGGCATCCTGCTGTGCGCGGAGAATCCGTCCAGCACGCTGCGCAAGATCGCCGAGATCTACGACCGCATCGCGTTCGGCGGGGTCGGCAAGTACAACGAGTTCGATCAGATGCGCATCGCCGGGGTGCGCCACGCGGACCTCAAGGGCTACTCGTTCAGCCGTGAGGACGTCGATGCCCGCAGCCTCGCCAACCAGTACGCGCAGATCCTCGGCCAGATCTTCACGCATGAGATGAAGCCGATGGAGGTCGAGATCCTGGTGGCCGAGGTCGGCACCGAGCCGGCCGGCGACCAGATCTTCCACCTGCTGTACGACGGCACCGTGATCGACGAGTCCGCCTACGCGGTGCTGGGTGGCGATGCCGAGGCCATCTCGGCGCGCGTCGACGCCTCCCTCGACGGCACGCCCGATCTCACCACCGGCCTGGCGCTCGCGGCATCGGCGTTGGCCG
The DNA here is from genome assembly GCA_025463985.1 of Acidimicrobiales bacterium. Classification (GTDB taxonomy): domain Bacteria; phylum Actinomycetota; class Acidimicrobiia; order Acidimicrobiales; family Iamiaceae; genus JAODBM01. The sequence continues at coordinate 3,687 of JAODBM010000162.1, forward strand.
GGCCCGAGCGAACGCTCGGCGCCGCCGACCTCGAGGTGGCAGTCCTCGACCGCATGAGCGTCCGCCGGTGCTTCCGACGGTTGGATGACGCCGACGTGTCGGAGCGCCTCGCCGCGGCGGGCGCGGCGAGCGCGGCGGCCCCGGATGTGGCGTCCCCGGACGCCGAATCGTCCGGCTGACCGATCTCGGGGCGTTTCGTGCATTTCGCCCAAAGTTTCCTGTGAGCACCGTTCTTCGCTAAGAACGGTGCCCAACCCGACGTCCAACACGACGAACCCAGCAGGAGACCGACCACATGCAGATCCGTCGATCGATCGGAGCCGGCCTCGTTGCGCTGGCCCTCACGACCGCAGCCGGCTGTGGTGCCAGCGGCAAGAGCGCCACCACCACGACCACGGCGACCACCGCCAGCAGCCAGGCGACGACGACCACCGGCGGCGAGAC
>JAODBM010000049.1 GCA_025463985.1 Acidimicrobiales bacterium
TGCGCACGGAGGCCGGGCCGGGGCCGGGGCCGGGGCCGGACGGTGCGAGCGCCGAGGGGCGGCTGGCGGCGCTCGAGGCCCAGGTGGGCGCGCTGCTGGACGAGCGCGAGATCGCCGGGCTGATGTACCGCTACATCGAGGCCTGCGATCACATCCACGACCCCGACCTGATCGCCGGCTTCTTCACCGACGACGCCGTGTGGGAGGGCGCGGGCCGTTACGCCGAGTGGGGCACGAGCCGCGGGCGCGCCGCCATCCGCGCCCAGTTCGCCGACACGCCCGACGTGCTGCCCTTCACCGTCCACTGGCTCACGAACCCGCGGGTCGACGTCGGGCCCGATCGGGCCACCGCCACCGGCCGCTGGGAGGTCTTGCAGGCGGCCACGTTCGGCCGCAGCGCCACACCGGTCTGGGTCGGCGCCCGCTACGACAACGAGCTCCGCGCCACCGACGAGGGCTGGCGGATCCACCACCTGCGCTACGCCGACGTCTTCGTCACGCCGTTCGACGAAGGCTGGGTGACCACGCCCTACGTCTCGCCCTTCGCCTGAACCCGGTTCGCCCTTCGGCGCAGATTCTGTGCCGATTCTGCGCCGACGGCGCTCAGTGGAACGAGCCGTTGATCACGAGCTCGGCGCTGCGGGGCCACATGCGGTTGAGGATGTGGGTGAGGTGCGTCTGGCCCATGCGGATCTCGGACTTGTCCTTGGCGAAGCCGCGCAGCACCGCCTCGGCCACCGTGGCGGGCGCCATCTTGCGGCAGCGCAGGTCGCGGATCATGTCGGTGTCGACCGCCGGCGGCACGATCTCCACGACCTGCACGGACGTGTTGTGCAAGGTCATGCGCAGCGAGCGGGCCAGCGAGTTGAGCGCGGCCTTGGTCAGCGAATAGCCGGGGACGCCCATGGCCGGTGCGTACGCGATGCCCGACGTCACGATCGCCAGACAGGCCTCGGGCTGGCGTTCGAGCAGCGGCAGCAGCCGCCACGACGCGTTGATCGTGCCCATGATGTTGGCGTCGACCTCCTCGCGGATCTTGCGGGGCGCGTCGGGGTCGTGGAAGTCGAGCGGGTGGTTGACCGCCGCGTTGTTGATGACGATGTCGAGGTCGGGCGCCTCGGCCTCGAGCCGCTGCGCCATGGCATCGACCGACGTGGGGTCGGTGAGATCGCAGGCGATGGTGCGCAGCGCGGGCAGCTCGGCGGCGGCAACGGCCAGGCGCTCCGGCGAGCGGCCGCACACGGTCACGGCGTTGCCGGCGTCGAGGAAGCGACGGGCCAGCGCCATGCCGATGCCGCCGGCGCCGCCGGTGATGAGGATCTCCCGCCCCGAGGTCTGCATAGGTCGGCTCCTTCGGTCGGGCCGCCGGCGCCCACGATCGGTGTATCCCGCATGTTATATGATCAGCGGAACCGATCGGAAAGGTGCTTGATGACGACGTGGACCACGCCGGCCTCGATCGACGACGCGCTGGTCCGGATCGTCGCTGGCGCCACGCCCGTCGGCGGGGGAGCAGCCCTCTACTCCGCGGCGCTCGCACCGCTGCTCGGCGCCGTCGCCGTCGACCTGGCCGGGGTGCTCGAGGCCGGCATCGACGGCGACACGATCGGTGCCAAGACCACGCTCGAGGCACTCGCCGCCGCGTCGACCGTGCGCCGCCGCTGGCCGGCGCTGGCCGAGGCCGCCGAGGCCACCGCCAACCCGAACGTCCGGCGGCTGGCCACGCTCGGCGGCACCGTCGCCGCCCGTCTGCCCACCAGCGATCTGCCCGCGGCCCTCGCCGCGTACGGCGCCCAGGTCGTGCGCCTCGTCCCCGCCGCCCCTGATGCCGCCGACACCTCGAACTGGGCGGGGTTGGCGTCGTCGGGGCGACCGGATCTCCGCCCAGTTGCGGGGGTTGGGGGTGGGGGGAGCCGGGTGGACGAGGTGCCGCTCGGGAGGTACCTCAGCGAGCCGAGTCCGCCCCACATCGTGGTCGGCGTCCGGCTGACGACCTCCGGACCCGGCTGCTACCGACGCTTCGCCCTCGGCCACGGGCCGGCCCCCGCCATCGCCACGGTCGCCGCCGTGCGTCAGGCGGACGGCGCCATCGGCTTGTGGGCCGGCGCCGTCGGCCCCACGAGCGCGCCGCTCTTCTTCCGCCCCGACTCGCTGCCCGAGCCCGACCAGCTGCGCAGCGACCGCCGAGCGTCCGCCGCGTACCGCGCTCGGGTGGTCGCCGCGCTCGCCATCGACGCCACGGCCTGGTTGTCGGAGCAGCAGTCGTGACCGTGCTGCGGGTGGACGGTCGCACCGTCGAGGTGCCGGCGCACGCCGACGCCTGGCCGCTGGCCGAGGTGCTCCGGGCGAGTGGCACGGCGGCGGTGAAGATGCCGTGCGCCGAGGGGGTGTGCGGGGGCTGCACCGTCCAGCTCGACGGCGTGCCGGTTCCCTCCTGCCTCGTGCCGGCTGCCCGCGCCGACGGTGCCGAGATCCGCACCGCCGAAAGCATCACCGCCGACGGCCTGGGCGAGCGCCTGGCCCGGGCGCTCGCGGCGCGGGGCGCGCTGCAGTGCGGCTACTGCATCGCGGGCCTGGTGGCCTCGGCCGCGTGCCTGCTCGACCACGCGTGCCCGAGCGCCAACGGTCATGGCCCGGGCAACGGCTCGGGTCCCGCCGAGCCGAGCGGCGCCCCGGACCAGGCGGTGCGGGCCGCGCTGGCCGGCCACCTGTGTCGCTGCACCGGCTACGCCGGCCTCGTCGACGCGGTCACCACCGCCCTGGCCGAGGTCGCCGGCGACAGCGACAGCGACGGCACGGGCGACGCGGCGGCC
>JAODBM010000077.1 GCA_025463985.1 Acidimicrobiales bacterium
GGCCGCCGCGACCGCCGCGCGCCACTCGGTGAGGTCGACCGCGCGGGCGGCCAGGTCGGCGGCCGGCGCCTCGGCCAGCACGAGCGTCGCCGCCGCGTCCTCGACGAGGAACCGCTGCTCGGGCGGCGCGAGCGCGCCGTTGACGCCGACCCAGATGGCGCCGAGGCGCATCGCTCCGTGGAAGGCGACCACCACGTCGGCCTCGTTCGGCAGCGAGACCGCGACGCGATCGCCGGGTCGCAGGCCGAGGTCCCGGAGCGCGTGCGCAGCGCGGTCGGCCTCCTGGTCGAGCTCGGCATAGGAGAGCCGCCGGGAGCGGGTGACGAGGGCCTCACGGTCGGGGTCGGCGGCGAGCGCGCGGTCGAACACCCTTGCCACCGTCGCGGGCATGACCGGCTCCATCGCGGCGGGATCCTACGCGCGACTAACGTTGGCGTCAGGTACGGAAGAGGGGCCCCGCACATGGACTTCGATCTCGGCGAGGAGGCGGCGCTCCTCCGCGGCCGCCTCCGGGCGCTCATCGACGCCAACATGCCGCCCGGCTTCCTCGGCGCCTTCACCGACGACCCCTCCGACCTCGCGACCACCCAAGAGTTCTGCGCGCTGCTCGCCCGCGAGGGCCTGCTCACCGTGGCCTGGCCGACCGAGTACGGCGGCCAGGGCGGCAGCGTCTGGGCGCAGACGGTGGTGCGCGAGGAGATGTGGGCGCACCACGAGCCCCGCGGCGCGCAGTACATGGGCCTCAACTGGGTGGGGCCGGCGATCATGGCCTTCGGCGACGACGAGCAGAAGCGCCGGCACCTGCCGCCGATCGCCGAGGGGTCGGTCATCTGGTGCCAGGGCTTCAGCGAGCCCGACGCCGGGTCGGACCTCGCGGCGCTGAGCACCCGGGCCACCGAGGACGGCGACGGCTGGCGCCTCCGGGGCCAGAAGATCTGGACGTCCTACGCCGGCATGGCCCAGTGGTGCGTGCTCGCCGCACGGGTGGGGCCGGGTGAGCGCCACGAAGGCATCACGATGTTCCTCGTGCCGATGGATGCCCCGGGCATCACGGTCGTGCCCATCGAGTCGATGCTCGGGCCCCACCACCTCAACGAGGTCTTCCTCGACGACGTGCCGGTCGGACCCGACGGGCTGCTCGGCGAGGTCGGCGGCGGCTGGTCGGTCATCCGTCGAGCGCTCGCGCACGAGCGCGTCGGCATCGCCCGCTACGCCCGCTGCGAGCGGCTGCTCTCGCTGATGGCCGGCGAGCTGCGGGCGACGGCGGGCCGCCTGCCCGACCACCTCGCGGTCCAGTGGGCGCGGGCGCTGACCCAGGTGCGGGTCGCCCGGCTGCTCGCGTACCGCGCCGTCCTCGCCCAGGAGGCCGGCGGACCGCCCGACGCCGCGGCCAGCGCCGCCCGGATCGCCGTGACCAGGTGCGACCAGCTCGTGGCCGAGCTGCTGTTCCAGGTGCTCGCCGAGCGCAGCTTGGAGGCCGGGCCGAGCGCGCCGCTCGCCGGTGCGATCGAAGACCACTGGCGCTATGCGCAGGCCGCCACCGTCGCCTCCGGCACCCTCGAGGTGCAGCAGATGATCGTGGCCAAGGATCTGCTCGGGCGGAGCCGGTGAACCCGGTCCTGCCGCAGGAAGCGGTCGAGTTCGCCGGGACGGCTCGGCGCGCGTTCGAGTCGCTCGGCGGCGTCGACGTGGCCCGCCGGGCCGAGGCCGACCCCGACTCGCGCGAGGACGTCGCCAAGCTCCTGGCCGACCTCGGCGTCGACGAGCTCGACCCGCTGGCCGATCCCGAGCAGGCCGCGGCCGCGGCGGCGCTGTGCGAGGCCGCCGGCCGGGTCGCCCTCCCCTATCCCGTGGGCGGCGTGGTGCTGCGCAGCGCGGCAGGCCTGCCGGTGGCGGCGGTGCCGGCGGCGCCGGTGCGGGTGGACCACGGTGACCTGTTCGACATGTGGCTCGCGTGCGGGCCAGCCGGAGAGACGATGCCGGCTCGGGCAGTCGGCGCGCCGCTGGGCACGCGCCTCGGCCCCTTCGTGACCGATCTCGAACCCGTCGGTGGCGCGGCCGAGGACGTCCTCGACCCAGCCTCCGGACAGGCGCTGCTGGCCTGGTGGCTGACGCTGTCGGCCTGGACGATCCTCGGCGGGCTCGACCGCGCCGTCGAGCTGGCCACCGCCCATGCCCAGGACCGCATCCAGTTCGGCCAGCCGCTCACCGCGTTCCAGACGGTGCGGTTCCAGCTCGCCGACGCCGCCATCGCGGTCGCTGGGCTGCGCGAGCTGGCGCTGTTCACGCTCTGGCGCCTGCACGCCGCCCCCGACCACGCATGGCCCGACGTCGTGGCGCTGCGCTCCCACGCGCTCGACGTGGCTCGCCCGGTGCTGCGGGCCACCCAGCAGCTACATGGCGCGTCGGGCCTGTGCGACGAGGTCGACATCTGCGTGCTCGTCCGCCACCTCCAGCCCGCGCTCCGGCTCCCGGCCGGAGCCGAGGACACCGCCCGCGAGCTGGCGGCGGCCATCGCGACCGATGGCTTCGACGGGCTGTTCCCGCATGGGGCGACCGCCGGCGACCGGACGAGCGCGTGACCCGACGACCAGGAGGAACATGACGACCGATCACGACCAGGCGGCGGGCGAGGCTGCGGCCCCCGGCCTCGACACCTCGGACCTCGACCGCTACATGGGCGTGCCCATGCGGCCCGGCGAGCTGACCGAGCCGGTGGCCCGCAACGACATCCGGCGGTGGGTGCAAGCGATGCACTACCCGAACCCGTTGCACTACGACGCCGCGTGGGCCGCGGCGAGCCGGTTCGGCGACATCGTGGCGCCCCAGTCGTTCGCCGTCGCCTGCGACACCAGCCACGGCTGCTCGCCGGCCCAGGTCGGGCGGATCCCCAACTCACACCTCATCTTCGGCGGCGACGACTGGTGGTTCTTCGGGCCCCGCATCGCAGCCGGCGACCTGCTCGTCTGCCACCGGATGCCGTACGACTACCGGGTCACCGAGACCAAGTTCGCCGGGCCGACCTGCTTCCAGCGGGGCGACACGCTCTACATCAACCAGCGGGGCGAGCGGGTGGCCCAGCAGCGCTCCACGGCCATCCGCTACCAGGTGAAGGCGGCCAAGGAGAAGCAGCTGTTCGACCAGCCCACCGAGCCCGAGTGGACCGACGAGCGGCTGGCCGAGATCGAGGAGCGCAAGGGGGCCTACATCCAGCAGATCCAGGAGCTGGCCCACGCCCCCCGCCTCTTCGCGGACGTGCACAAAGGCGACCAGCTGGCCGAGCACATCCTCGGGCCGCACAGCCTCGCCAGCTTCACAACCGAGTGGCGGGCGTACCCGATGACGACGTGGGGCGGCATGGCCAAGGGCCCGACGACGGTGAGCGCGGAGGAGCTCGGCTACACGAAGGAGATGGCCGGCTACGAGGGCGACAAGCGCATGGAGCGGCTCAACCCCGAGCTCACCGACGGCGCCTACTACGGCCCGTCCCGCGGCCACCTCCAGCCCCGGTGGGCGCAGCACGTCGGCATGCCCCGCGGCTACGGCTACGGCGCGTCGATGGGCGCGTGGGTCCTCGACTACGTGTCGGGGTGGGCCGGCGAGTGGGGCTTCATCACCCAGGCCAGCGCGCAGTACCGCAACCCGGCGTTCACGGGCGACATCACGATCATCGCCGGCGAGGTCGAGGAGACGCGGGTGGAGCGCCGCAAGCACCTGGCGGCCGTGCGGGTCGAGCTGCGCAACCAGGACGACGCCATCCTCGCCCGCGCCCGGGTCGAGGTCGAGCTGCCCGCCGACGACCCGACGGCCGGCCGATGACCCCTGCTGCGAGCGGGGACCGTCCCGTCATCCTGGCCACCGCGCCCTTGCGCGGTCCCGGCCTCGACGCGCTACGCGAGCTGGGCACGCTCATCTGCGATCCGTGGATCGACCAGCGCCCGTTGCGCATCTACAACGCCGAGCAGCTGGCCGAGCGGGCCGCGGCCGAGGGCGCCACCGTGCTCATCTGCGAGGCCGACGAGTGCAAGGGGCCGGTGTTCGACCTGCCCCTCTTCGCCATCGGCTCGACCCGCGGCGATCCCACCAACGTGGACGTCCCCGGCGCCACCGAGCGCGGCATCCCCGTGCTGCGGGCGCCTGGCCGCAACGCCGACGGCGTGGCCGAGCTGGCGGTGGCGATGCTGTTCGCCGTCACCCGCCACCTGCTGCAGGCCGACCGCGACGTCCGCCAGGGCCGGATCTTCGCCGACGGCACGATCCCCTACCAGCGGATGCGGGGCTGGCAGCTGGCCGGCCGCACGGTCGGGCTCGTCGGCCTCGGCGCGGTGGGCCGGGCCGCCAAGTGGCGGTTCGAGGGCCTGGGCATGCGGGTGATCGCGGCCGACCCGTTCAGCCCCGACGCCACGCACGACCTCGACGACCTGCTGGCCGAGGCCGACGTCGTGTCGATGCACGCCGCGGTCACGCCGGAGACGCTGCGCCTGATGTCCGCGGAGCGCTTCGCGCGCATGCGGCCGGGCGCCGTCTACGTCAACACCGCCCGCGCCGGGCTGCACGACCTGGACGCGCTGGTCGCGGCCCTGCAGTCGGGCCACGTGTCGGCGGCGGCGCTCGACCACTTCGACGGCGAATCCATCGCGGTCGACCACCCGCTCACGTCCATGGACAACGTGCTGCTCGCCCCCCACATCGGCGGCGCCACCTACGACACGGAGACCACCCACACCACGCAGATGGCCGACGGGCTCGCCGCGCTGCTACGTGGTGAGTCCCCCGCCAACCTCGCCAACCCGGAGGTCCGCGCCCATGGCTGACGCGCCACCGTCGCCCACCACCACGCCGGAGGAGGTGCTCCGCGCCGCGAAGCAGATGCTCGCCGACGGTCTCGTGGAGGGCACCTCGGGCAACATCTCCGGCCGCCTGCCCGACGGCCTCGTGTGCCTGTCCCCCTCGTCGGTGGCCTACGACACGATGACGCTCGACGACCTCGTGATCGTCGACCTCGACGGGTCCGTGGTCAGCGGCGAGCGGTCCCCGACCACCGAGAAGGACCTCCACCTCGGGGCCCTGCGGCGCTACCCCGAGCTGGGTGCGGTGATCCACACGCATGCCGTGTACGCCACGATGTTCGCCCTCGCCCACGAGCCGATCCCGGCCGTGATCGAGGAGGTCGTCGTCTACGTGGGCGGCGACGTGCCGTGCTGCGAGTACAAGGGCACCGGCACCGCGGATCTCGGCGACGAGGTGGCCGCCCACCTCGCGGACCGAGGTGCGGCCCTGCTGGCCAACCACGGCCTCGTGACGTGTGCCGGCACGCCGGCCAAGGCCCTGCACATCGCCGCGCTGGTGGAGCGCACGGCCAAGATCGTGTGGGGCGCGCGGGCCATGGGCGCGACCATCCACCCGCTCCCCGAGAAGGTGAACCGGGACATGGCCGGCGTCTACCGGTACATCCGGGAGAACCCATGACGGGTGCGCGGGCGGCCGAGCCGAGCGAGCAGGGGGCGGTCTTCGACGGTCCGGCACGGGCCGTGATCGCCGCCGCGCTCGACGCGCAGGTGCCCGGGTCGGTCGCGCTCGGCGCCGTCGACTACGTCGAGCGGTTGCTGACCGCGCTCGACCACGACCCGCCCCGCCTCTGGGCCGCGCCCGAGGGCTCGGGCCAGGCGTGGTTGGAGGTGGGCGTCTGGGAGCGGGCGGCATGGGCGCAGCGGATCGCCGAGATGCACGCCGCGTACGACCGCGTCGCCGCCGGCGAGCCGACCGAGGCCGACGTCCGCCTGGTCCACGAGCACGCCTGCGAGGCGACGTTCGGCGACCCCGCCTACGGCGGCAACCGCGACGGGGCCGGCTGGCGCCAGATCGGCTTCCCCGACCCGCTGTTCCCCCCGGCCCGATGATGCGCGATGAGGTACCTGCCTCCCACCTGCGGGGACAGATCGAGGCCGGCCTGCCCGACGATCGGTGGGGCGAGCAGGCGCGCGTCCCGCTGCGGGGGGCGCGGCCATGACGACCGCCGATTGCGACGCGATCGTGATCGGCAGCGGGCCCGGGGGCGCGGTCGCAGCCGACGTGCTCACCGCGGCCGGCTGGTCGGTCATCGTGCTCGAGAAGGGCCGCAACCACCTCGTCAGCCTCGACCCGCCGTACGAGCCGCTCCGGCACCTCTCCAACGACGAGATCGCGATGGTGCGGCGCCACCTCCTCGGCCCCGATCCGCGCCTCGAACCCCGCACCTACCGCCGCCATGCCGACGACGGCGACCGCCTCCTCACCGGGGAGGTCAACAACCTGCCGTCGACGGTCGGCGGTGGCGGCTACCACGCGGACGCCAAGCTCCCCCGGTTCCGCGAGGAGGACTTCGCGCTGCGCACGACCCGCGGGCCGATCGACGGCGCCGACGTGCGGGACTGGCCGCTGACCTACGCCGACCTCGAGCCGCACTACGCCGAGGTCGAGCGCATCATCGGCGTGGCCGGCGAGACGGGGACCAACCCGTTCGCCGCGTGGCGCAGCTCCGGCTTCCCCATGCCACCGGGACCGGACATGCCGATGGCCCTCGTCACCACGGCGGCCGCAGCGCGCCACGGCCTGCACCCCTACCGCGCCCCGACCGGCGCGAACAGCGTCGAGTACGACGGCCGGCCGGCCTGCGTCGACTGCGGTTTCTGCGGCCGCTACGGCTGCCCGGTCGCGGCCAAGGGCGATCCGATCGCGTCGCTCCAGCGGATGCTGCGCACCGGCCGAGGCCAGGTTCGCCCCGAGGCGCTGGTCACCGAGATCGTGCTGGACGCCGCGGGCCGGCGGGCCACCGGCGTCCGCTACCTGGACCTCGCCCACCACCCCGACCCGCCGGTGATCGAGCTGCGGGCCGGCCGGGCGGTGATCGTGGCCGGCGGCGCGTTCGAGACGGCGCGGCTGCTCCTGCGCAACGGCCTCGGCGGCGACCTCGTCGGCCGACACCTCACCTATCACTTCCAGACGTTCACGGTCGGCATCTTCCCGGACGACACCGGCGGCGACCGCGGCCGCGACGTCACCCACCTCCACGACGACCTGATGATCGACACCCCCGAGCTGCTGGGCGCGGCCCGTGAGGCCGGGCTGCCGTGGCTGCGGGGCGGCGTGACCGAGCACGGGTCGGCCGCCGGGCCCGTCGACGAGGCGCTCATGTACCCGGGCGGCCCCCGCCACGCCGCGGCCATGGCCGACAGCAGCCTCCGCCGACGCATGTGGGTCCTGACCGTGCAGGGCGAGGACCTCGCGCAACCCGCGAACCGGGTCGACCTCGACCCGTCGGTCCGCGACGCCTGGGGCCTGCCGGCCGGGCGCGTCACCTACCGGCCGCACCGCCACGAGCTGGCCGCGTCGGCCTACGCGGCCGCGGTGCACGAGGCAGTCTTGGTCGACGCCGGCGCGCAGGCCGCCTTCTCGGCCACCTCGCCGCCCCAGCACGACATCGACCTCCACGCGTCCATCAACCCGATCGGCATCGCCCCCGCCAGCCGCCATGTGATGGGCACGGCCCGCATGGGCACCGACCCTGCGACCTCGGTCGTCTCGCCCGAGCAGCGCCTGTGGGACGTCGACAACGTCCTGATCTGCGACTCGTCCGTCTTCGTCACGTCCGCCGGCTACAACCCCACCCTCACCCTCGCCGCGCTGTCCCACCGCGCCGCAACCCTGCTGACGGGTTGACCGGCCCCCGCTGCCCCGGGGCGGGCGGGCGGGCGTGGCGGGGGCTGCCGGGGCCCAGCAACCGGCGGGCCTGCGGGCCGGCGACGCACCGGCGGACCGGCGAACGGGCGACGGGCCGGCAGGCCGACCGAGCTGCGGGCGGGCCGACGAGAGACTCGGCCGACGCCCTCCGCCAATCGCGAGTCAGCCGCGTGTGTCGCCCGGGGGATTCTCGGCGAACCACTGCGCGATGGCTGGCATCTCCTCTTCGAAGTTGCCGGGGGCGGACACGCTGAGCATCCCGGCGCGCTCGGAGCTGCGGTTCTCGAAGGTCATGGGTCACGTGGCCCGGCACCAAGACGAACGACCCGGTGCTGGCGTCGGTCCATTCGGTGCCGACCAGCACGCTCATGGTGCCGGCGAGCACGTAGAACACATCGTCCTTGGCATGTGAGTGTGCGCCCGGCCCCTTCGTGTACGGGTCGAGCCACCACTCCGAGATCGAATACCGTTCGCCGGTCTCCGCCCCGTCGGCCTTGAACGACGCCGAGATGCGCCCCATCGGATACGCCCGACCTTCGCCTGGTCCGAGCACCACCGGATCCCGGCCGACGGAGCTGCCGCTCTCGGTCATCGTCCCTCCCTCGATCGGCCGCCAAAGTAGTCCCAAGACCCGTTTGGTGGGTTGCATGCATCCAGGGTGTGATCGACCGGGCGGTGGGTCGGAGCTGGGATGTCGACCAGAGGCTCAGGCTGCGACGAGCCCGCCTCCATCGATCAGGACTCGCTGCCCGAAGCGCTGGTGGCGTGGAGCAGAACGGGCGGTGGGTCGGGTTGAGAGCGTGGAGTGCTGTGCCGGTGCGGCAGGATTTGGTCGTTTGATCGAACGTGTGTTCGGGTAGTTCCTAGACCTATGTTCTCGGTCGATCTGGCGCAGCAGGTGGTGGCGGTGGCGGAACAGCCGCAGCCATCCGACGGTGCGCTGTCGCAGGCGCTGCTCGACGTGCAGCGGTTCCGGGCGCAGCTCGACGCGGTCGAAGCGAAGCTGACCGCCTCGTGGGATGCCCGTCAGGCGTGGGCGGCCGACGGGGCTGCTTCGGGGGCCTCATGGTTGGCGCACCACGGCGAGGTGTCGCGTGACGAAGCCCGGGCCCAGGTGCGGTTCGCACGCCGGCTGGCGTCGATGCCCGGCACCTTGGCCGCGCTCGAAGCCGGTGAGATCGGCGGGGCGAAGGCCTGGCTGCTGGCCCGCGCCAACCAGCCAGGGCACGCGGCCGACTTCGCTGCCGACGAGGCCCTCCTGGTCTCTCACGCGCGGGCGTTCACCGTCGACCAGCTGGCGCATCTCACCAGGCGGTGGCTGCGCGTCCGTGGCCGCGACAGCCAGCCCGACAGGGGCGCGCGCTCCGAGCTGTGGGTGTCACCCACCTACGACGACGTGCATGACGTGCGAGGAGCGCTCGCCCGGGAAGACGGCGCGATCGTCAGCCGGGCGTTGGACGCGCTGATGCGCGAGCAGCTCGATGCCGAGCGGGGCGTCACCGGCGAGGTGCGGCAGCGGGCCATGCCAGAGCGTCGGGCCGAGGCCCTCGTCGAGATGGCGCGTCGGTCGGCCCGCGTCGAGCCCGGCGGCGTTGTGGCCCGGCCGACCGTGGTGGCGATCTGCGACGCGGCCGTGCTCGCCGGCAGGCCGGGCGAGCAGCCTCCGTTCGACGGCACCTGCGAGGTCGAGCGCCTCGGGCCCGTCTCGGCGGAGACGGTGCGCCGCCTCGCGTGCGAGGGCGACACGTACGACGTGATGATCGGTCGCCACGGCGAGGTTCTCGACGTCGGCCGGCGGCATCGGCGGGCCACGGCGGCGCAACGCAAGGCGCTGCTCGTGCGCGACCAATCCTGTTCGTTCCCCGGCTGCGACCGCCTCGGCGACTGGTGCGAGGCCCACCACATCGACCATTGGAACCACGGCGGGGCGACCGACCTCGGCAACCTCTGTCTCCAGTGCCGCCATCACCATCACCTCGTCCATGAGGGCCGGTTCCGCCTCGCACGATCGCCCGACGACCAGCTCGAGTTCCGACGGCCCGATGGCCGACCGATCGCGAGGCGCCGACCGAACCAGCTCCCCTGGCGAATCAGGGCGCCCGAACCCGCCGGCACCCGATGACCACCACGCGATCACGCCCACGTCCCTGGGGCGGCGCCCGACTACAGGCGCCCGTCGACCGCGGCAGCCGCCAGCACGCGGAAGCGCTGGTAACGGGCCTCGGTGGCATCCACCCAGTCCTCCCGGGGCTCGACGGTGCGGCCGGTGCGGGCCCAGCGCTCGGCCTCGAGGGCCGAGGACTCGAGGCCGGCGGTGCAGCGGGCGAGGAACGCGGCGCCGAGCGCGGCGCCCTCGGGCAGCGCGGCAACGTCGACCGGAAGGCCGGTGGCATCGGCGAGGGCCTGCATCCAGCCGTCGGATCGGGTCCCGCCGCCGCTGGCCACGATGCGCTTCGGCGCCGACCCGGCGCTGGCGGCCAGGTCGAGGTGGTGGCGGACCACGAACGCACTCGCCTCGTAGGCAGCAGCGAGCACGTCTGCGGGGCCGTGGCGGTGGGACACGTCGTGCAGGCCGGCCCGCAAGCTGTGCGAGTGGACCGGCGTGCGCTCGCCGCGCACGTACGGCAGCCACACGGGGAGGTCGTCGGGCCGCACCTCGGCGAGCCGGTCGGCGACGCCCGGCCCGACCCAGCGGGTGACCATGTCGAGGAAGAGCCCGCCGGCGTTGCTCGGCCCCCCGAGCAGGCTGTGGCCGGCCACGTGGTGGGGCACGCCCCAGACGCCCGCCGGGGCCGCCGGCCAGCCCTCGACGACCGACCACACGATGAGCGTCGTCCCGCACAGCACCATCACGTCGCCGGCCGTGGAGGCGCCCGAGACGAGCTGCTCGGCGAGGGCATCCACGGTGCTCCCGGCCACGAGCGCACCGGCGCACGGCAGCCCCTCGAGCACCCGGCCCGCCGGCTCGTGGCCGGACAGCACGCGCGCCAGCTTGCTGGTGGGCGCGCCGACGCCCGCGGCCAGGCCCTCGTCCCACTGCTCCAGGTCGAAGAGGGGGAACGCGGTGGCCGCCGTGCTGAGGTCGACCGCGCCCGCGCCGCACAGCGCGTGGTTGGCCACAGCCTGCGCCGGCCAGTACGCCGTAGCCTCGGGCGTTTGCGCCACCTGCCATGCGAGGAACCCGAGCACCTCACCTTCGTCGCCCGGGAACGCCGGCTCGTGGCCCGGGCGCCGCCCCCGGCGGTCGCCGTACAGCAGGCCCGGCCCGAGCGCGGCGCCGCCCGCGTCCACTGCGGCGAGCGACGGCACCATCGCCGACACGGCGACGGCCGCGATCGTCCGGCCGACGGCCACTCGGCCGAGGGCGTCGAGCACGCCGGCCCGCCAGGCCCGATCCACGTCGTGGCTGAGCTCGCCCTCGGCCGTCGAGATCACCTCGTGCGGCACCCGGGCCCGGGCCAGCACGTTGCCGTCGCCGTCGGCGACGACGGCCTTCACCGACGTCGTCCCGATGTCGATCCCCACCGTCAACCCCGAGCTTTCTGACACTCACGTCACGTTAGGTCACGCCCGTTGGTACGTTCTTGATATGACCACGTCGGGGGGACCGGGATGAGGGCGCTCGTGTTTGGGGTGGCGCCGGAACCGTGGGTCGCGCCGGCCGACGCCAACCGGTTGACCACGAACCTGGCGGCCACGCCGGTGGCCATGCGGGACCTGCCCGACGCCGCGCCGCTGCGGCCCGACTGGCTGGTCACCCGACCGCGGCTGACCGGGATCTGCGGGTCGGACTCGAAGCAGATCCTCCTCGACTTCGGCGACGGCGACCACGACAGCGCGCTCAGCGGGCTGTGCTCGTTCCCGCAGGTCATGGGCCACGAGGTGGTGGCCGAGGTCGTGGCGCTCGGCCCGGCGGCCCGCGGGTTCGACGTGGGGCAGCGGGTGGTGCTCAACCCGTGGCTGAGCTGCGCGCCCCGGGGCATCGCGCCCCCCTGCCCCGCCTGCGAGGCCGGCGACGCCAGCCTGTGCTGGAGCTTCACGACGGGCGACATCAGCCCCGGCATCCACACCGGCGTGTCGAGCGATGCGACCGGCGGCTACGCCGAGCTCATGCCCGCGCACTCGACGATGTTGTTCGCGGTGCCCGACGAGATCGACGACGAGCACGCCGTGTTCGCCGACCCGTTCTCCGTCTCGCTGCACAGCGTCACCCGGCATCCACCGCCTCCAGGAGGACGTGCGCTCATCTGGGGCGCGGGCGCGCTCGGGCTGTGCGCGATCGCGATCTTGCGGGCGCTGTACTCGGACGTCGAGGTCGCAGTCGTGGCCCGCTTCGACGCCCAGGCCGACCTGGCCCGGCGGTTCGGCGCCCACCACGTGCTCCGGCCGGCGTCGCAGCTCGAGCTGGTCGAGGCGCTGGCCGGTTGGTCCGGCGGCGTGCTGCGGCCGACGATGGAGGGGCTGGGCGGCCTGCCCATGTGCCATCCCGGTGGGATCGACGTCGCCTACGACACGATCGGCAAGGGCGAGACCTTCGAGGTGGAGACCCGCGTGCTCAAGGCGCGGGGGACGCTCGTGGTCAGCGGCGTGCACGCCCCGACGCGCTGGGAGTGGAGCCCCCACTACTTCAAGGAGATCAACCTCGTCGGCTCGAACGCGTTCGGCATCGAGGAGGTCGACGGCGTCCGCCAGCACGCGATCGCCCACTACCTCGACCTCGTGCGCGACGGCCGCATCGACCTGACCGGCCTGCTCACCCACACGTTCGGCCTGACGCAGTGGCGGGACGCGTTCCTCGCCATCGCGATCCAGGAGCAGAGCGGGGCCGTCAAAGTCGCGATCGACCCCCAGCGATGACCGACCCGATCGCGCCCACGACGCCGCCCACTACGACGTCGCCCGCCACTGCCCACCCATACGACCCTCTTCGGAGCGACGAGATCACGGCCGTCGTCGCCGCGGTGCAGGCGACCGGGCGGCTCGGCGACGGCGCCTGGTTCTCCACGATCACGCTCGAGGCGCCACCCGGCGAGGACGTCGGGCAGCGCCCCCGGCGGGCCCGGCTCGTGATCGTCGATGGACCGGGGGCGTCGGTGATCGAGGCCGTCGTCGACGTGGCCGACGGGCGCATCGGGTCCTGGCACCGACGAGACGGCGTGCGGCCCCCGCTCGGCCTCCACGAGAGCATGGTCGCGATCGCCGCGCTGCACGGCCACGCCGGCTTCGTCGAGGCCCTGGCCCGGCGCGGCATCACCGACCTGGCACAGGTGCAGATCGACCCGTGGCCGACCGGGAGCTTCGGCGACCCGGCCGAGGCGGAGCGGCGGATCGTCCGCTGCATCTCGTACTACCGGGAGGAGCCGGGCGACAACGGCTACGCCCGACCGATCGAGGGCCTGCTGGCCGTGGTCGACATGGCCCGCGGCAAGGTGCTCGAGATCGTCGACCACGGCATCGTGCCCGTGCCGACCCACGCCGGCAGCTACCTGCCGCACGACCACGAGCCGCATCGCCATGACCTGCGACCGCTGGAGATCACCCAGCCGGAGGGGCCCAGCTTCACGATCGACGGCAACGTGCTGCGCTGGCAGCGGTGGTCGATGCACGTGTCGCTCGACCCGCTCGAGGGCCTCGTGCTCCGCGACGTCGGCTACGAGGACGGCGGTCGGGTCCGCCCGATCCTGCGGCGGGCGGCGATCAGCGAGATGGTCGTCCCCTACGGCGATCCGGATCCGGCGCACGGGTGGAAGAACGCCTTCGACGTGGGCGAGTGGGGGCTCGGGCGCATGGCCAACTCGCTGGCGCTCGGCTGCGACTGCCTCGGCGAGATCCGCTATCTCGACGCCGTCTACGCGGACGAGCACGGCGCGCCCGCGACGATCGCCAACGCCATCTGCATCCACGAGGAGGACGTCGGCATCCTCTGGAAGCACGTCGACCTCTACACGAACCGCACCGAGGTCCGGCGGGCCCGGCGCCTCGTGATCTCGTCGATCGCCACGGTCGGCAACTACGAGTACGCCTTCTACTGGTGCGTCCACCTCGACGGCTCGATCGAGCTGGAGGTCAAGCTCACCGGCATCGTCTCGACCAAGGCGATCGTGCCGGGCGCCGACACCGTCCACGCCCCCGAGCTGGCACCCGGGCTGGCCGCGCCGGTGCACCAGCACCTGTTCTGCGCCCGGCTCGACGTGTGCGTCGACGGACCGGTGAACGAGGTCCACGAGGTCGACGTGATCCCGCTCGAGCCGGGCGAGGCCAACCCGTGGGAGAACGGCTTCGCCCCCGCCCGCCGGCGCCTCGACCGCGAGCTGGCGGCCCGCTGCAACGTCGACCCCGGACGCAGCCGCACCTGGCACATCGTGAACCCGACGGCGTCGAACCGGCTCGGCCGACCGACGGCATACCGGCTGACGCCCGGGCCCAGCCCGACGCTGCTCGCCGGCGAGGGCTCGAACGTGTCGGCCCGGGCCGGGTTCGCCCGCCACAACCTGTGGGTCACGCCGGTCGCCCCCGACGAGCGCCGCGCCGCCGGCGACTACCCCAACCAGCACCCTGGCGGCGAGGGGCTCCCCCGCTGGACCCAGGCCGACCGGTCGCTCGTGGACACGCCGATCGTGGTCTGGCACACGTTCGGGGTCACCCACGTCCCGCGGCCCGAGGACTGGCCGGTGATGCCCGTCGACCGCTGCGGCTTCCGCCTCGTGCCCGTCGGGTTCTTCGACGCCAACCCGGCGCTCGACGTGCCGCCCCCGGACCACTGCCACTAGCCGTCCGCGGCCGATGCCAGGGCGGTCGGTCAGGCCTGGTGGAAGACCTTGTCGGGGATGGCGGTGGGGGCCTCGGAGGCGGATCCGTGCCAGGCCACCGCGCCGTGGCCGAGGAGCACCACGCGGTCGCACAGGGCCAGGGCATGGGGCACGTGCTGCTCGACGATGAGCAGTGCGGTCCCGGCCTCCCGCAGCCGCTGCAGGCTGTCGTAGACCTGATCGACCACGATCGGCGCGAGGCCGAGGGACAGCTCGTCGGCCACGAGCAGCTTGGGTGCGTCGACCATCACCCGGGCCATGGAGAGCATGCGCTGCTCGCCGCCCGACAGCGTCCCGGCCAGCTGGTGGCGGCGCTTGGCGAGGACCGGGAACAGCTCGAAGGCGCGGTCGAGCGCGGCGCCCACGCCGGCCCGCCCCTTCGACTGCCGGAACGAGAGCCGCAGGTTGTCCTCGACCGAGAGGGTGGCGAACACCGACCGGCCCTCAGGTGCGTGGGCGACGCCCGCTCGGGCATAGCGCCAGGCCGGCGCCCCCGACAGGTCGGCGCCGTCGACCCACACCGTGCCCGAGCTGGGCGCGAGGAGCCCGCTGGCCACCCGAGCCGTCGTGGTCTTGCCCGCGCCGTTCGAGCCCAAGAGCGCGACCGCCTCACCCGCCCCGACCGTGAGCGACACCTCGAACAACGACCGGAACGGCCCATAGGCGGCCGACACACCGCGCAGCTCCAGCACCGCGCTCATGACACCGTCCCCCCACGCCAACACACAGCCCGGACACCGCGCCGCGCCAGCCCCACGGTCACGCGACCGTTCCCATGGTCCCGAGGTACGCCTCGCGCACGGCATCGCTGGCGAGGACCTCGCCGGTGGGGCCTTCGGCGATCAGGCGGCCGGCGTCGAGCACGAGGCAGCGATCGGTGAAGTCGGACACGAACTCGACGTCGTGCTCCACGAGCAGCACGCCGAAGCCGCGGTCGATCTGCGCGTCGCGCAGGGTCCGGCCCAGGTCGACCGTCTCGTCATGGTCCAGGCCCGAGGACGGTTCGTCGAGCAGGAGCAGGCGAGGTTCGGTCATGAGCGCCCGGCCGACCTCCAGCAGCCGTCCCTGGCCGAGGCTGAGGTGCTCGCTCGGAGCGTCGGCCAGCTCGGCGAGGCCCAGCAGGCCGAGGATGTGATCGCACCGCTCGATCTCGTCGGCCTTGGGGCGGCCGCGCCCGAGCAGGTCCTTCCACAGCGCCCCGTCGCCGCGCCGGGTGCGCTCGGCGATGAGCAGGTGCTCGCGCACGGTGGCCTCCGCGAACAGCTCGATCCGCTGGAACGTCCGGCCGAGGCCCCGCCGCGCCCGCAGGTGGATCGGCAGGCGGGTGACGTCCTCGCCGGCGAGCTGCACGACCCCGCGGTCCACGGGGACGACGCCGAGCAGGCAGTTGAAGAGCGTCGTCTTGCCGGCGCCGTTCGGCCCGATGAGGCCCACGCGCTCCCCCGCGGCCACGGCGATGTCGACGTGGTGCACCGCCATGATCCCGGCGAACGACTTGGCCACGCCTTTGGCCTGCAGGAACGGCTCGTCGGCGGTGGCGCTCATGCCGCGGTCTCCGGCTCGGTGGTCCGCTCGACCACCGGGGACCGTTCCCGCCGGGCGGCCAGCCACCGGTCGACGGCCTCGGTCGCCCCGCGCTTGCCGTTCTCGACGAGACCCTCGGGGTGGCGGGCGAACTGCAGCGCGCCGAGGCCGAAGAGCACGAACCTCCACGTCCCCGACAGCGGGAAGACGCTCGGGATCCGCGCCGGGCTGCGGAGCAGCCACCCGATGACTGCGCCCTTGAGCAGCACCGCATCGAAGAGGCCGAAGGCGGCGCCGGCCTGCATCGCGCCCTCCACGGTCCGCGAGCCGAGCGACACCACGAGCACGAGCCAGAAGAGGCTCGCGAACGGCGAGAAGTTGCTGGAGTAGTTGACGTTCTGCTGCTGGATGGCCAGCAGGGCGCCCCCTATGCCGGCGATGAACGCCGAGATCGCGAACGCGGTGATGCGGGCGCGGGCCGGCGAGATGCCGATGGACTGCGCGCCCAGCTCGCTGCCTCGCAGGGCGCGCAGCGTCTGGCCGACCGTGCCCTCGCGGATCCGCACGACGGCGAACGCGACGATCAGCAGCAGGATGATCGACAGGCCCAGGAACGTCCGGTTGTCGTTCATGTTGAACGGTCCGAGCAGCGGGCGAGGCAGGCGGGTGCCCTCCGCCAACGCCTGCTTGCCGCCGCCGACCCACGACAGCTTCACCATCACCGAGTCGAAGAAGTAGGCGAAGGCGAGCGTCGCGATCGACAGCCAGATCCCGCCGAGGCGCAGCACCGGCAGCGACAGCACGGCCCCGACGACCGCGGCGATCACGGCCCCGACGAGCGCCGCGAGCAGCACCGACATGCCGAGGTGGGTGACGAGCTGGAAGGAAGCGAAGGCGCCGATGGCCG
Organism: Acidimicrobiales bacterium; assembly: GCA_025463985.1. Lineage (GTDB taxonomy): Bacteria > Actinomycetota > Acidimicrobiia > Acidimicrobiales > Iamiaceae > JAODBM01. The sequence continues at coordinate 16,960 of JAODBM010000077.1, forward strand.
CGAACGTCCCCTGGCACAGCGAGATCTCGCCGGCCAGCCCCGTGATCACCGTGATCGACAGGAAGATCAGCGAGAGGATCACGGCCTGGGTGACCAGGAACATCCACGATGCGTCGGCCCGGAAGAACACCACGAGCCCCGTCACCGTGAAGAACACCACCGCGAACACGCGGGTCGCGACGGTCAGCCCGCGGCTGCGGGTCGTCGCCGCGGGCGCGGGAGGTGGCGGCTCGACGCCGGCGAGCGGGTCCGACGCGGCCCGGCTCCGGCGGATGGCCGGCCACAGCACGAGGACGGCGAACAGGACGACGAACGGCATCGCCGGGGTGAGGTTCTCGCGCACGGTCGCCAGCCACGGCAGCGAGTCCGACCAGCGGGGCAGGAACGTCTGGAAGACGGCGATGAGCAACCCGAGCCCGAGCCCGCCGGCGAACGTCCGCGGCAGGCTCACCAGCATGCCGATGGCGGCGGCGGCGATGGCGATCACCACAAGGTTGAAGAAGTCGGGTGCGGCCAGCGTGTTGAACCGGGGCGCGATGAGCACGCCGGCCATGCCGGCGAAGAGGCTCGACAGCGCCCACGAGAACGACGACACGCGGTCCGAGCGGATGCCGTTCAGCTCCGTCATGCGCGGGCTCTCCACCACCGCCCGCATGTGCAGGCCGACCGTGGTGTAGCGGAACAGCACGGCCAGGCCGGCCATCGCGGAGGCGGCGACGCCGACCGCCATCAGCTCGTTGCGGCTCAGCGCGTAGACCCCGAACGGGTTGTAGAAGACCGTGGCCCCGCCCGGGATGATGCCGACCGGCGTCTGGCCAGCGATCGAGTGGAACCCGAGCGCGAGGTCGAAGATCGCGGGCAGCGCGACGGCGAGGCCGATCGTGACCACGAGCTTCGCCACCGCGGAGGCCGAGCGAAGATGGCGGAACACCAGGCGCTCGAGCACGAAGCCCAGCGCGGGGGCAAGGACGAACACCGACACGAGCAGCGCCGGGATGATCGGCCAGCCCCAGCTGACGCGGGCCTGGAAGTACAGGGCGGCCGACACGTACGCCTGGGCGCCGAGGGCCAGGTTGAACACGCCCGAGGTCTTGTAGGTCAGGACCAGCCCGAGCGCGAGCAGCGCGTACACGGTGCCCGCCGGCGTGCCCTGGACGAGGGCACGCAGGAGGTCAGAGCCCGCTGATGCACCGAGGAGCATGCCGGAGGCCTCGCCGATCGATCAGTTGAAGTTGGTCGGGACGGGCGTCGACCATTTGAGATCCGAGTTGGGCCAGCACAGCCACGGCTTGTCCTTGTTGCCCACCTCCTGGAACTGGCCGTTCACGACCTTGACGAACGTGCCGCACTCGAGGTCTTTGATGGTGCCCCGGGCCGCTTGGGTGTAGGGGGTGTGGGCCTTCGACCAGTCGACGGTGGCGATCAAGCCGTCGGCGGTGAAGTTCGTCAGGTGGTTCGTGGCCGCGATGACCTTGGTCCGGTCGAACGTCGGCCCGGCGGCCAGCAAGCCCTGGTAGGCAAGCGTCGCGTTGATCCAGCCGACCATGGCCAGCTCGGTGTAGGTGGCGTGGGCCTTGTCCATCCACGTCTTGAACGCGGTCAGCGCCGTGTTGGTCGCCGCCTCGAACGGGCGGAACTGCACGTCCACGTAGTTGCCCTCGAACAGGTCGCCGGCCGCCTTCACGAACGCCTGGTTGTAGGTGTTGGGGTGGTACAGGGTGACGTTCGTCATCCCTTGGCGCTTGAGCTCCTGGGCCAGCGTCTTCATCGCGTTCAGGTCGAAGCAGGTCGCGATGAAGTCGACGCCCGCCTTCTTCATGGCGGTGATCTCGGGGCCGATCCCATTGGCCAGGCCGTAGGGCAGGTCGTCCTTCAGGAACGCCATGTCGACGCCCGTGTCCTTCGCGTACAGCTTGAACGAGGCCGCCGTGGAGTCGGCGCACACCTGCGAGTTCTGGCTCGTGCTGTAGCCGAGGACGCCGGCGTGGTGCGCATGGGCGAGCTGGGCGGCATACGGCACGACCCGCCGCGTGCAGTCGGGGCACCCGATCACGGTGCTCGGAAAGAGGGCGTCGCGATTGGCGGCCGACTGGCCGTCGATGCCCCACATGTAGGTCGGGACGCCGGCCGCGTTGAGGTCGCCCCAGCCCTGCTGGAGGAGGCCGGCTTCGAAGGCGCCGAACACCTTGTTGCCGGACGTGATGGCGAGGGCGGCGGCCTGGTTGTTGCCGAGCTGATCGTCGGTCACCGAGCCCACGACGAGCTTCCGGCCGTAGATGCCACCCTGCGAGTTGCGGTACGCGAAGTACGCGTTGATGCCCTGCAGATAGCAGTCGAGCAGGCAGGTTCCGAGCGGGTTGTTCTGCTTGGTCCCGACGACGCCATAGGCGATCTCGGTGCTGGTCACGCCGGGCACACCGCTGATCTCCTTGTGCACCGCGCGGTTCTGCTGACCGCCATCGGTCGGCAGCTTCACGTTCTTTGCCGCGTCGGTGCCCGACGTCTGCTTGGCGTTGCCGCACGCCGGCACGACGAGCAGCAGGGTCACCAAAACGATGATCACTCGGCCTCGAGTTCGTGCCACGGTTCCCCTCCGACGTTGCAACGGCGGCCTGTTTCTCGAGCCCTCCACAAAGGTGACACGAGAGTTAGATTCGGAGAGTAGCCCAGCCGACCGAGCCCTGGAGGACCGGTGATGACCACCGCCACATCGCCTCATGACCGACCGATCCCGCTCGACGGCGCGCGCGTCTTGCTGACCGGCGCATCCTCGGGCATCGGCGCCGCCGCCGCCGTCACCCTGGCCGAACGCGGCGCCACGGTGGGGCTCGTCGCCCGGCGGGCGGATCGGCTGGCGGAGGTGCTCGAGGCCTGCCGCCGACACACGCCCGAGTCCCGCGTGTGGGTGGCCGACCTGTCGGACACCGCGGCCGCCGCCGACCTGGCGCTGGAAGCCTGGGACCACTTCGGGGGGCTGGACGTGCTGGTGAACAACGCCGGCGCGCCGAAGCGCACGCCCGTCACCAAGCTCGACATCGAAGACGTGCGATCGACCATGACGTTGAACTTCGAGTCGCCGGTGCGCATGTCCTTGGCCATCCTGCCGAAGATGCTCGATCGCGATGCCGGATTGGTGGTCAACGTCGCCAGCTTCGCCGGGCGGGTGGGCGTGATGGGCGAGGCCGCGTACTGCGCGTCGAAGTTCGCGCTGTGCGGATGGAGCGAGGCGATGGCGCTCGACCTGTGGCACACCGGTATCGGTGTGAGGCTCGTGCTGCCGGGCGCGATCGACACGGAGATCTGGGATCAGCCCGGCAACGAGCCGCCGCTGTACGACGGTCCGCTGGAACCGGTCGAGACGCTGGCGACCGGCATTGCCGACGCCATCGAGGGCACCGCGTTCGAGCACTATCTGCCCGACATGAAGGCCATCGCCGAGTACAAGACCGCGCACATCGACGAGTTCCAGGTCGCGTCCATGGCGTTCGCCGGGCCGCGATCATGACCCCGAGATCACGCCACCCCGGATGACGACCGTCCTCGTGTTCGCGCCGATGCCGACCGAGCTACGGCCGGTGGTGAAGCGGCTCGGCCTGGCTCGCCGCGGCGACGGCAGCGCGCGCGGCCGCGTCGCCGGCATCGACGTCATCGCGGTGCTTGGCGGCGTCGGCACCGCGGCCGCCGCCTCCATCGCCCGCGCGGCCATCGCGGCGCACGCTCCCGATCACGTCGTGGTCTGCGGCATCGCCGGGGGGCTCGGGCCGGCCGTGCAGATCGGTGACCTGCTCGTGCCAGCCACGGTGACCGACCTCGACGACGGCTCCGTCCACACCCCGACGCCGCTGGGCGACGCCGTGCCCGCCGGCCGCCTCGTCACCTCGGCCATCCTGATCGTCGATCGCGCCGTCCTTCAGCGCCACGCCGACGCCGGCGTGCTCGCGATCGACATGGAGACCGCGGCCATCGCGGCCGAGAGCGAGCGGGCCGGAACGCCGTGGATCGCGTTCCGCGGCATCAGCGATCACCTGCGCGACGACCTGGTCGACGAGCACACGATCGGGCTCATGCACGATGACGGCACACCCGATCTGCGGGCGCTCGCCCGCCTGCTGGTGCGCCACCCGGCTCACGCCATCCGCCTCGCCCGCCTGGCCAAGGGCCTGACCGCGGCCACCACGGTGTCGACCCACGCGCTCCGCCGCGCGCTCGAAGCCGAGGGCACCCCCGCGCCCTGACCTGTCAGGACGGGAACTCCCACCATTGCAGCTCGCACATCATCGGCAAGCGGTAGCCGACGTACATGGAGTGGATCTTCACGACGTCCTGGTCGTCGACCGTGATGTCGATGAGGTCGACGCGCGGGTCGCTATCCCGGAACGCCGCGGCGCGGTCGCGCGCGGCTTCGAGCTCGTCGAGCGTGCCGACCGCGAACCCGTAGTGGTCGAGGCGAGGGCACTGCATGGGCTCGTCCTCGGCGATGAGGAAGATGAACTGGTCCCAGTGCACGCAGCCGAGGATCAGCCGCTGGCGATCGATGGTCATCGTGGGCAGCTCGTCGAACCCGAGCACGTCGCGCATGAACCGCACGACGTCGGCCCGCTCGTCCGCGGCCAGCAGGTCGCCCGGCACGCTCATGGCGACGTGGTTGAAGCGGGGGTTGCCCGACGGGTAGTACGGGTGGGTCATCAGCTTCCCTCCTGCGGCTCGGCGGTGGGCGCGGGCGCGGCACGCGGCGGCACGACCATCACCTTGCCGGCGATGCGGCCGCTGGCCAGGCCGGCGAGCGCATCGGCGAGGTGGTCGAGGGGCACGTCGTCCGGCTCGATCAACCGCTCGGTCGGGATCGCGCCCGAGGCCAGCAGCGCAAGCGCCTGCTCGAACCCACCGTGGTCGTACACGAACGACCCGCACACGTGGAGCTCGTTCAGCAGCAGGCGGTTGGGGTCGAACGACGGCGGGTCGATGCCCGCGCCGACCAGCACCAACGTGCCGCCGCGACACAGCTGGTGGAGGCCGGCCTCCATGGCCGACCGCTTGCCCGAGCACTCGAGGACGACGTCGACCGCCTGCTCGGAGATGCGCTCGGGCTCCCACATCGGGAACACGTCCAGCTCGCTGGGATCGAGCACGCGGGCCGCGCCCAGGTCCAGGGCCAGCCGCTGGCGGGCCGCGCTCGGCTCGACGACGCTGACCGGCCCGATCCCGCGAGCGACCAGGGCGGCGATGCTCAGCGCGCCGATCGGCCCGGCCCCGAAGACCATCGCGGTGTCGCCGACCGCGATGCCCGAGCGGGTGATGCCGTGCAGCGCCACCGCCAGCGGCTCGGCCAGCGCGGCCTGCCGGGGCGTGAGCTCGTCGGGGACCCGCAGCAGCGATCGGCTGTCGACCAGCGTGTAGCGGGCGAAGGCGCCGTCACGCTCGGCCTCGCCCATCTGGCCCTCTCGCCGCTCGCACTGCGCCGGCTGGCCAGCGAGGCAGCGCCGGCACCTCCCGCAGCGCGGCGCCGGTCCGCCCACGACCTCGTCGCCCTCGGCCCATCCGGTCACGCCGTCGCCGAGCGCCACGATCGTGCCCGAGAACTCGTGGCCCATCACGCTGCCGGGCGTGCCCCAGCCGTCCAGGATCATGTGCAGGTCCGACCCGCAGACCCCGCAGTGGCTCACCTCCACCAGCACGTCGCCCGGCCCCGGCTCCGGCACCCGCCGCGGCTTGACCACCACGTTCCCCGGCCCCGTGTAGACGGCGGCCAGCATCTCGTCCGGGCGCCCGGTCACGTCACCACCCCCGAACTGGGCGGCGTCGCGGTCGTCCTGGCGACCGCGTTCCCGCCCAGTTCGATGTGGTGGCTCACGTCCCCGCCTCCGAGAGGCCGCAGCGGGCGGCCAGCTTGGCGAGCGACTCGATCGCGTCCGACGTGCGGCGCCACGGCTTCACGAAGACCCGGTCGACGCCCGCGGCGGCCAGCAGGGCGAGGTCGTCGGGGCCGTCGACCGCGGCACCCAGGGTCACCTCGGTCCGCCCCGGGCGCCCCGCCTTCTCGCGCAGCTCGGCGAGGCGCTCGATGGCGGGCGGCAGGTCCGCCACCGAGTGGTTCATCGGGATCCACCCGTCGCCGACGGTGGCGGCCCTCCGGAGCGCGGCGGGCCCGTCGCCGCCGATGTGCAGGCGCGGCCCACCGGCCTGCACGGGCTTGGGCTCGAACATCACCGGGGCGAAGTCGAAGAACTGGCCGTGGTGCTCGACCACGGGCTCGGTCCAGAGCCGGCGGCAGACGTCGATGGCCTCATCGACGCGGGCGCCGCGGGTGGCGAAGTCCAGGCCGACCGCGTCCCACTCCTCGCGCAACCAGCTCGCGCCCACGCCGAAGTCGAGCCGGCCGCCCGAGAGCAGGTCGACGGTGGCCGCGGCGCGCGCCGTCACGAACGGGTGGCGCAGCCCGATGTTGAACACGTGCGTCCCGAGGCGGATCCGCTCGGTCCGGGCCGCCAGGAACGCGAGGTAGCCGAGCGCGTCGAACACCGGGAGATCGGCCGGGATCGGCGGATGGTCGCTCCCGGCGTGCGGGCTCCCCTGCATGCCCGCCGGCAGGACGAGGTGCTCCGCGATCCAGATCGAGTCGTAGCCCAGCTCGTCAGCCGCCACCGCGACGTCGATCCACGCCGACGGGTTGAGCTGGCCGAACGCGATCGCGAGCTTCACGGTGCAGGGCTCCCCTTGCCGGGCGTCGTCGGTGCCCGCCTAATCTAACGCTCGTGTCACCCTGGCGCGCACGCCGAGCCGACCCCGAAGGAGCGCGATGAGCGACTACCAGTACCTCGTGTACGAGACCCACGACGAGGGCTCGATCGTGCGGATCCTGCTCAACCGGCCCGATGCGCGCAACGCCCAGAATCGCGGGCTTCTCGTCGAGCTCGACGACGCCTTCGGCCGAGCGGAGGCCGACGACCAGTGCCGCGTCGTGATCCTCGGCGGCGCCGGCCCGATGTTCTCGTCGGGCCACGACATGGGGTCGAAGGCGGCCATGGACGACTACGCCAACCACCCGACGGCCAAGGTCAACGGCGCCACCCGCAAGGGCGCCGAGAGCCGGATGCTGCAGGAGTGGCACTACTACTTCCGCAACACGCTGCGCTGGCGGAACCTGCGCAAGATCACGATCGCCGAGGTGCACGGCCCGGTGTACGCCGCCGGGCTCATGCTGATGTGGGCCTGCGATCTCATCGTCGGCGCCGAGGACACGGTGTTCGCCGACGTGGTCGGCACCCGCCTCGGCATGTGCGGCCTCGAGTACTTCGCCCATCCGTGGGAGTTCGGCCCCCGCAAGGCCAAGGAGCTGCTGCTGACCGGCGACAGCATCGACGTCCACGAGGCGCACCGGCTCGGCATGGTCTCGAAGGTGTTCCCGACCGACGAGCTCGCCGAGCGCACCCTCGACTTCGCCCGCCGCATCGCTCTGCTGCCCACGATGACCGCGCTGCTGATCAAGGAGTCGGTCAACGAGACCGTCGACAACCAGGGCTTCTTCAACAGCCTCAACGCGTGCTTCACGCTCCACCAGCTGAACCACTCGCACTGGGCCGAGATCCACGAGGACGGCTGGCCCGCGGCCCGGCCCGAGGACGGAACGCCGTCGTGGAAGGAAGCCCCGCCGATCGTGCCGGCCGAGAAGGACACCGTGCGCGCCGCCGATCATTCCTGACACGAACGTTAGAAGTCGCTACGATCCGGCCGACGCGCCGGCGCCGGTCTGCGGGGAGGACCCTCATGTCCAACTTCGAGCTTCCAACGCCCGACCCCGAAGCGCTCGCCCATCCGCAGCCGCTGTTCAAGCTGCTCCGCGAGGTCGGGCCGATCGTCGAGCTCGAAGAGAACGACATGGTGATCGTCGGCGGCCACGACGACGTGCGCCACGTGCTCTCGCACCCGGACGTGTTCTCCTCGGGCGTGGAGGCGGTGTCGATCGGCCAGGTGCGGCCCCTGCTCCCGCTGCAGATCGATCCGCCGGAGCACAAGAGCTACCGCAAGCTCCTCGACCCGTTGTTCGCGCCGCGGCGGGTGGCGCTCTTGGAGGACCAGACCCGCGGGCTCGTCCGTGAGCTCGTGGCCAAGTTCGTCGCTGACGGCCCCGGCAACTTCCACGACGCGCTGTCGGTGCCGATTCCCACGACCGTGTTCCTCCAGATCCTGGGGCTGCCGGTCGAGCGGCGCGACGAGTTCCTGGAGCTGAAGGACGGGATCATCCGGCCGCCGGCCCAGACCCGCGAGGAGCGGGTCGAGATGGCCAACGCCACCGGCCAGAAGATCTACGCCGTGCTGCAGGAGGCCATCGACGAGCGCCACGAGGCGCCCCGCGACGACCTGATCTCGAACTTCCTGACCGCCGAGGTCGACGGCACGCGGCTGACCGACGAGGACGTCCTCGACATCTGCTACTTGTTCTTCCTGGCCGGCCTCGACACGGTCACCGCGTCGCTCGACTGCATGGTGGCCTTCCTCGCCCAGCACCCGCAGCAGCGCGAGGAGCTGGTCGCCGACCCGAGCCTGATCCCGCACGCCATCGAGGAACTGCTGCGCTGGGAGACCCCGGTGCCCGGCATCGTGCGCATCACCACCCAGGACACCGAGATCTCCGGCTGCCCGGTCGCCGCGGGCCGCACCGTGGCCGTGATGATCGGGTCGGCCAACACCGACGAGCGGGTCTGGGACGACCCCGACACCGTCGACTTCCATCGGGAGAGCAACAAGCACATCGCCTTCGGGGGCGGCGCCCACCGCTGCCTCGGCTCGCACCTGGCCCGCCTCGAGCTGCGGGTCGTGCTCGAGGAGTGGCATCAGGCGGTGCCGTCCTACGCCCTCCCCGACGGTCACGAGCTGCTCTACTCCCGCGACCTGCGCTCGATCGAGAACCTGGAGCTGGTCTGGTGAGCGACCACGAGCACGAGCCGCGGATGCTGATCGACGGCGTGCTGACCGAGGCGGCATCGGGGGCGACGTTCGACAACGTCAACCCGGCCACCGAGAAGGTGCTCGGCACCACGAGCGACGCCGGCCACGAGGACATGGCCGCGGCCATCGCCGCCGCCCGCCGGGCGTTCGACGAGACGTCGTGGGCCACCGATCACGACCTGCGCACGACCTGCCTGCTCCAGCTGCAGGCCGCCCTGGAGGGCGAGCGCGAGGAGCTGCGCGCCGAGCTGATCGCCGAGGTCGGCTGCCCGGTCATCACCACCTACGGGCCTCAGCTCGATGCTCCGCTGCGCGAGGCGCTCGCCTGGCCGGCGGCGATGATCGCGGAGTTCCCGTGGCGCCGGTCGCTCGGCCCGAAGGACGCGTTCGGCATGGGCAGCCTGTCCGAGCGCGAGGTGTGGAAGGAGCCGGGGGGCGTGGTCGGCACGATCACCCCGTGGACCTTCCCGGTCGAGATCATCCTCAACAAGCTCGGACCCCTGCTGGCCATGGGCAACACGTGCGTGCTGAAGCCGGCGCCCGACACGCCGTGGAACGCCACCCGGATCGGGCGGCTGATCGCCGAGCACACCGACATCCCCGCGGGCGTCGTGAACATCGTGCTGTCGTCCGACCACGCGCTGGGCGAGGACCTGGGGACCTCGCCCGACGTCGACATGATCGCGTTCACCGGCTCGACCGTGACCGGCCGCAAGGTGATGGCGGCGGCCTCGACCACGCTCAAGCCCGTGTTCCTCGAGCTCGGCGGCAAGTCGGTCAACCTCTTCCTGGACGATGCCGACCTCGCCGCCGAGATCGGCTCGGCCGCCGGCGTCTGCTTCCACGCCGGGCAGGGCTGTGCCATCCCCACCCGCCTGCTCGTGCCCTGGTCCCGCTACGACGAAGCGGTCGAGCTGGCCGTCGCCGCCATGGAGTCGATCGGCTACGGCGACCCGGCCGACCCGTCGAACTTCATGGGCCCGCTGGTGTCGGCCCGGCAGCGCGACCGGGTGCTCGGCCACATCGAGTCGGCCCGCACCGAAGGCGCCCGGATCGTGCTCGGCGGCGGCATCCCCGGCCACCTGCCCGCCGGCTACTACGTCGAGCCGACCGTGATCGCCGACGTCACGCCGTCGATGACCGTCGCCCAGGAGGAGATCTTCGGCCCCGTCCTGGTCGTGCAGGGCTTCGACGACGACGACGACGCCGTGCGGATCGCGAACGACAGCACGTACGGGCTGTCCGGGATGATCACCAGCGGCGACGTCGAGCGGGCGAAGGCGATCGCGGCCCGCATCCGCACCGGCACCCTCGGGATCAACGGCGCCATCTGGTACGGCGCCGACGCCCCGTTCGGGGGCTACAAGCAGTCGGGCATCGGCCGGCAGTGCGGGATCGAGGGCCTGGAGATGTTCACCGAGACCAAGACGGTGGCCTGGCCGGCGACCTGATGGCGACCACGAAGGGGAACGCGTGACCGGACCGCTCGACGGCATCCGCGTGCTGGAGATCGCCAGCTGGATGTTCATGCCCTCCGCCGGCACCGTGCTGGTGGACTGGGGCGCCGAGGTCATCAAGGTCGAGCATCCGGTCACCGGCGACCCGCAGCGGGGCCTGATCACCTCCGGGCTCATGCCGGGCGGCGCCGGCGGCCTCAACTTCATGATGGAGCAGCCCAACCGGGGCAAGCGCTCGGTGGCCATCGACCTCGCCAACCCCGACGGCCGCGAGGCGTTCCTCCGGCTCGTGGAGCGGGCCGACGTCGTGGTCACCAACTACCTGCCGCCGGTGCTCCGCAAGCTGCGGATCGAGGTGGACGACCTGCGCGAGCGCAACCCGGCCGTGATCATCGCCCGCGGCACCGGCCAGGGCCCCAAGGGTCCCGACGCCTCCCGCGCCGCCTACGATGCCGCCGCGTTCTGGGCGCGCGGCGGCGTCGGCGTGACCATGCCGCCCAGCGACGGCTGGCCGCCGGGCCAGCCGACCCCCGCGTTCGGCGACGTGATGGGCGGGCTGGCCGCGGCCGGGGCCGTCGCCGCAGCGCTCGTGAAGCGGGACCGGACCGGCGAGCCGAGCGTGGTCGACGTGTCGCTGCTGGGCACCGCCATGTGGCAGATCGCGCCGATGGTCATCGCATCGAAGCTCTACGGCCTCGAGCGCCTCGGCTCGGGCGGCCGGGGCATGTCCGCCAACCCCGGCGTCGGCACGTACCGCACCGGCGACGACCGGTTCCTCATGATGATGCTGCTCCAGTCGGACAAGCACTGGGCGGACTTCGTCGCCCGCCTCGGCCTGGCCGAGATGGCGACCGACGAGCGCTTCTGCGACGCCGCCGCCCGGGCCACCAACTCGGCCGAGTGCGTGGCCAAGCTCGACGAGGCCTTTGCCGCCCAGCCGCTGTCGCACTGGAAGGAGGCGTTCGCCGGCTTCGAGGGCGCGTGGAGCCCGTTCCAGACCCTCGCCGAGCTCTACGAGGACCCGCAGGTGATCGCCAATGGCTACCTGCCGACGGTCCTCGCGGACAACGGCGACGAGGTCGCGCTCGTGGCCAGCCCGGCGCAGTTCGACGAGACCGCGATCGAGGTCGAGCGGGCACCCGAGCACGGCGCCGACACCGAGTCGGTGCTCCTCGCCGCCGGCTACGACTGGGACGAGCTGGCCGCCATGAAGGAGTCCGGCGCCATCCTCTGACCGGCCGCCCAGCGGGGCCAGGGAGGGTTCCGGCCATGGTCAGCGCGGCGCCCAGCGTCTAGTATCTAACACACACGTCAGCAATCGTCACTGGGGGGTCGCCATGCCGTCGCGTCAGCTCGACTTCGAGGTGTTCGACGCCGACAACCACCTCTACGAGACGCGGGATGCGCTCACGAAGTTCCTCCCTCCCGGCCGGGCCGGGCTGATCGACTACGTCGAGGTGCGGGGCCGCACGAAGATCGCGGTCAAGGGCCAGATCAGCGACTACATCCCGAACCCCACGTTCGACCGCGTGGCCGCGCCCGGCGCGCAGGAGGAGTACTTCCGCTCCGGCAACCCGGAGGGCAAGACGATGCGCGAGATCATGGGCCGCGGCATCGAGGCCCTCCCCGCGTATCGCGAGCCGGGGCCCCGCCTCGAACTGATGGACGAGCTGGGCCTCGACCGAGCCCTGATGTGGCCGACGCTGGCCAGCCTCGTCGAGGAGCGCCTGCGCGACGATCCCGAGGCCGTCCACGACGTCATCCACGCGCTCAACGAGTGGATGCACGAGCAGTGGACGTTCAACTACGAGGACCGCATCTTCCCGGTGCCGGTGATCACGCTGCCGATCGTCTCGCGGGCCATCGACGAGCTGCAGTGGGTGCTGGAGCGCGGCGCCAAGATCATCCTCATCCGCCCCGCGCCCGTGCCCGGCCATCGCGGGCCGCGGTCGTTCGCGCTGCCGGAGTTCGACCCGTTCTGGGAGCTGGTGCAGGAGGCCGACGTCGTGGTCGGCATGCACGCCTCAGACAGCGGCTACCAGCGCTACCTCAACGAGTGGGAGGGCGTGCGGGACGACGAGTTCACGCCGTTCACCGCCCGCTCGGGGTTCACGTCGATCGTGGGCGGCCAGCACCGGGAGATCATCGACACCATCGCCTCCGCCATCGGCCACGGCCTCTGCACCCGCTTCCCCCGGCTCAAGATCACCCCGGTGGAGAACGGCAGCGCGTGGGTGCGGCGGCTGCTCGAGGACATGGAGCACGCCTACCAGTCGAACCCCCACGGCTGGGAGGAGCATCCGGTCGACGTGTTCAAGCGGAACATCTTCGTCCACCCGTTCCACGAAGACGATCCTGTCGGCCTGGTCCGGCTGCTGGGTGCGGACAACGTGCTGTTCGGCTCGGACTACCCGCACCCCGAGGGGCTCGCCGACCCGCTCACCTTCGTCGATGACCTCATCGGGCTGCCGGACGACCAGGTGGCCAAAGTCATGGGCGGCAACCTGGCCCGGCTGATGAGGGTCGCCTAACTGCCGTGAGCGACCGCTCCCCCAGCTTTCCGGACTTCACGCCCACCGCCGGCGAGCTGATCCGCCAGTGCGCGCACCGCCACGGCGACCACCTGTTCCTGGTGATGGACGACCAACGGCTCACGTACGCCGACGTCGACGAGCGCTCGGCCCTGCTCGCCCGCGGGCTGCTGGCCTCGGGCGTGGGCAAGGGCAGCCGGGTCGGGCTGCTGGCGCCGAGCGGGCCGGACTGGATCGTCTCGTGGCTCGCGGCGGCGCGCATCGGCGCCGTGGTGTCGCTGTTCAACACGTACGCGAAGGCGCGCGAGCTGGGCTGGGTGCTGCGCCACTCCGACGTCGGGCTCCTCCTGACCGTCGACCGCTACCTCGGCCACGACTACCTCGCCCGGTTGGAGGAGGCGGTGCCCGGCCTGGCCGACGCCAAGCCCGAGTCGGTGTTCATCGAGACGCAGCCCTACCTCCGCTCGGTCTGGTCGCTCGGCGCCGCCGACCGCCCGTGGGCCGGCCCGGTGGCCGAGCTGGCGGCGCGCGCCGCGCAGGTGGACGCCAGCCTGCTGCGCGCCGTCGAAGCCGAGGTGACTCCGGCCGACCCGATGGTGGTCGTGTACTCGTCGGGCAGCACGGCCGCACCCAAAGGAGCGCTGCACAGCCACGGGGCGGTCGTGCGCCACGCCCACAACCTGTGGCAGTTCCGGGACCTGACGGGCGACGACGTGCTCTACACCCCGATGCCGCTCTTCTGGGTCGGCGGGCTGAGCTTCGCCCTCATCGCCGCGATGCACGCGGGCGCCACGCTGATCTTCGAAGAGCGGTTCGAGCCAGGGGCCACGCTCGAGCTGATCGAGCGGGAGGGGGTCACCCAGGTGCTGGGCTGGCCGCACATGGCCAAGGCGCTCGTCGAGCACCCGACCTACGCCGAGCGCGACCTGTCGAGGGTGCGGGGCGGCACCCTGGCCGCGCTGCAGCCGCGCCGGCCCGGCGAGCCCGCCGGTCCTCGGGCCAACTCGCTCGGCATGTCCGAGACGCTCGGCCCGCACATGATCGGCGACAAGGACAACTCGGTGCCGCCCGGCAAGGAGGGGACGTTCGGGCGGCCGGTGCCGGGCATCGAGCACCGCCTCGTCGACCTCGTGACCGGTGAGGACGTGCCGACCGGCACCGTCGGCGAGCTGTGGATCCGCGGCTACCCGTTGATGCTCGGCCTCCACAAGGTCGAGCGAGAGCAGGTCTTCACCCCCGACGGCTGGTACCGCACCGGCGACGGCGGCCACTTCGACGAGGACGGCCACTTCTTCTACCGGGGCCGGCTCGGCGACGTCATCAAGTCGTCGGGCATGAACGTGACGCCCCGCGACGTCGAGCTCGAGCTCGAAGCGCTGCCCGACGTCGCGCTGGCGTTCGTGACTGGGATCGACCACCCGTCACGAGGACAGGACGTGGTGGCCGCGGTGGCGCTCGCGCCCGGAGCCTCGGCCTCGCCCGAGGAGATCCAGCAGCTGCTCAAGGCGCAGGTGGCCAGCTACCTCGTGCCCCGCCACGTCGCCGTCTTCGCCGCGCCGACCGACCTGCCCTGGCTCGACTCGGGCAAGGTCGACCGCCGCGCCCTGGCCAAGATCCTCGAGGAGCGCTTCACCCCTGACGGTTCCGGCTGACCGAGATCACCAGCGGTGGCGGGTGAGGAGCATGGCGCCGGCGTTGGGGCCGCCGCCGTTGGCCACCGCCGCCACCTCGACGCGGCCCGGCACCTGGCGCTCGCCGCCCTCGCCCCGTAGCTGGACGCAGGCCTCGTGGAGGTGGCCGAAGCCGTGCAGCCGGCCGGCCGAGAGCTGGCCTCCGTGGGTGTTCACGGGCAGCTCGCCGTCGAGGGCGATGCGCTGGCCGCCCTCGATGAACGGCCCCGACTCGCCCTTCGCGCAGAAGCCCAGCGCCTCGAGCCACACCATCGTGAGGAAGCTGAAGCCGTCGTAGAGCTGAGCGACGTCGACGTCGGCCGGCGTGAGGTCGGTGCGGGTCCACAGCTGCGCGCCCGCATCGCGGGCGGCCATGGTCGTCATGTCGTCGAACTGGTCCCACGACGGTCGGCCCCGCAGCGCGGTCCCCATGGCCTCCACCCCGACGGCGGGATGGTCGAGGTCCGCGGCGTGCTCGACGGCAGACACGATGAGCGCAGTCGAACCATCGACCGGCGCGTCGCAGTCGAAGAGGCGGAACGGCGTGGTGATCATGCGCGACGCCCGATAGTCGGCCAGCGTCATCGGCTCGCGGTAGATCGCCTTGGGGTTCAGCCCGGCGTTGCGCCGGCCGTTGATCGCGATCATCGCCATCTGGTCGGGCGTCGTGCCGTACTCGTGGAAGTGGCGCTGCGCGCACATGGCCAGCCAGTTGGCGGCCGAGTAGGCCCGGAACGGGATGCTCCACTGGAACGCCCCGCCCACGCTGGGGGCACCCCCGCCACCGCCCCCGAGGCCACCGCCGCCGAGGCCGATGCCCTGCCGGCCGCCGGCGCCCTGCTCGGTGGACTCGGTGACGGTCCGGTAGACGAGCACGTGGCGGGCGAGGCCGGCGCCGACGGCCAGCACGGCGTTCACCACCGCGGCCAGCTGGGCCGGCCCCTCGATCCCGCCCGAGTGCCAGCTCAGGTTCAGCCGCAGCGCGTCCTGCACCTCGGGCGACCCGGGACCGGTGAACCCAGGGCCGCCGATGCCGGCGCCGGGATAGGTCGCGAGGCCGTCGACGTCGGTCAGCTCGAGGCCGGCGTCGGCGACCGCCGCGAGCGCGGCCTCGATCGTCAGCTCCAGGCCGCTGCGCCCCAACCGCCGACCCACCGCGGACTGGCCGATGCCCGAGATGATCGATCGCCGCTCGAAGTCGGTCATCGATCGTCCGGCTCGAAGAGCGGGAACCAGACCGGCTCGCGGTGCTCGAAGACGACCCGCACGTCCATCCCGATGCAGACCTTCTCCAGCGGGCAGCCGACGAGGTTGCTGGTCAGCCGCAGGCCAACCTGCTCGGCCAGCTCGACCAGCACGAGTGCGTAGGGCTCAGGTGAGCCGTCCCACGACTGGTGGTTGACGGTGAAGGAGTGGACCGTGCCCCGCCCGCTCACCGGCTCAGGAGCCAGCTCGACGCCGCCGCACCGGGGGCAGCGCGGCGACGGCGGGTGCAGGTAGTAGCCGCACGACTGGCAGCGCAGGAAGCGCAGGCGGCCGTCGGAGCCCGACGTCCAGAAGAACCGGTTGTCCTCGGACAGCGCCGGCAGGACGCGGAACGGCGCCCCCACCTCCCCAACACCCACCGGCGACTCAGCTCCGCTTGCCCAGGCGCTCGGCCAGGGTCATCACGGTGACGATGCCGTCCTCCTGGAACTTGCCGGTGCCGCGTGCCACCGCGGTCGTGTCGACGCCGGCCGCCTGCGCCCGCAGCGCCCCCACCGTGCACTGCTCGCGGGGGATGTGGGCGAAGGGGTCGTAGGAGAAGTTGGCCATGGCGTTGGCGTGGGTGATGGCGTCGACCTCGGCGTCGGGCACCCCGTGGAGCACCTTCTCGACCATCTCCGGCGACGTCGGCCAGGTGGAGTCCGAGTGGGGGTAGTCGCACTCCCAGTGGATGTGCTTGGGGTTGAGGTGGCCGCGGAGCTCGATGCCGATGGCGTCGTCGATGAAGCAGGTGAGCACGTGCTCGTTGAACACCTCGCTGGGCAGCTGGTCGCCGAAGTCCTGGTTCGTCCACGCCTTGTGGTGCTGGTACGTGTAGTCGACCCGCTCCAGGAAGTACGGGATCCAGCCGATGCCGCCCTCGGACAGCGCGATGCGCAGGTTCGGGAACGTGCGGAACACCGGCGACCACACGAGATCGGCCGCGGCCTGGACGATGTTGACCGGCTGCAGCGTGATCATCGTGTCGATCGGGGCGTCGACCGCCGTCATGACCGTCTCCGACGACGAGCCGATGTGCAGGCAGATCACCGTGGAGGTCTCCTCGCAGGCGGCGAGGAACGGGTTCCAGTGGTCGCTGTGCCAGCTGGGCCGGCCGAGCTTGCTGGGGTTCTCCGAGAACGTCACCGCGTGGCAGCCCTTCTCTGCCATGCGCCGCACCTCGTCGGCCATCAGCTGCGGGTCCCAGATCGGCGGGACGGCGAGCGGGATCATCCGGCCCGGGTGGGTGCCGCACCAGTCCTCGACGTGCCAGTCGTTGTACGCGCGGAGCAGCTCGATGGCGATGTCCTTGTCGTCGCACGTCGAGAACAGCTGGCCCGTGAACCCCGCGAGGCTCGGGAAGTTGAGCGAGCCGAGGACGCCGTTGGCGTTCATGTCGGCGATGCGGGCGTCGATGTCGAAGCAGCCGGGGCGCATCTCGGAGAACGCGAGCGGGTCGATGCCGTACTCCTCGGGCACCCGGCCGGCCACGGCGTTGAGCCCCACGTTGGGCAGCGCGTTGCCCTCGAACATCCACACGTCGCGGCCGTTGGGCAGCGTCTGGACGAACGGTGCCCGCTCCGCCGTCCGCTTCGAGAGCCGCCCCTCGAACAGGTCGGGCGGCTCGACCACGTGATCGTCGACGCTCACCAGGATCAGGTCCTCGGTGTCCACGGTGTCCTCCGGCTTGGGGAAACTGACAGCAGCGTTAGATTAGGCGGGTGGATCGGCTGCTGCTTCGGAGGACCCGTGCGTCCGCTGGCTGACGAGCCCGAGCCGGCGGACGACGCCCCGACCCGCCGGCGCCCGTTCGGCACCAACCCCCTGGTCGGCGAGCGAGGCTCGGAGACCGAGCGCCGGATCTTCGACGCCGCCCTCGAGGTGTTCGGCGACGTCGGCTACAACGACGCCCGCGTCGAGCTGATCACCCAGCGGGCCGGCTGCTCACGGCCGGCCTTCTACCAGTACTTCTCGAGCAAGGACGACGTGTACTGGAAGCTGGCCCGGGACCTCGGCATCAAGATGACCGAGCTCGCCCGCCGGCTGGGCCCCATCGACGACGGCCCCGACGGCGTCGCCCGCCTGGCCGCCTGGATCGACGAGTTCACGACCCTGTACGAGGCCCACGCCCCGATCTTCGCCGCCTTCCAGGCCGCCAGCCGCGACCACGAGGAGCTCGCCCACCAGTCCTCGATCTTCGGCACCCGCATCGACCGAGCGCTCCTGCGGGCGTTCGGGCGGCGCGATCGGGGCGCGGACCAGGCCCTGGCCAGCGGCATGGACGCCGTGCTCATCCGCTGCAGCTTCTACTGGAGCGCCATGGCCGCCGGCGGTGGCCTGGACCGCCCGCGGCTGGTGGAGGGCCTGGCCCACGTCGTCCACCGGCTGTTCCACGGCCCGATCCCGGGCGTCAACATCGAGCAGCCTCGGTCCGGGCGGAGGGCAAAGCCGATCCCGCGGCCGGTCATCGAAC
>JAODBM010000086.1 GCA_025463985.1 Acidimicrobiales bacterium
AGCGGCTCATCGACATCATCGACCCCACCCCGAAGACCGTCGACTCGCTGATGCGTCTCGACCTGCCGGCCGGTGTCGACATCGAGATCAAGCTCTGAGGGAAACGCGAAACCTATGAGCAATCACAAGAACACGCGAGGTCTGCTGGGCACCAAGCTCGGCATGACCCAGACCTGGGACGAGAACAACCGGGTCGTCCCCGTGACCGTGATCCAGGCCGGCCCGTGCGTGGTGACCGAGGTGCGTACCTCGGACAGCCACGGGTACGACGGTGTGCAGATCGCATTCGGCGACATCGACCCGCGCAAGGTGAACAAGCCGATGCGCGGCCACTTCGAGAAGGCCGGCGTGACGCCCCGTCGTCACCTGCTGGAGCTGCGCACCGCTGACGCCAGCGAGTACTCGCTCGGACAGGAGATCAGCGCCGAGGCATTCGCCGCCGGCGAGATCGTCGACGTGTCCGCCACCAGCAAGGGCAAGGGCTTCGCCGGTGTGATGAAGCGGCACGGCTTCCACGGTCTGCGCGCCACCCACGGTGTGCACAAGAAGCACCGCTCGCCGGGCTCGATCGGCGGCTGCGCCACCCCCGGCCGGGTCTTCAAGGGCCTCAAGATGGCCGGCCGGATGGGCAACGAGAAGGTCACCACGCAGAACGTGACGGTCCACGCGATCGACACCGAGCGCGGCCTGATCCTGCTCAAGGGCGCCGTCCCCGGTCCCAAGGGCGGCCTCGTGCTGATCCGCAACGCCGTGAAGGGTGGGAACTGATCATGGCTGCAGTCGATGTCATCGACGCCACCGGCAAGAAGAAGGGCACCGTCGAGCTCGACGATGCCGTGTTCGGCATCGAGCCCAACGTGCCGGTCATGCACCAGGTGGTCACCGCCCAGCTGGCGGCCCGCCGCGCCGGCACGCAGAGCACCAAGACCCGCTCCGAGGTCCGCGGCGGCGGCGCCAAGCCGTGGAAGCAGAAGGGCACCGGCCGCGCTCGCGCCGGGTCCATCCGCGCCCCGCAGTGGCGCGGCGGCGGCGTGGCGCTCGGCCCCAAGCCCCGTAGCTACGTGCAGCGCACGCCCAAGAAGATGGTGCGCCTCGCCCTGCGCTCGGCGCTGTCGGACCGCGCCGCTGAGGGCAAGGTCCTCGTGATCGACGACTGGGGCTTCAGCGCCCCGCGCACCAAGGACGCCGTCGCCGCGCTGGGCGCGGTCGGCGCCGCTCAGGGCCGCGTGCTCGTCGTGCTCGGCACCCGCGACGACGTGGCCGCCAAGGCGTTCCGCAACCTGCAGCACGTGCAGCTCATCGAGGCCCGCGAGCTCAACGCCTACGACGTGCTGGTCAACGATCTCGTGGTCTTCACCCGGGCCACGCTGCCCACCAGCACCGTGGCCGCTCCGGGCGCCGACGCCCCCGGCGCCACCGAGCCGGCCGGCTCCGATGACGACCCCGCAGGCGGGGCGTCCACGGGGGCCAAAGCCTCCCGTGACGAGGCCGAGGAGGCCAGCGCATGAGGGATCCCCGCGACGTCATCATCCGCCCGGTCGTGAGCGAGAAGTCGTACGGCCTGATCGAGCAGAACGTCTACACGTTCGTCGTGCACAAAGACGCGGCCAAGCCCGAGATCCGTGCCGCCATCGAGTCGATCTTCGACGTGAAGGTCACCTCGGTGAACACGCTCAATCGCAAGGGCAAGAGCGTCCGCAATCGCCGGACCGGCAAGACCGGCAAGCGGGCCGACCGCAAGCGGGCCCTGGTCACCCTCGCCGCTGGCGACAAGATCGAACTGTTCGAGGGATAAGAGATGGCTCTTCGCAAGCGCAAGCCCACCAGCCCCGGACGCCGGTTCCAGACCGTGTCCGACTTCGCTGAGATCACCAAGAGCGAGCCCGAGAAGTCGCTGCTCGCGCCCAAGCACGGCACCGGTGGCCGCAACTCCTACGGCCGCAAGACCGCGCGCCACAAGGGCGGTGGCCACAAGCAGCAGTACCGCATCATCGACTTCAAGCGCACCAAGGACGGCGTGCCGGCCAAGGTCGCCGCGGTCGAATACGACCCCAACCGCAACTGCCGCATCCTCCTGCTGAACTACCTCGACGGCGAGAAGCGCTACATCCTCGCCCCCAAGGGCGTGCAGGTCGGCGACCGGCTGCAGAGCGGCCAGGGCGCCGAGATCCGTCCCGGCAACGCGCTGCCCATGCGCTACATCCCGGTGGGCACCACGGTCCACAACATCGAGCTCAAGCCCGGCGGCGGCGCCAAGATGGCCCGCTCGGCCGGCTCCGGCGTCCAGCTCGTGGCCAAGGAGGGCGACTACGCCACCCTGCGGTTGCCCAGCACCGAGATGCGGCGCGTGCAGATCGATTGCCGCGCCACGGTCGGCGAGGTCGGCAACAGCGAGGCCGAGCTGATCAAGATCGGCAAGGCCGGCCGCAACCGCTGGAAGGGCGTCCGCCCCCAGACCCGCGGCGTGGCCATGAACCCCGTCGACCATCCCCACGGTGGTGGCGAGGGCAAGACGTCCGGCGGCCGGCACCCGGTGTCGCCTTGGGGCAAGCCCGAGGGCCGCACCCGCGACAAGACCAAGCCGTCCCAGAAGCTCATCGTCCGACGTCGCCGCACTCGCGGCTCGCGCCGGTAGGCCAGGAGACCGAGATGCCTCGTTCACTCAAGAAGGGCCCGTTCGTCGACGACCACCTGCTCAAGAAGGTCGACGACCTGAACAGCAGGGGCGAAAAGAAGGTCATCAAGACCTGGTCGCGCCGATCGACGATCATCCCCGACATGGTGGGCCACACGGTGGCCGTCCACGACGGGCGCAAGCACGTGCCGGTCTACGTCACCGAGTCGATGGTCGGGCACAAGCTCGGCGAGTTCGCACCCACCCGCACCTTCCGGTTCCACGCCGGCCAGGAGCGCAACACGAAGGGCCGGCGCTGATGGCGTTCGGCACCAAGACCAACGAGCGCCCGGGCACCCGCGCGCAGATCCGCTACCTGCGGGTGTCGGCCTACAAGGCCCGCGAGGTCCTCGACCTCATCCGGGGCAAGCACGTGCGTGACGCGGAC
This sequence comes from Acidimicrobiales bacterium, assembly GCA_025463985.1. GTDB lineage: Bacteria > Actinomycetota > Acidimicrobiia > Acidimicrobiales > Iamiaceae > JAODBM01. The sequence continues at coordinate 3,063 of JAODBM010000086.1, forward strand.
GAGATCCTCGGCCTGGTCGAGCGTGACGTCGCCCGCGACATCCGCAAGTGCCTGGCGTCGGCCGTCGCCAACGCCGCCAACAACGACGCCCAGGACCCCGAAGCCCTCTTCGTGTCGGCCTGCTTCGCCGACGAGGGTCCCACGCTCAAGCGCTGGCGCCCCCGGGCCCGCGGGCGCGCGACGCGCATCCGCAAGCGCACCTGCCACATCACGGTCATCGTGAGCCGGCTGGCCGAGGACGACCTGCGTCGCCGGCTCGAGCGCACTGCCGCGGCGCGGCCCACCGCTGGTGGCCGCCGTTCCACCGCCGGCCAGGCCGCCTCGCGCCGGGCCCGCGTGGCCAAGAGCCGTGGCGCCGTCGAGACCCACGACCACGACCACGATCACGATCACGACCACGAGACCGAGCAGGCCACGGCCGCCGAGGCGGCGGACGTGAACGAGGGTCTCCCGACCGACGAGCTCGTCGCCGACGAGGCAGCCATCGCTGCCGAAGCGACCGAGGCCGAGGTCGCCGCCGAGGAGCCGACCGAGCTCGAGGCCGACGTCGCCGAGGCGACCGCTGCCGAAGCGGCAGTCCCCGAGGCTGCCGACGAGCCCGCGGCCGACGAGCCCGTGGCCGAGGACGAGAAGAAGGACAAGGACTGATGGGCCAGAAGGTCAACCCCTACGGCTTCCGCCTGGGCGTCACCACCGACTGGAAGTCGCGCTGGTTCGCCGACCGCGAGGACTACGGCAAGAACG
>JAODBM010000039.1 GCA_025463985.1 Acidimicrobiales bacterium
GGAGCGCCCTCGTCGGGCCCGGCCGTGGCGCCACTGCGTCCATGGGCCGAGGGGTCGCCGGCGCCGCCGGGGATGCGGCCGCTCGCGGCCGGAGAGGTCGTCGACGCCGGCGCCTGGTCGGTGGCGATCTCGGCGGACGGCGCGCTCGCCCACGCCGTCCACCGCCCGTCGGGCTGGCAGATCGCCGACGCCGATCACCCGCTGGGCCAGCTCGGCTACCAGACGTTCGACGAGGCGTCGTACGCGAGCTTCTACGCGGGCTTGACCCCCGTGGCCGCCGACGAGTGGTGGGCGCGCCTCGACAACACGAAGCCGGGCATCGACGCCGCGGGTGCCGTCGCCGCCTGGTGGGCGCCCGAGCTCGTGCAGGCCTGGCACGGCCCGACGGCGGACGGTTCGGGCCATCAGCTCGTGGCCCACGTGCGGTTCCCGACGCCCGCCGTCCAGCGCTTCGGCGCCGCGCCGTCGTGGTGCATGCGGCTGCGCTGGTTCGACGGGTCCGAGCCGCTCTCGGTCGAGGTGAGCTGGTTCGACAAGCCGGCGTGCCGGCTCCCCGAAGCCGCGTGGTGCTCGTTCGTGCCGCACGTCGCTGAGCCGACCCGCTGGACCCTCGACAAGCTCGGCCAGCTCATCTCACCGCTCGACGTCGTGCGCCATGGCGGTCGATCGCTCCACGGCGTCGGCCACGGCATGGCCTACGCCGGACCCGACGGCGCGCTGCGCATCGGCACGCTCGACGCGCCGCTCGTCGCCCCGGGCCGGCCGAACCTGCTCGACGCCGATCCGCCGCTGCCCGACCTGGCCGGCGGCTTCCACGTCCTCCTCCACGACAACCTGTGGGGCACCAACTTCCCGATGTGGAGCGAGGGTGACGCCCACTTTCGCTTCACCGTCGGCGTGGATCACCTGGCCGCGGCCACGTAAGACCGCCCGGCAGCGCTTCGTCCCTACGCGTCGAGCAGGGCCACGACCTCGTGCAGGCTTGCCACCCGGTCGCAGTCGACGTCGGTGCGGATGCCGAGCGGGTCGACCAGCACCGGGTGGACGCCGGCGGCCCGAGCACCCCGCACGTCGTACTGGTAGGCGTCACCCACGTGGATCGCTCGCTCTGGTGCGATCCCCACGAGGTCGAGCGCGATCTCGAAGATGCGGGGATCGGGCTTGGCCACGCCGACCACGGTCGAGTCGACGATGTGAGCGACCGGCACGCCCGGCCCGTCACCCACCTGGCAGACACCGGCCTCGGCCAGGAGCTCGGCCACCGTGCCGTCGGCGTTCGACACGATCACGATGGGCAGCCCGGTGGCCGCGAGTGCCGCCAACCCCTCGGCGGCCCAGGGGAGCGGCTGCGACCACAGCGCCGACTGGCCCCACAGGCCCTGCAGCGCCAGGACGGCGTCGCCAAGCTCGTGGTCCGCCAGCTCGCAGGCCCTCACGTAGGCCTCGTGGTAGTCGGCGAACTCCTCGGGGGCGGCCTGGGCATCGTCGATCGCGTGCACGCCCCGGTAGTGCGCCTCGAACAGCAGCGCAGGATCGACCGCGAGCCCCGCCGCCGCAAACCGCTCGACGATCAGCCCTGGATGCGGCGACACGAGCACGCCCCCCGCATCCAGAAAGATCACGTCAAACCGGTACCCGCTCACAACCGCCAACCGTAACCAGCCAGCCGCTGGTTCCGAAGCAAGACGGAAGCACCAAGCCGCCCGGCTAAAAGTCGCGGGAGCGACGCCGGCGAAGCCGGCTTGGAGCGGAGCGCACTATCGCGCGAGGGGCTTGTACTTGATGCGATGGGGTTGGTCGGCTTCGGCGCCCAGCTCCTTGTGGCGCCACGCCTCGTACTCGGTGAAGTTGCCCTCGAACCAGCGAACCTGGCTGTCACCCTCGAACGCCAGCATGTGGGTGGCGATGCGGTCGAGGAACCAGCGGTCGTGGCTGATGACCACCGCGCAGCCGGCGTAGGCCTCGAGGGCGTCCTCGAGGGCCCGCAGCGTGTCGACGTCGAGGTCGTTGGTCGGCTCGTCGAGCAGCAGCACGTTGCCGCCCTCCTTGAGCAGCTTCGCCAGGTGCACCCGGTTGCGCTCGCCCCCCGACAGCACACCGACCTTCTTCTGCTGGTCGGAGCCCTTGAAGTTGAACGACGCGACGTAGGCCCGGCCGTGGATCTCGCGGCCGCCGACCACGACGTCGTCGCGCCCGCCGGTGATCTCCTCGTAGACGGTCTTGCCGTCGTCGAGGCTGTCGCGGCTCTGGTCGACATGGGCCAGCTGCACGGTGGAGCCGATCGTGACCGTTCCCGAGTCGGGCTGTTCCTGCCCGGTGAGCATGCGGAACAGCGTGGTCTTGCCGGCACCGTTGGGGCCGATCACGCCGACGATGCCGGCACGGGGGAGCGAGAACGAGAGGTCCTCGACGAGCAGCTTGTCGCCGTAGCCCTTCGACACGTGGTCGAGCTCGATGACCTGGTCACCGAGGCGGTCGCCCGACGGGATGAAGATCTCCAGCCCGTCGGCGCGACCGTCGGACGCCTTGGCCTCGGCCAGCAGCTTGTCGTACGCCGCGAGGCGGGCCTTGCCCTTCGCCTGGCGCGCTTTGGGCGCCATGCGCACCCACTCGAGCTCGCGCTCGAGCACCCGCTGGCGCGAGCGGTCGGACTTCTCCTCCTGCGCCAGCCGGGCCGACTTCTGCTCGAGCCAGCCCGAGTAGTTGCCCTCGAACGGCATGCCCTTGCCGCGGTCGAGCTCGAGGATCCAGCCGGCCACGTTGTCGAGGAAGTAGCGGTCGTGGGTGATGGCCACGACGGTGCCGTGGTAGTCGCGCAGGAACCGCTCGAGCCACGCCACCGACTCGGCGTCGAGGTGGTTCGTGGGCTCGTCGAGCAGCAGCAGGTCGGGCTTCGAGAGCAGCAGCCGGCACAGGGCGACGCGCCGACGCTCTCCACCCGAGAGCGGGGCGACCTCGGCATCGCCCGGCGGGAGGCGCAGCGCGTCCATGGCGATCTCGATGTGCCGCTCGAGGTCGTTGGCGCCCTTGGCCGCGATCTCGGCTTCGAGCCGGGCCTGCTCCTCGCCGATCTTCTCGTAGTCGGCGTCGGGGTCGGCGTACTTGGCCAGGCAGGCGTCGTAGGCCTCCAGCAGGCCGGCCACCTCGGCCACGCCGTCCATCACGTTGCCCTTCACGTCCTTCGACGCGTCGAGCTGCGGCTCTTGGGACAGCATGCCGACGGTGAATCCCGGGGTGAGGCGAGCCTCGCCGCTGAACCCGTCGTCGACGCCGGCCATCACCTTCAGCAGCGACGACTTGCCGGCGCCGTTGCCGCCGAGGACGCCGATCTTGGCGCCCGGATAGAACGACAGCGAGATGTCCTTCAGCACGTCGCGGTCAGGCGGATAGAACCGGCCGACCTTGTGCATGGAATAGATGAACTGAGCAGCCACGCGGGAGGCCTCCAAGGGTTCGGGCGCGAGGAGCAACGCTACCGGCTGCCCTCGCCAGACGGACCACCTCGACCGCTCCCCGGGGCGACGAGCCCCGTCAGTCCGCGGCGGCGCGGGCTCGGGTGAGGATCTGCGTCGGGTCCGGCAGGTCGAGTTGGCCGAGGGCCCGGGCGAGGGCGCTCAGGTCGCGGGTGCTCAAGCCGAGCAGCAGGTCGGGCGGCCGGTTGAAGGCGTCGAGACCGGCGTCGCGGGTGGCCCGGCCCTCGTCGGTCAGCCACACCGCCTTCACCCGCCGATCGGTCGCGCCCGGGCGGCGCTCGACCAGGCCGAGGTTCTCCAGCCGGTCGATGCGAGCCGTGACCCAGGACGGGTCGCAGGCCCAGTGCTCGGCCAGATCTCGCTGGATCACGCCGACGTCGGGCGGGATGTGGAACAGCGAGATGAGGTCGGTGGCGGCCAGGCCCATCTTCGCCGCGACCTCGCTGCGCCGGTCCTGCTGCGAGAGGAAGAGCCGGGTGATCTGGCTCCACGCGTCTCGGGCGAGCCGGTCTCGGTGACCGGCTTCGGTGCGCTCGTCCCTGGCCATGCGCGCATCGTACCGAGATCGTTGGCAGTTATCAATGATTGTGACCTATAAAAGCTTGACACCTCTCAAGGGTGCATGGAACGGTGGCTCTATGTCCGAATCTCCAGCCATCGAGGTCGTCGGGGTCACCAAGCGCTTCGGCGACGTGGTCGCGCTCGACGGGGTCGACCTCACGGTCAAGGCGGGCACCGTCTACGGGCTGCTCGGCCCGAACGGCGCCGGCAAGACCACGACCGTGCGGATCCTCACCACGATCATCAAGCCGGACACGGGGTCGGCCCGCGTCCTGGGCCTCGACGTGGTGCAGCAGGCCGACAAGGTGCGGGCCAACATCGGGCTGGCCGGCCAGTACGCGGCGGTCGACGAGCGGCTCACCGGGCGCGAGAACCTGCGGCTGGTCGGGCGGCTCACCCATCAGCCCAAGCCCGTCATCGAGCAGCGGTCCACCGAGCTGCTCGAGCTGTTCCGGCTCGACCGGGCCGCCGACCGCGTCGTGCAGACCTACTCGGGCGGCATGCGCCGGCGCCTCGACCTCGCGGCGTCGCTGGTGCACCGGCCGCCGGTGCTGTTCCTCGACGAGCCCACCACCGGGCTCGACCCGCGCAGCCGCAACGACCTCTGGGACCTCATCCGCAAGCTGGTCGCCGACGGCACCACGCTGCTGCTCACCACGCAGTACCTCGAGGAGGCCGACCAGCTGGCCGAGCGGATCGCGGTCGTCGACAGCGGTCACGTGATCGCGGAGGGCACCTCGGCCGAGCTCAAGTCGCGCCTCGGCGCCACCGTGCTGGAGATCGCGTTCCCCGATGCCGCCTCGGCCCACGCCGCGCTCGCCACGGTGCAGACCATCGCGCCGAGCGCGCAGGTCGAGGGCACCGACATCCGCGCCACCGTCGACCACGGGCCCCGCATCGCGATGGAGGTGCTGCGCTCCCTCGACGCCGCGGGCATCGAGGTCGGCGGGCTGGCACTGCGCGAGCCCAGCCTCGACGACGTCTTCCTCTCGCTCACCGGCCACAAGGCCGAGGAGGTGCAGGAGACCGAGGAGGACGACGACGTCGAGTCGGACGGCCACGCCGGCCGCCGCAAGGGGCGCACCCGACAACCGGTCACGACCAGCACTGGAGGCCCGCCATGACCGCCGCCACCACCACCGGCGTCACCGTCCCTGCGCCGGTCGATCCCGCCGACGTGTCCAAGCTCGCGCTGGCCATGTCGGACACCGCGGCGCTCACGAAGCGCAACCTCCTGCACTACGTGCGGGTGCCCGAGCTGCTGGTCTTCACCTTCATCCAGCCCATCATGTTCGTGCTGCTGTTCCGCTACGTGTTCGGCGGGTCGATCCCCACGCCCGGCGTGCACTACGTCGACTACCTCATGCCCGGGGTCTTCGGCCAGACCGTCGTGTTCGGCGCGGTCTCGACCGGCATCGGCCTCGCCGAGGACATGCACCTCGGCATCATCGAGCGATTCCGCTCCCTGCCCATGTCGCGGATGGCGGTGCTCGCCGGGCGCACCGCGGCGGACCTCATCCGCAACACCGGGGTGGTGCTGGTCATGCTCGCGGTCGGCATGGCGGTCGGCTTCCGCCCGCACGGCGGGCTGGTCGGCGTGGTCGCCGGATCGCTGCTCATGCTCGGGTTCGCGTTCACCCTGTCGTGGATCTTCGCCAACGTCGGCCTCAAGGCGGCCAACGGCGAGGCCGCGCAGGCGGTGTCGTTCCCGATCCTGTTCCCGTTGACGTTCGCGTCGTCGGCGTTCGTGCCCGTCAACTCGATGCCCGGTTGGCTGCAGGTCTTCGCCGCCCACCAGCCGGTCACGGTGATCATCAACGCCTCCCGCGGCCTCATGCTGGGGTCGACCGACGCCGGCAAGCTGCGCCACTTCGGCGTCCTCACCACCTCGACCACGAGCTACGTGCTGCAGTCCCTGGCCTGGATCGTGATCCTCCTGGCCATCTTCGTGCCGCTCGCCGTGCGCCGGTTCAACCAGGAGTCCTAGGCGGCCCGCCTGCATCGAGCTGGGCGGTCACGGCGTCGCTGGGCGACGCGATCCCAATCCGGTTCGAGGTGGGCGCCGGAGCGTCAGCCGAGGCGGGCGAGGTTGTCGGCCAGGACCTGGTGGAGGGGATGGTCCGCCGCGAGCGCGGCGTTGGCGCCGGCGACGGCCTATAGAGCAGCAATTGCTCTACGCCGCCCTCGGGCGAGCAGGCGGCCACAGCCAGCTTCGGGCGTGGCAAAGGGGTCGGTAGGGTGGGCTTGTGGCAGATGCACAACCCAAGTCCGACGCCCTGGGGCCCAACGCCTGGCTCGTCGACGAGATGTATGAGCAGTACGTCGACGACCCGCGGTCGGTGAGCGAGAGCTGGCAGGAGTTCTTCCACGACTACCAGCGCGACAGCGACACGACCGTCAGCACGCCGGACGTGTCCCTGCCCGCCAGCGGGCGCACCGGCGACACCGGTCAGGTCCCGGTCGTGCGCCCCGGCGGCGCGCCTCCCACCACGGGCAACGGCAACGGCAGCGGCAACGGAGCCGTGGCCGCGGCACCGACCAAGGACCGGCCGGCCCCGGCCACGGCGCCGGCCCCCGCCGAGCCGCCGAAGGGAGAGCCGCTCCGCGGTGCCGCGGCGCGCATCGTCACGAATATGGAGGCGAGCCTCGCCGTCCCGACCGCCACCTCGTTCCGTGAGGTGCCGGCCAAGCTGCTCGAGGTCAACCGCCGCGTCATCAACGGCTACCTCGGCCGCACCCGGGGCGGCAAGATCAGCTTCACCCACATCATCGGCTACGCGATCGTGCGGGCCATCGTCGACGCGGTGCCGCAGATGAACGCGACCTACCTCGAGGGCACCGACGGCAAGCCGCGGATCGTGCGCCACGAGCACGTCGGGCTGGGCTTGGCCGTCGACGTCGAGAAGTCCGACGGATCGCGCACGCTGCTGGTGCCGGTGATCAAGAACGCCGACACGCTCGACTTCCGCGGCTTCTGGGGGGCCTACGAGGACATCATCCGCAAGGTCCGCTCCAACAAGCTGAGCCCCGACGACTTCTCCGGGGCCACGCTCAGCCTCACCAACCCCGGCACCATCGGCACGGTGCAGTCGGTCCCCCGCCTCATGCCGGGCCAGGGCGCCATCGTGGGCGTCGGGCGGCTCGACTATCCCGCGGCGTTCTCGGGCGCCGACCCCGAGGCCCTGGCCGAGCTGGGCATCTCGAAGGTCATGACGATCTCGAGCACCTACGACCATCGCATCATCCAAGGCGCCGAGTCCGGCCTGTTCCTCAAGCGCATCCATCAGCTGCTGATGGGCGAGGACGACTTCTACGTCCAGGTGTTCCGCTCCCTCGGCGTGCCCTACGAGGCCGTGCGCTGGCTGCCAGACGACAACCCGGTCGACCGCGAGGAGTCGCGGCTCGAGAAGCAGATGCACGTGCAGACGATCGTCAACATGCACCGCGTGCGGGGCCACCTCATCGCGGACCTCGATCCGCTGGCGTGGAAAGAGCCGCACATGCACAGCGAGCTCGACCCCGCCACCTACGGCCTCACGATCTGGGACCTCGACCGCGAGTTCCTCACCGGCGGCGTGGCCGGCACGAACCGCATGAAGCTCGGCGACCTGCTCCACGTGCTGCGCGACGCGTACTGCCGGACGATCGGCATCGAGTACATGCACATCTCCGATCCCGAGCAGAAGCAGTGGCTCCAGCAGCACGTCGAGGGCGTCAGCGGGCAGCTGTCCACCGAAGAGCAGCGCCACGTGCTGGGCCGGCTCAACGCGGCCGAGGCGTTCGAGAAGTTCCTCAGCACCAAGTACGTGGGCCAGAAGCGCTTCGGCATCGAGGGCGCCGAGAGCGCCATCCCGATCCTCGACGCCGTCCTCGAAGCCGCGGTGGCCGACGGGCTGGTCGGCGCGGTGCTCGGCATGGCCCACCGCGGTCGGCTCAACGTGCTGGCCAACATCGTCGGCAAGAGCTACGACCAGATCTTCAAGGAGTTCGAGGGCTACATCGACCCCGAGTCCACGCAGGGCTCGGGCGACGTCAAGTACCACCTCGGCCAGACGGGCACCTTCACCACCCGCACCGGCGAGACCATCCCGATCGAGCTGGCGGCCAACCCGTCGCACCTCGAGACAGTCGATCCGATCGTCGAGGGCATGGTCCGTGCCAAGCAGGACCTCATCAACGACCCCGAGGCGTTCTCGGTGCTCCCGATCCTCGTGCACGGCGACGCCGCCTTCGCCGGCCAGGGCGTGGTCGCGGAGACGCTCAACTGCTCGACGATCCGCGGCTACCGCGTCGGCGGCACCGTCCACCTCATCATCAACAACCAGCTCGGCTTCACCACCGCGCCCGAGTCGGCCCGCTCCTCGGAGTACTGCACCGACGTGGCCAAGATGATCGAGGCGCCGATCTTCCACGTGAACGGCGACGACCCCGAGGCCTGCGTGCGGGTGGCCAAGCTGGCGTTCGCGTTCCGCCAGCGGTTCCACAAGGTCGTCATCATCGACATGGTCTGCTACCGGCGCCATGGCCACAACGAGGGCGACGATCCCAGCTACACGCAGCCGCTGATGTACAAGCGCATCGACGCCCGCCGCTCGGTCCGCAAGCTCTACATGGAGACCCTCGTCAAGCGCGGCGACATCTCCATCGACGAGGCCGAGAAGGCGCTCGACGACTTCCAAGCCCGCCTCCAGACGGCGCTCACCGACACGCGTGGTGCCAAGCCCGAGGGCGACGTGCAGGCCCTGCCGATGCCGCCCGCGGTCGGGGTGCTGCCCCACGTCGACACCGGCGTCGATCGGGCCGTGCTCGAGCGCATCTATGCCCGCATGTCCGAGGTCCCGGACGGCTTCGAGATCCACCCCAAGCTCGCCAAGCAGTTCGAGACCCGCAGCCAGATGGTCGAGCAGGGGGCCGTCGATTGGGCCACCGCCGAGGCCATGGCGCTCGGCTCGCTGCTGCTCGAAGGCAACGACGTGCGCTTCGCCGGGCAGGACTCCCGGCGGGGCACGTTCTCGCAGCGCCATGCCGTGCTCGTCGACTACAAGACCGGCGCCGAATGGGCGCCGCTGGCGAACCTCGACCCGGCGCAGGGCAAGTTCTGGATCTACGACTCGCTGTTGTCGGAGTACGCGGCGATGGGCTTCGAATACGGCTATTCGGTCGAGCACAAGAACGCGCTGGTCGCCTGGGAGGCCCAGTTCGGCGACTTCGTGAACGGCGCGCAGATCGTCATCGACCAATACCTGGTGGCGGCGGAAGACAAGTGGGGCCAGACCTCGGGCCTCGTGCTGCTCTTGCCCCACGGCCTCGAAGGCCAGGGTCCCGAGCACTCGTCAGGGCGCATCGAGCGCTTCCTCACGCTGTGCGCGGAAGACAACCTGCAGGTCTGCAACGCCACCACCGCGGCGCAGTACTTCCACCTCCTGCGTCGCCAGATGCGGCGTGAGGTGCGCAAGCCGCTGGTGGTGTTCACGCCCAAATCGCTGCTGCGCTCGAAGCTGGTCCGCTCGCCTATCGACGACCTCGCCCAGGGTTCGTTCCGTGAGCTGCTCGACGACCCGTCGGTCACCGATCCGAACGCGGTCACCCGCCTCGTCTTCTGCTCCGGAAAGGTCGCGTACGACGCCATGGCCCGGCGCGACGCGGAACACCTGCCGGCGGCCATCGTGCGCGTCGAGCAGCTGTATCCGTTCCCGTACAAGCAGGTGTCCGAGCTCATCGCCCGCTACCCGAACGTCAGCGACGTGGTCTGGTTGCAGGAGGAGCCCGACAACATGGGCCCGCGGTCGTTCGTGGCCGAGCGCCTGTGGCCGCTCGTGCCCGAGGGGGTCGCGTTCCGGCAGGTCAGCCGGGCCGGTTCGGGCAGCCCGGCCACCGGCTCGCACGGCATCCACGTGCAGGAGCTGGACGACATCCTCACCAAGACCTTTTCCGCCTCTCCGGGGAGTTCATAGCCGGCCCCGTATCCGGCGTCATCGGAACCCCTCGATCCTGGCGAAGGGGTTCGCTCTACACCACATGGGGTATGTGGGTGTACCATGAGCATGATGACCCGCACCAACATCGAGATCGACGACGAGCTCGTCGCGAAGGCGATGCGCATGTACCGCTTGGAGTCGAAGCGGGCGGCCGTGCAGCTCGCCCTCGAGCGTCTCGTGGGTCCTGTCGCGACCCTCGACGAGGTGCTGGCCTACGAGGGGCACGGCTACCCACTCTCCAACGACGAGCTCGAAGGCATCGACGAACCGGTCGACCTCGGTGATCCGAGCGCGTGGTCCTCGTGATCGCCGACACCTCTGCCTGGATCGAGTACCTACGCAAGACGGGGTCGCCGGCGCATCTGCGGCTGCGGCGCCACATCGGCGACGGCGCGCGACTGGTCGTCCCCGAGCCGGTGCTGATGGAGCTGCTGGCCGGCCCCCCGGGCGAGGCGGAAGCGGCGGGGCTGCGGCGCGTCCTCAGTCACTTCGAGATGCCGCCGTGTGAGCCGTTCGTCGATGCCGAGGCCGCCGCGGGCATACAGCGCGCCTGCGCGCGCAACGGCGAGCGGGTGCGCTCGATCATCGACTGCTTGATCGCCGCCGTTGCCCTGCGCCTCGATGTGCCCGTGCTCCATCGGGATCGCGACTTCGAGGTCATGGCTCGCCACGTCGGTCTGCGCACGGTCTCCGAGCTCAACTAGAACGCGTTCTCGTTCGGGGTAACGTCGTCTGCATGCTCCAACCCACCGGCAATGCCGCCTTCGACGCGGCCCGAGCGGGCGGCGTCGTGGACACGTTCCTGTCGTTTCCGGATGTGCGGGAGGCCAAGGCCAAGGTCTACGACTGGATCCGCAAGGCGTCTCTCGACAAGGAGACCCAGTCGATGGAGATGCCGGCCGAATACATGTTCAAGGACATCCCGACCTACGACGCGATCGACGATCCGCTCGAGCTCGTGCTGGCGGAGATGGATCGCTTCGGCATTAGCCGGTTCCTCACCAACATCGCCGAGAAGGACCATGCCCGGCGTGCGCTGCGCGAGCACCCCGATCGGTTCTGGGGGCTGCTGAACGTCGATCCCAACCAGGGCATGGAAGCGCTGCGGGCCATCGACGCCGCGAAGGACGAGTGGGGCGACCGATTGAAGGCGGTCCACACCTGGGGGACCGGCCTCACACCGCAGGTTCCCCTCGACGACAAGCGCATGTATCCGACCTACGCCAAGTGCGTCGAGCTGGACCTGCCTATCGTCGTCTACGCCGGCGTTCCGGGCCCGCGCATCGCGATGGCGGCGCAGCTGCCCATGCAGCTCGACGAGGTCTGCTGGTTCTTTCCCGAGCTCAAGATCGTGACCCGCCACGGCGCCGAGCCGTGGACCGAGCTGATGTGCAAGCTGCTGCTCAAGTGGCCGAACCTCTACTACTCCACGTCCGCCTTTGCGCCGAAGCACTACAGCCGCGACATCATCGAGTTCGCCAACACCCGCGAAGCCGACAAGGTCATGTACGCCGGCTATTGGGCGGCAGGCCTCACCCTCGATCGCGTCTTCCACGAGCTCCCGGCGGTGGGATTCCGCGATCACGTGTGGCCCAAGTTCCTCCGCGAGAACGCCGAGCGGGTCTTCGGAGGGATCGAACCGCCCAGCGTCGAACTGTTCACAAGTCACGGCGAGTGACCGATGACCTTTGGAGTGGCTCGAACCCGAGCGTAACTTCGGTTCTCTCCGAACTCAGCCGAGGCAAGGGGTTAGGCGTGTCGTCCAACGAGCAGATCATCGGTCGCCAGGACGTGAACGATCTGGCCGCGATCCTGGCCGTCAGCAACACCGATGTGCATGCGGTCGTGCACGCCGTGGAAGACAACGCCGACGCGATCTTCACGTGGGACTACGAGAAGGGCAAGCGCCCGGCGCTCAACAAGCTCTACGAGAAGGCCAAGCACAGCCAGTGGAACGGTGAGACCGACCTCGATTGGTCGATCGACGTCGATCCGATGCAGCTGGTCGAGTTGCAGCGGATCGAGTTCGGGCCGACCGATCGGGCCCAGTTCATCGGCACGCCGTTCGAGCTGTGGACCGACGCCCAGTTCGACGTCATGGCGATGGAACAGAACAATTGGATGCTGTCCCAGTTCATGCACGGCGAGCAGGGCGCGCTGATCTGCACGGCCAAGATCGTCGAGACCGTGCCGTGGATCGACGCGAAGTACTACGCCGCCACGCAGGTGATGGACGAGGCCCGCCACGTCGAGGTCTTCGCCAGGTACCTCGACACCAAGCTCAACGGCCACTACCCGCTGAACGCCCACCTCGGGCTGCTCCTCGATGACATCATCAACGACAGCCGCTGGGACATGACCTACCTCGGCATGCAGATCATGGTCGAGGGTCTCGCGCTGGCCGCCTTCGGCTTCATGCAGCAGACGACGCCCGAGCCTCTGCTCAAGCAGCTGCTGCGCTACGTGATGAGCGACGAGGCCCGCCATGTCGCCTTCGGGGTGCTGTCGCTGAAGGAGTACTACGAGGAGCTCTCCTTCGCCGAGATCCGCGAGCGCCAGGAGTTCGCCTTCGAGTCCGCCGTGCGCATGCGTGACCGCCTTCTCATGCAGGAGGTGCTCGAGCGCATGGACGTCGACGTGCACGCCGCCGTGAAGATGGCAATGGAAGACGAGGGCCGCCTGCTCTTCCAGCAGATGCTGTTCTCCAAGATCGTGCCGAACTGCAAGAAGCTCGGCCTGCTCGATGCCGGCGACGGTTGGCTGCGCCAGAAGTTCGGCGAGCTCGGCGTCATCCAGTTCGAGGACCTCACCGACACCAGCGACGAGTACGAAGCCTTCGCGTTGGACGACGCGAACCTGCAGTCCGCCTCCACCGCCTGACCCACCCCCGCCCGCACCGCCCCCGGCCCGATCCCGAAGTGGGCGGCGTTGCGGTCGTCGGGGCGACCGGTTGTCCGCCCAGTTGGTGCGTGTGGTCGAGGTGGGCGGGTTTGCGGTTGTGGGGGCGACCGGTTCTCCGCCCAGTTCCGGCGCGCGGGGCTGAGTGTCACACCCCGGTGGTTGGCTGGGCGCATGTCGACGACGACCGCCCCATCGATCCTTCAGACCTCCGAGGCACAGCACGGGCTGATCACGTTCGAGCAGGCCAGCGCTCTCGGCCTCTCGCGCGCGGCGTGGCGTCACTACCTGCGCACGGGCGATTGGGAACGAGCGACCCGACGGGTCGCTCGTCGCACCGGCGCGCCGCGCACGGCGCATCAGGCCGCCATGCTCGCCGTCCTCGACTGCGGACCCTCGACCTACCTCTCCCATGGCTCCGCGGCGGCGCTCTGGGATCTCCCGGGCTTTGCGCTGGAACCGCACCACGTCATCATCGAGCGAGGTGGTCGCGAGACGCCCTCGGATCGGGCGGCCGTGCATCGGCCGCGCCATCTGCCCGAGCCGTTCGGCACCCTCCTGCATGGCATCCCGGTGGTTCGGCCGGCGCTTCTCGTGCTGCAGCTGTGCGCAACGGTCAACCGGCAGCGAGCCGAGCGCGCGCTCGACACCGCGTGGGCGAAGCGCCTGTTGTCGGGGCCGTCGCTGCGCCGCGAGCTCGACCCGCTGCTGCACCGAGGACGGGCCGGCACGGCCCTCCTGCGCGAGCTTCTCGACGACCGTGGGCCGGGCTATGTCCCGCCGGCGAGCGGACTCGAGGCGCGGTTCGAGTCGATCCTCGCTCAGGCGGGTGAGCCGCCGCTGCGCCGCCAGGTCGATGTCGGCGACGGCGAGCACTGGTGTGGCCGAGTCGACTACGTCGACCCGCAGCAGCCGTTGATCGTCGAGATCGACAGCGAGCGCTACCACGCCGCGCTCGTCGACGCACGAGCCGACGCCGACCGCACCGCGCGCCTGGAGGCCGCGGGCTATGTCGTCGAGCGGGTGACCGATCGGCAGGTGTGGCACCGTCCGTCCGACGTCGTGGCTGCGGTGCGCCGCGCCCGCGCCGACGCCCGACACCTGTCCCGCGTCGCCGCCTGACCCCTCGAACTGGGTGGGATCGCGGTCGTGGCGGCGACCGTTTCCCCGCCCAGTTCGGCCGGGTCGTCGAAGTGGGTGCGATGGCGGTCGTGGTGGCAGCCGTTTCCCCGCCCAGTACGGGTTCGGGGGTTCGGGGTTCGGGGTTCGGGGGGCGACGTGGGGGCGGGGTGGGCGAGGGGGCGGGTCAGCGCAGGGGGAAGCCGACGACCGCTTCGAGCTCGGCGATCGCCTGTGCCGGGTCGGTGACCTTGATCGTGGTCATGCCGAGCTCGCGGGCCGGCTTGAGGTTGACCCCGAGGTCGTCGAGGAACACGGCCTCGGTCGGTTCGATGGCGAGCGCCTGGCAGGCCATCTCGTAGAAGCGCGGGTCGGGCTTGCGCACGCCGACCTTGCTCGACTCGATGATGGCGTCGAACGAACCGAGGACGTCGGCGAAGCGGCCGTCCGCCTCGGTGTGGTCCATGCTCACGACGTTGTTGGTGAGCAGCGCGGTCTTCAGCTGCTCGTGGCAGCGGCGCACGGCCTCGACCATCTCGGGTCGCAGCTCGCCGGCGAGCAGGCCGAGCACGGCGCGCGCGTCGAGCGGGTAGCCGGCGGCGCGGGCCTCGGCTTCGAACGCCTCGACGAACTCATCGACGCTGATGTCGTTGCGTTCGAAGCGGGCCCATGCGTTGGTGTCGGGATCGGTCGCGTTGAGCTGGCGGATGAAGCCGTCCGGCAGCCCGAGCTCGGTCTCGTGCTGGGCGAAGGCGTCGAACGGGCTCGAGAGGATGACGCCTCCGAAGTCGAACAGCGCAGCGGTGATGGGCACGGCCGACGATCGTAGGTCGCGCTGCGATGGCGGCCTGACGAGCGCGCGCCGCGAGCGCGAGCGCCGCGCTCCGGTCGGCGCGTCGAGCAGGTCGTGCGCGACGGCTTGCCACAGCTCGGTGGACAGGCGCAGCGACTCGGTGTCGACGCGCTCGTCGTCGCCGTGGAACATCGTGGCGAAGTCCTCGTAGGAGAGGCGTTGGCTGAACAGCCCGAACCCATAGGCCGTCGCGCCGAGCCGGCGGAAGAACCGCGCGTCGGTGGCGCCGACCATCAGCATCGGGATGGTGGCGCTGTCCGCGTAGAACCGCTTGGTGATGCGCGTGAGCGAGTCCCACAGCGGCGTGTCGATCGCGGAGATGGTCGAGGGATCCTCACCGAGGACCTCGATGCGCACGTGGTCGACGAGGTCGGGACCGATCGCGTCGAGCAGCATCGCCTCGACGTCGGGGGCACCCCAGCCTGGCAGCGTGCGCACGTCGAGCTCGAGCTCGACGGTGTCGGGGATGACGTTGATCTTCTGGCCGCCGTGCACGATGTTGGCTGAGACCGTCGTGTGCGTGCAGGCGTGGAACTGGCGGGCCATGCCGTCGGGCAGGGCGTCGAGGGCGTCCCAGAAGCGGTCGGGGTCGAGCAGCGGCTCGGCCAGCTCGGGTGGCAGCTCGAGGCCCTGCACGAAGCCCCGCCAGGTGTCGTGGATGGTCGTGTCGCCCCGGTGCTCGGCGATGCGGCGCACCACTTCTGCCGCCTTGACCAGGGCATTGTCGGTCCGGAACGGCTGGCTGCCGTGCCCCGGGGTGCCCTTGACCGTGAGCTTCGTCCAGTAGCAGCCCTTCTCGCCGACCAGCACCGGAAGCTTGAGCCCGCCCCCCGGCCCGAAGCCCGGGATCGGGATGCCGCCGGACTCGGTGATGACGTAGTCGGCCTGCACCGCGTCGCGCTCGTGGTCGACGAGGTGCTGCGCGCCCCACGTGCCGAGCGCCTCCTCGTCGGCCACCGCGAGGTAGATCAGCGTGCCCTCCGGTCGGAAGCCCGACTGCGCCAAGCGGCGCACCGCGACGGCCATCGACGCGGTGAGGTTGAGCATGTCGATCGCTCCGCGACCCCACACCTCGCCGTCGACGAGCTCGCCGCCGAACGGGTCGCGACGCCAGCCTTCGGGGTTCACCGGCACGACGTCGGTGTGGCCCATCAAGCACAGCGTCGGCGCGTGCGGGTCGCGGCCTTCGATGCGCGCGACGAGGTTCTCGCGACCGGGTTGCGGCGCGTAGGTCTCGACGTCGATGCCCGGCACGTCGAGCAGCGAGCGCAGCACGTCGACGCTGCGCGCTTCGCCACCGGAGGTCACCGATCCGTCGTTGACGCACGCGTTGCGGATGAGCTGCTGCAGCAGGTCGGTGACCTCGGCAGTGGGATCGTCGTCCATGCACGGCAGCGTAGGGAGATCACGCGCCGCGCGTCGCGGTCGCGACGCGAGTGCGCGCGCACGTGTCGTCGCAGGATCCGTCGGAGGTGTTGGAGGAGGTGCTTGACTGATGGACCACATGGCCCTGACACACGTCGTCGTCGACGGATCGAACATCGCCACCGAAGGTCGCACCGCCCCGAGCCTCCAACAGCTCGATGAGGCGGTCACCGCGCTTCTCGAAGAGTACGGAGACGTCGAGCTCACCGTCGTCGTGGACGCGACGTTCGGCCATCGCATCGGCGAGGGCGACAAGGCCGAGTACGAAGAGGCGATCCTGAACGGCGAGCTCGTGACACCACCGGCCGGCGCGATCGGGCGCGGCGACGCGTTCGTGCTGCAGATCGCGGACAAGGCCAACGCCGCGGTGTTCTCGAACGACTCGTTCCAAGAGTTCCACGGCACCTACGACTGGCTCTTCGACGAAGGCCGGCTCATCGGCGGCAAGCCGGTCCGCAACGTCGGATGGGTGTTCGTGTTGCGCACGCCAGTGCGGGGGCCGACCAGTCGAAGGGCGACGCGCGAAGCGCGCGGGACGAAAACTCCAGCGAAGGCCACCAAGGTCGCGGCGAAGGCGACCAAGGCTCGGTCCAGCGCCACTCGCAACATCGAGGCGCCGGCGCCAGCCGCGGCCTCCTCCAAGAAGTCGGGCGGTCGGCAGGCGAAGACGCCTGTCGCCGACCCGACCACGACGTCGGACGTCCCGAAGGGGCGATCCCGCCGACGTCGTGGCGGGGCCAAGGCCCCGGAGCCGATCAACGATCCAGTCCCTTTCCTCGAGTTCGTCGGGAACCACCCGGTGGGCAGCGAGGTGGAGGGCACGGTCGATCGGTTCTCGTCGCACGGGGCCTATGTCGTCGCCGACGACGCCCAGTGCTACGTCCCGCTCAAAGCCATGGCTGATCCACCGCCCACCAGCGCCCGTGAGGTGCTGGAGGTCGGTGAGGTCCGCCCGTTCGTGGTGACGTCGTTCGACTCATCACGACGAGGCATCGACCTCGCGCTCCCCGAAGTTGCGGAGCTCGTGGCGGCCTCGGGTGGCGAGCAGGACGACGAGAGCATCCGGGACGCTCCGCACGACCAACCAGCCGAGGAGGCACCAACGACCATGGCACCAACGAAGAAGGCAGCAGCCAAGAAAGCCCCTGCCAAGAAGGCTCCGGCCAAGAAGGCAGCGGCGAAGAAGGCTCCGGCCAAGAAGGCCGTGGCCAAGAAGGCGACGGCAGCGAAGAAGACCGTCGCGAAGAAGGCGACGGCGGCAAAGAAGACCGTCGCCAAGAAGGCGACAGCGGCAAAGAAGGCCGTCACGAAGGCCGTTGCCAAGAAGGCGCCGGCGAAGAAGGCCCCGGCCAAGAAGGCGCCGGCGAAGAGGGCTCCGGCGAAGAAGGCTGCGGCGAAGAAGGCTCCGGCCAAGCGGGCTTCCGCCGCGAAGAAGGCCTGACCGGTGCCGGGCGGTCGACGCCCGGCACCTTCACCAGACGTTTGCCGGGGGTTCGAGCGTGTGCCGCGCGCTCGGACGCTCGCGTCCGGGTGCGGCACGGGCGTGACGTTCCCCTGGCCGTGGACGCCGGCGGCGCACCGCTAGCTGGCGAGCGGCGCGCGGGCGATGAGGCGCGCCACCCAGCGACGCACC
Organism: Acidimicrobiales bacterium; assembly: GCA_025463985.1. GTDB lineage: Bacteria > Actinomycetota > Acidimicrobiia > Acidimicrobiales > Iamiaceae > JAODBM01. The sequence continues at coordinate 17,941 of JAODBM010000039.1, forward strand.
GTCGCGAGGTCTTGGACCCCGGGGATCAGGAACGCGTCGCCGATGAGCCACGCCGGCGTCGACGTGACACCGGCCTCGCGCGCCGCGTCCATCGCCGCGTCGACCGCGGCCCGCCCCTGACCCTCGTCGACGGCGCTGCGGACGTCGTGCGCCGGAGCGCCGGCCTCGGCCACGAGCGCGTCGAGCACCGCGGGGTCGTCCAGCGCGACGCCCTCGACGAACTGCGCGTGGAACAGCGCGGTGTCGAGCGCGGCGAACGCGGCAGGGTGCGCAATGCGCACCACCTCAGCCGTCTCGAGCGCGCGCCGGGTGTTCGGCGTGCGCGCCGGCCGGCGGAACGGCAGCCCCAGCTCCGCGCACTCGGCCTCGATGCGATCGAACACGTTCGCCAGCCGGCCGTTGGGTCGGACGCGGCGACCCTCGGGCGGGATCTCGGGGTGCAGCTCGTAGGGAAGGTGCGTGACCGCCACGCCGAGGTCCTCGATCGCGGCGCTGCGCGACCGGCCGATGTAGCACCACGGGCACAGGTAGTCGCTCCAGCAGACGGCCTCCACGCCGACCACGGTAGGCCCTCGACGTGGCGGGAGACGGGGCTCAGAGCGCCAACTTCCCCGCCAGGTTCGGAGGCGGGGGCACCGGTCGCGGGCCCGACGGCCGCCGCTCACGCGGCCGCTAGGGTCGCTCGGGTGCGGATCGCCACCTGGAACGTGAACTCCCTCAACGCCCGCCTCGGGCGCGTCGAGGAGTGGCTCGCCTACGCCCAGCCCGACGTCGTCTGCCTCCAGGAGACGAAGCTGGCCGACGAGGCGTTCCCCGGTCTGACGTTCCAGGCCCTCGGCTACGACACCGCGCACGTCGGCGAAGGGCGCTGGAACGGCGTCGCCATCCTCAGCCGCGTCGGGCTCACCGACGTCGAGGTCGGGTTCGGCGATGGCCACGCCGACGATGCCGAGGCCCGGCTCGTGTGGGCCACGTGCGGCGGCGTGCGCGTCGCGAGCGCGTACGTCCCCAACGGCCGCGAGGTCGGCCACGACCACTTCCGCTACAAGCTCGACTGGCTGGCCCGGCTGCGCGGCCACCTCGAGGCCCGCTGCGATCCGGCCGACGACATCGCCATCTGCGGCGACTTCAACATCGCGCCGACCGACGACGACGTCTGGGATCCCACGGCGTTCGTCGGCGCCACGCACGTCTCCGAGCCCGAGCGAGCCGCTCTCAGATCGATCGTCGACTGGGGGCTCGTCGACGCGTTCCGCGTGCTGCAGCCCGAGCCCCGGCTCTACACCTGGTGGGACTATCGGGCCGGCAACTTCCACAAGCACAAGGGCATGCGCATCGACCTGGTGCTCGCCAGCCGGTCGCTCGCCGACCGCGCGTCCTTCGCCACCATCGACCGCAACGCCCGCAAGGGCAAGCTCCCGTCGGACCACGCACCGCTCCTGGTCGACGTCGCCGATCGCTGACCACGTCCACGCCGACCGTCCCCGGTCACTCGTCCGAAGGGATCGAGCCATGTCCGATGAACCCGAGCCGCGAGGTTCGCTGCCGCGCCTGCCTCACGAGGTTCCCGCCGGGCAGGCCTCGATCATGTCCGGCCGGATCCTCGCGTCGGCGCCACGCGACCTCACGCCCCGCCAGCAGGAGCTCAAGGCCCTCGCCGACGCCACTCGCTTGCTCCTGAACCGCCTCGTGGCCACCGACGCGCCCGACGAGGTGATCCACGCCGCGACGGCCGAGGTCCAGGCCGCGGCGGACCGCTTCGCGGAGTACCACCAGGGCAGCCTCTACGGGTTCGCCGAGCTGGCCAACGCCGGCGGCTACGAGGGCCCGCTGTTCGACCACAGCCCGCTCATCGGCATCGCCAACGCGCTCGCCCCGCCGATCCGCCTGGAGAACGTCGACAACGTGATCATCGGCACGGTGACGTTCGGCGCCGCGTACGAGGGGCCGCCCGGCAGCGTGCACGGCGGGTACGTGGCCGCCGCGTTCGACGAGGTGCTCGGCGCGACCCAGTCGCTGTCGGGAGCGCCCGGCATGACCGGCACGCTGTCGGTCCGCTACGAGTCGCCGACGCCCCTCCACGCCGAGCTGCGCTTCGAGGGCCGAATCGTCGGCGTCGAGCGCCGCAAGATCTTCACCGAGGGCCTGCTCTACGCGGGCGACCGCCTCACGGCGCGGGCCGAAGGCGTCTTCATCTCGATGCAGGGCGGCGCGTTCATCGCCCTGCTCGACGAGCGCAAGGCTCGCCAGCCCGGTCAGGTCGGGGCCGCGCCTCCGGCCCAGGACCAGGCGTAGCTCGGGTCGTCGCACCGCCGGGCGTGCTCGCTCAGCTCGAGCGGCGCGAACGTGTCGATCATGATCGCCAGCTCGGTGGTGGCCTCCGCCCCGATCGACGCCTCGACGCTGCCGGGTTGCGGACCGTGCACGAACCCCGCCGGGTGCAGGCTGATCGAGCCGGGCCCGATGCCCGACCCCTTGCGGCTCGTGAAGTCGCCGTCGCAGTAGTACAGGACCTCGTCGGAGTCGACGTTGGCGTGGTGGTAGGGCGCCGGGACCGAGCGCGGGTGGTAGTCGAGCTTGCGAGGAACGAACGCGCAGACGACGAAGCCCGAGCCGGCGAACGTCTGGTGCACCGGCGGTGGCTGATGGATGCGTCCCGTGATCGGCTCGAAGTCGGCGACGGCGAAGCGGTACGGGTGCAGGTAGCCGTCCCAACCGACCACGTCGAAGGGATGGTGCGCGAGCCGGTGACGGGTCAGCCCGCCGCGGTGGCGCACGAGGACGTCGACCGGCCCCTCGTCGTCGACCACGAGCGGCTCGCTCGGGCCGTGCAGGTCGCGCTCGCAGTACGGGCTCTGCTCGAGCAGCTGGCCCGTGGCCGAGCGGTAGCGCGGTGGCGGTCCGATGTGGCTGCGCGCCTCGATGATCAGCGCGTGCACGACGTCCGGACCGGTGGGCAGCCAGCGATGGGTGGTCGACGTCGGGATGATCACGTGATCGCCGGCCACGCAATCGAGCGCGCCGAACGACGTCTCGAGCCGGGCCTCGCCGGTGCGCAGGTAGACGAGCTGGTCGCCGACCGCGTCGCGGTACAGCGGGCTGGCGTCGGTGGCCGCCGCCACCGACAGCCGGACGTCGGCGTTGCTGAGCAGTGGCCGCCGACCGCCCACGAGATCGCCGCCGGGCGCGAGCTCGGTGGTGCGCAGGTGATGGGGGAGGAGGGGATCGTTCGGGGCGAGACCGAGGTCGGGCTGGTCGACCGCGGCGGCTTCGACGATGGCCGACGGCGAGTGCCGGTGGTAGAGCAGCGCCGACGCGCCGCTGAAGCCGTCGCTGCCCATCAGCTCCTCGGCGAACAGCCCGCCTTCGGGCCGGTCGAACTGCGTGTGCCGCTTCGGTGGCACGTCGCCTACCCGGCGGTAGTAGGGCATTCGGCACCCCCTCGGGAAGGTCGGGCCGGCTGGCCGGCTGGTGTCCACCCGCCCGGCGGAGGGTATCGCCCCGCCGCCGTCCGCATGCGGAGTGCGAGCGGTCGCCCGGCGAGCGCTTCCCGTCAGGCTCAGCGGGGCGGTGGCGCGTCCGCCGACCGGCGGCGCAGCGCGATCGAGCCGGCGAGCGCCGCCGTGCCCAGGGCGACCGAGCCGCCGCCGACGCC
>JAODBM010000180.1 GCA_025463985.1 Acidimicrobiales bacterium
GAGCCGGCGGGCGCGGTGCCGGCGGCGGCGAGCGACGGTCATCGGCGCGCCATCCTCCCATGCGTCCGCGCCGCTCATGGGTCGACATCCCGGGCCGCGAGCTCGGCCAACGCGGCCCCGGCCTCGCTCGTGCGTGGCCCCGGTGCGGCCGCGAGCGGCGTGCCGTCGACCCGCCCGATCGGCTGCACGTCGCGGGTCGACGACGTGAGGAACGCCTCGGGCGCGCGGCGCAGGTGGTCGAGGGTGAGGTCGTCTCGCTCGACCACCTCGACGAGCTCGCAGACCAGTTCCCGCGTGATGCCCGCGAGGCAGCCGGTCGACAGGGTCGGTGTGGCCAGCTCGCCGTCGGCGACGAGGAACACGTTGGAGCCCGTGCCCTCGCACAGCGCGCCCACCGTGTTGGCCATGATCGCCTCGCCGGCACCGAGCGCGTGGGCCCGGGCCAGCGCCACGACGTTCTCGGCGTAGGACGTGGTCTTCGCTCCGGCCACCGCGCTGCGCTCGTTGCGCACCCAGTCGACGATGGCCACCTCGGTCTCGTCGCGCCACGGCGTCGCCGGCCCGGCGGCCACCAGCAGCGTCGGCGGGGCCGCGCCCCGGTCGGACCCGAGGGGCCCGGGGCCACCGGTCACGGTGATGCGCAGGCGGCCGGCACCGGCGTCCGCTCGTGCCGCCGCGATGACCTCGCTGGCTGCGGTGCGCAGCTCGTCGTCGCTCCAGGGCACCGCGAGCGCCATCACGTCCGCCGACCGGCGCAGCCGCGCGAGGTGGCGGCGCATGGCGAACGGCTCCGAGCCGACCACCTTGAGCGTCTCGAACACCCCGTCGCCGACGGTGATGCCGTGGTCGAGCGCGGCGACCAGCGCGTCACCGGCAGGCTGCACCTTCCCGTCGATCCAGAGCCAGGTGGTCGGGGAGGCCTCGGTCATGACGGCAACAGTCTGCCTGCGACCACCCCGAGCAGGCGCCTGGCCTTCAGCTCGGTCTCCTCCCACTCGCCCGCCGGCGTCGAGTCCCACGTGATGCCACCGCCGGTGCCGAAGTGCACGTGGTCATCCTCGAACCAGAACGTGCGGATGGCAACGTTGAGCGCGCCGAGCTGGCGGTCGGCGTCGACCCAGCCGATCGCGCCGCAGTACACGCCGCGCTCGATCGGTTCGAGCCGCGCGATGTGCTCGAGGGCGGCGACCTTCGGCGCGCCCGTGACCGATCCCGGCGGGAACGTGGCGTCGATGGCATCGGCCCACCCGCAGCCGGGCCGGAGCTGGCCTTCGACCGTCGAGACGAGGTGCACGAGCCCCGGGTGCTGCTCGACCGCGCACAGCGCGGGCACCGTGACCGACCCCCACTCGCAGACCCGGCCGAGGTCGTTGCGCACGAGGTCGACGATCATCACGTTCTCGGCCCGGTCCTTGGCCAGGAACCCCTCGGCGGTGGCCGCCGTCCCCTTGATCGGCGACGACCAGACGCGCCGCCCGTCGCGAGACAGGAACCGCTCGGGCGACGCCGACGCCAGGTGGATGCCGTGCTGGGGCAAGCGCACGACCGCACTGAACGGCGCCGGGTTGCCCTCCGCGAGCGCGGCACCCAGCGCGGCCACGTCCGCGTGGGCGGGGAGCGGCGCGCTGAGCCGGCGGGTGAGGTTCACCTGGTACACGTCGCCGGCGGCGATGGCGTCGCGGATGCGCGACACCCCCGACCGGAACGCGGCCTCGTCCAGGCTCGTCGTCCAGCGATCCACGTCGATGCCCGGCCACGGTCGCCCGCTCCAGGCGCGGGCCGGCGCGACCGTCTCGAAGCGCGCGCACACCGCGGGGCCGGTGAACGGCAGCACCACCGCCCACATCCCGTGCGAGTCGAGCGCCCGCACGTCGCTGGTGACGTCGACCAGCCCCGTGAGCAGCCGGTCGCCCACCACGGCGAGCGGAGGACCGGCGACGGGAGTCGGCACCCTGCGAGCGTACGAGCCGGAGCGCGGCCGTCCGGGCGGGACACAACAGGTTCTACGATTCACCCCGATGGACTTCGACTTGAGCGACGAGCAAGAGCAGTTCCGCAAGGTCGTGCGCGACTTCGCCGTGTCCGCGATCGCGCCCCATGCCGAGGCCTGGGACCGCGACCACTCGTTCCCGACCGACGTCGTGCTGGCGATGGGTGAGCTCGGCCTGTTCGGGCTGCCGTTCCCCGAGGAGTACGGCGGCAGCGGCAGCGACTTCACCACGCTGTGCGTGGCGATCGAAGAGCTCGGCCGCGTCGACCAGTCGATGGCCATCACCCTCGAGGCCGGCGTCGGGCTCGGCGCCAACCCGATCTACCAGTTCGGCACCGAGGAGCAGAAGCAGCGGTGGCTGCCCGACCTCTGCGCGGGCAAGACCCTCGGCGGCTTCGGTCTCACCGAGCCCGAGGCGGGCAGCGACGCCGGTGGGACGCGCACGCGGGCCGTGCTCGACGCGAGCAGCGGCGAGTGGGTGATCGACGGCGAGAAGGCCTTCATCACCAACTCGGGCACCGACATCACGTCGCTGGTCACCATCACCGCCCGCACTGACGCCCCCGGCTCCGGCGGCAAGCCCGAGATCAGCACGATCATCGTGCCGTCGGGCACCCCCGGCTTCGAGGTCCAGCCGCCGTACCGGAAGATGGGCTGGCACGCCTCGGACACGCACGGCCTCACGTTCAGCGACTGCCGCGTGCCCGAGGCCAACCTGCTGGGCGAGCGCGGCCGCGGCTTCGCCGGGTTCCTCGCCATCCTCGACGACGGACGGGTGGCGATCGCGGCGCTCGCGGTCGGCGTGATCCAGGCCTGCCTCGAGCAGTCGGTCCAGTACGCGAAGGATCGCAACGCGTTCGGCAAGCCCATCGGCTCGTATCAAGCGGTCGCGTTCAAGTGCTCCGATCTCGCGGTGATGGCCGAGACGGCCCGCACCCTCACCTACAAGGCGGCCTGGCTCAAGGACCAGGGTCGGCCGTTCAAGCGGGAGGCGGCCATGGCCAAGCTCTACGCCACGGAGGCCGCGGTCACGGCCACCCGCGAGGCCACCCAGGTCTTCGGGGGCTACGGGTTCATGGACGAGACGCCGGTGGCGCGCCACTACCGAGACGCAAAGATCCTCGAGATCGGTGAGGGCACCAGCGAGGTGCAGCGGATGATCATCGCCCGCGATCTCGGCTTGCCGGTCTGAGCCTGCCTCGGCGCCCGCCTGGTGGCTCGCCCTCTGGGCCGGAGCCGACGGCTGGGCGTTCGCGCCCCGCTGGTAGATTCGCCGCCATGTCGAAGCGCCATACGGGCCCGCGCCTCCGACGCACGTGGCCCCAGCGCCTCCTCATCACGTTCAACCTCGGCATGGTGTGCGTCGCGCTCCTCGGCGCCACCCTGATCGGTTTCGCGAACAAGCGGCTCAGCGAGACGTCTCGGGTCCGGCTCGGCGACACGCTGGCTGGCGCCGGCAACCTCCCGCCGAGCCAGCCGCAGAACTACCTCATCGTCGGCACCGACAGCGATGTCGGCCTCGCCGCGAACGACCCGGTCCGCAACGGCCGCGACACCTCGGTGGCCGGCATCCGCTCGGACACGATCATGGTCCTGCGTATCGACCCGGCGTCGGCCCAGGCCTCGATCCTGTCGTTCCCCCGCGACCTCTGGGTCGACATCCCCGGCAAGGGCTCACAGCGCATCAACGCCGCCATCAACCTCGGCAACAGCGACAACCCGCTCGACCCCGGGGCCGGGCAGCGGTTGCTCGTCGAGACGATCAAGAAGAACTTCCAGGTCGACATCAACCACTACGTGCAGATCAACTTCGCCGGCTTCAAGGGGCTGGTGGGCCTGCTCGGCGGCGTCAAGATGTACTTCGCCACGCCGGTGCGCGACCGGAACTCGGGCCTCGCGGTCGACACCCCGGGGTGCGTCACGCTCGACAAGGACATGGCGCTCAACTTCGCCCGCTCCCGCCACTACCAAGCCTTCATCGACGGGGGCTGGCACAACGACCCCGACAGCGACCTGACCCGCATCAAGCGCCAGCAGGACTTCATCCGCAAGGTGATCAGCAAGGCGATCTCCCGGGGCGCTCGCGATCCGTTCACGCTGAAGGGCCTCGTCGACACCGCAAGCCGCAACGTGCAGCTCGACGAGACCCTCAAGCCCAAGGACCTGATCGCGCTCGGCCAGCGCTACCGGTCCTTCAACCCCGACACCCTCAAGACCGACACGCTCGACGTCCAGGGTGTGGTGCGCGGCGGCGCGCAGGTGCTCGACCTGGTGGACACGCCGCACAACCGCCTGGTGCTCGCACTGTTCCAGGGCGCGGGCACCAACCCCGGCGACAACATCACGCCGGGCGTCGTGCGGGTGCAGGTCCTCAACGGGTCCGGGCTCCGCAACCAGGCCAGCGACGTCACGCTCGCCCTCGGCGCCGCTGGCTTCCAGACCACCGCCCCGGGTCCCGACCCCGGCTCACCCGGTCCGCAGACGGTGGTGCGCTACCCGGCCGGGCAGCAGCTGCAAGCTCGGCTCGTGGCCCGCTACCTGGCGTCCGCGGTGAAGCTGGAGGAGTCCACCGCGGTCCAGATGGTCACCGTGATCACCTCCACGGACTTCACCGGCGTGCTGCCCCAGCCCAAGCCCGCCGACCAGGTGCCGATCTCGACCACTACCACGACCGCACCGCCGCAGACCGCGAGCACCGCGCGGCCCGCCGGCTCGACACCGCCCACCACGGCGAACCCGTTCGTGCCGCAGACGCCTCCCGGCGTCGACTGCACTTGACGGTCGAGCCCGACGTCGGGGGCTGACGTGCGCCTCCTGGTGACCGGCGGCGCCGGGTTCATCGGTTCGCACCTGGTGCAGCACTGGGTGGCCGCGCACCCGGCCGACCACGTCGTGGTTGTCGACCTGCTCACCTACGCGGCCGACCCCGCGGCGCTCGCCGAGCTCGGCCCCCAGGTCACCCTCGTGCCGGGCGACGTCGCCGACACCGACCTCATGCAGGCGACGATGCGCGACCACGACATCGAGGCGGTCGTGCACCTGGCGGCCGAGTCGCACAACAGCCTTGCGGTGGTCGACCCGACGCGGTTCGTCCACACGAACCTGCTCGGCACGTTCGGCGTGCTGGACGCGGCGCGCCGCGCCGGCGTCGAGCGCTTCCACCACGTGTCGACCTGCGAGGTGTACGGCGACCTCGCGCTCGACGACCCCAGCCGGTTCTCGCCTGAGGCCCCCTACCGGCCCAACACGCCCTACAGCGCCTCGAAGGCCGGTGCTGACCACCTCGTGCGGGCCTACCACCAGACCTACGGCATGGCCGTGACCATCAGCTGCGGCGCCAACACCTACGGCCCCCGCCAGTTCCCCGAGAAGGCGGTGCCGCTGTTCGCGGTGCGTGCGCTGCGGGGCGAGCCCCTGCCCGTGTACGCGTCGTCGGACCATCGACGGGAGTGGATCCACGTGGACGATCACGTGGCCGCGCTCGCCGCCGTCGTGCTCGAGGGCGAGGCGGGCCGGACGTATCACGTGGGCAGCGGCGTCGAGCGCTCGGTGGCGGAGATCGCGGCGGCCGTGCTCGACGCGGCGGGGCAGCCCCGCTCGCTCGTCGAGCGGATCCCCGATCGTCCGGGCCACGACCGGCGCTACCTGCTCGACAGCAGCGCCACGGAGGCCGAGCTCGGCTGGGCGCCCCAGGTCGCCTTCGACGAGGGTCTGGCCCGCACCGTGGCCTGGTACCGCGACCACCGCGACTGGTGGGAGCCCCGCCTCGCCCGCCTGCCCATCGACGAGCGGCGCGCCCAGCCCCGTCCACCGTGAGGCCGCGCGTTCGCCGGCGGAGCGATGGCACCGCCGTCACGCCCGGTTGGCTCCGTCCTGCGAGCGTGGGCTGGGCCGGGCGGCGCCGCACTACGGTTGCGTGACCTGCGAGCCCGTCCCCCCGAGCTCGGGCGCCGCAGTGGACGCAGCGTCGGCCGCACGACGGGCTGGACTTCAACCGATGCAGAGAGAAGGAACAACGCGTGGGTAGCGAGATCGCCATCATCGGCACCGGATACGTCGGGCTCACCACCGGTGCCTGCCTGGCCCATCTCGGCCACACGGTCGTCTGCGCCGACATCGACCCGGTCAAGATCGAGCGGCTGTCGCGCGGCGACGTCCCCATCCTCGAGGCCGGCCTCGACGAGCTCGTGCAGGAGGGGCTCAGCTCCGGCCAGCTGCGGTTCGTGCTGGGTGCCAAGCAGGTCGTGGGCGACGTCGAGTTCGTCTACCTCTGCGTTCCGACGCCCCAGGGCGACGACGGCTCGGCCGACCTCTCCTACATCCAGTCCGCCGCCGAGGAGATCGGTCCGCACCTGCGGCCCGAGGCCATCGTGATCAACAAGTCGACCGTCCCGGTCGGCTCCACCCGCGTGGTCGAGCGGGCGCTCGGGCGCAGCGACGTGTTCGTGGTCTCGAACCCGGAGTTCCTGCGCGAGGGCTCGGCCGTGTTCGACTTCCTGAACCCCGACCGCGTCGTGATCGGCGCCGAAGATCAGGGTGCGGCGATCCGCGTCGCCGGCCTCTACCTCGGGCTGGCCGCCCCGCTGCAGGTCACCGACCCGGCCTCGGCCGAGACCATCAAGTACGCGAGCAACGCCTTCCTGGCCACCAAGATCAGCTACGTCAACGCCATCGCCGCGGTGTGCGAGGCGGTGGGCGCCGACGTCAACGACGTCGTGCTCGGCATGGGCTACGACAAGCGCATCGGCAACGCCTTCCTGCGCCCGGGCCCGGGCTGGGGTGGATCCTGCTTCCCGAAGGACTCGCGGGCGCTCGTGCGCATCGCCGAGAACGCCGGCTACGACTTCGACCTGCTCAAGGGCGTCATCACCGTCAACGAGGAGCAGTTCGCGAGGGTCACCGAGAAGATCACGCGGATGGCCGGCGGCTCGGTCGACGGCAAGATCGTGGCCGTGTGGGGCCTGACCTTCAAGGCCCGCACCGACGACCTCCGGGACTCGCCGTCGCTCGAGATCATCGGGCGCCTCCGCGAGCGGGGTGCGCTGGTGCGGGCGTACGACCCGGCCGTGGCGTCTGACGCGCACCCGCTGCTCGCCGGCATCGAGGTCGCGACCGACCCCTACGCCGCCTGCTCCGGGGCCGAGGTGCTGGCCATCCTCACCGAGTGGGACGAGTTCAAGTGGCTCGACTTCGACAAGGTCGGCGAGGAGATGGCGGCCAAGCGCGTGGTCGACGCCCGCAACCTCGTCGGCCGCACCGCGCTGGTGCGACGTGGCTTCGAGTACGCCGGCATCGGGCGGGCCTGACGTGGGTCGTGTCGTCGTCACCGGCGGTGCCGGCTTCCTGGGCTCGCACCTCTGTGAGCAGCTCCTCGCCCGGGGTGACCAGGTCGTCTGCATCGACAACCTGATCACGGGCTCGCAGTCCAACGTTGAGCACCTCGTCTCGGACCCCGGGTTCACCTACGTCGAGCACGACGTCTCCACCCACACCTGGGTCGAGGGCGACGTCGACGCCGTGCTGCACTTCGCCAGCCCCGCGTCGCCCAAGGACTACCTCGAGTGGCCCATCCAGACCCTCAAGGTGGGCAGCCTCGGCACGCACAACACGCTGGGGCTCGCCAAGGACAAGGGCGCCCGCTACTTCCTGGCCTCGACCAGCGAGGTGTACGGCGATCCCGAGGAGCACCCCCAGTCCGAGACGTACTGGGGTCACGTCAACCCGGTGGGCCCGCGGGGCGTCTACGACGAGGCCAAGCGCTTCGCCGAGGCCATGACGATGGCGTACCACCGCTACCACGGGCTCGACGTGCGCATCGTGCGGATCTTCAACACCTACGGCCCGCGCATGCGACCGGCCGACGGCCGGGTCGTGTCGAACTTCATCGTGCAGGCGCTCGAGGGCAAGCCGCTCACGATCTACGGCGACGGCAGCCAGTCCCGCTCCTTCTGCTACATCGACGACGAGGTGCGGGGGCTGCTCGCGCTGCTCGACTCCGACCATGTCGGCCCGGTCAACATCGGCAACACCAACGAGTTCACGATGCGAGAGCTCGCGGACGTCGTGCTCGAGGTCACCGGATCCAGGTCGTCGCTCATCACCGAGCCGCTGCCGGTCGACGACCCGACCCAGCGCAAGCCCGACATCACCCTGGCCCGCTCGGTCCTCGGCTGGGAGCCGCAGGTCCAGCTCCGCGAGGGCATCGAGCGCACCGCCGCGTACTTCCGTCAGGTGCTCGGCCGGTAGCGGGACGCCGGCTCCGGCGCCCTCCTCAGTCGGCGCGGGCCTCGGCCTCGTCGCGGTGCGCGAGGAACCAGTCGACCGTGCGCTGCAGCCCGGCCGCGAAGTCGGTGCTGGCCGCGAAGCCGAACAGCTCCCGGGCGCGGGTGGCGTCCACGCGGCGGCGGGGCTGGCCGTCGGGCTTGGTCGCATCCCAGCGGATCTCGCCGCCGAAGCCGGTGGCGGTGGCCACGTGGCCGATCAGCTCCTTGATGGGCATCTCGTGGTCGGCGCCGAGGTTGACCGGCTCGCCGCCGTCGTAGCGCTCGGCGGCGGCAAGGATGCCGGCGGCGGCGTCGTCGACGTAGAGGAACTCGCGGCTGGCCGAGCCCGTGCCCCACAGCTCGACGTGGTCGTCGCCGCGCTCCTTGGCGTCCACGCACTTCTTGATCAGCGCGGGGATCACGTGGCTCACCGCCGAGTTGAACTTGTCGCCCGGGCCGTAGAGGTTCGTGGGGATCAGGTAGATGACGTCCTGCCCGTACTGCTCGCGGTTCGTCTGGGCCTGCACGAGCTGGGCCAGCTTGGCGATGCCGTACGGCGCGTTGGTCTCCTCGGGGTAGCCGCCCCACAGCGACTCCTCGCGGAACGGCACCGGTGGCTCCTTCGGATACGAGCAGACGGTGCCGACCATCACGGTCTTGGGCACGTCGTGGAGGCGGGACTCCTCCAGCACGTAGGTGCCCATGAGCAGGTTGTCGAGGTAGAGCTCGGCCGGGTGGACCTGGTTGTAGCCGATGCCCCCGACCCGGGCCGCCAGGTGGATCACGAGGTCGGGCCGCAGGTCGGCGATCAGCGCCGCGGTGGCTGTCCGGTCGCGCAGGTCGACGTCCGCGCTGCGGGGCACCACGACGTCGGCCGCCCCGGCGGCTCGCAACCGGGCCACGACCGCCGAGCCGAGAAACCCGCTGCCGCCGGTCACGATGACGCGCCGCTCCGGCCAGAACTCAGTCATGAGCGTCGAGCGTACCGAGGGCCGCCGACCCGACAAGTCCTCGTGCCCGGCGCCGCGGACCGATGACGCCCCCACACCGGCCGCCACCGTCCTCGCCCGTCGTGGCCGTGGGGCCAGACTGTGGGCGCATGACGACACGGCGCCGCGTCGCGATCACCCTCGAGCAGCTCTGGCACCGGGTCCCGGGGGGCACGGCGACCGCCGCGCTCGGCATGGTGCGGGCGCTGGCCCGGCGCGACGACCTCGACCTCGTGGGTGTGGCCGCCCGGCACCCCGGACCCCTGCCCGCCGAGCTCGCCCCGCCGATCCAGATCACGCACCTCCCGCTGCCCCGGCTCGCGCTCTACGAGGCCTGGCACGGGCTGCGCTGGCCGGCGGTGCAGCGGGCCAGCGGGCCGGTCGACGTGGTCCACGCCACGGCCGTGGCCCTGCCGCCCAAGCGCGGGCCGCTCGTGGTGACCGTGCACGACCTGGCCTTCCTCGCCGACGCCACCCAGGCCACCCGCCACGGCAACCGCTTCTTCCGGCGCGGGACCGAGCTCGCCAAGCGCGATGCCGACCTCGTGCTCTGCTCCTCGCAGGCCACGCTCGACGACTGCCGGGTCGCCGGCTTCGCGGCCGAACGCCTGCGGCTGGTGCCGCTCGGCCACGACACCGTCGTCGCCTCCGAGGAAGACGTGGCGCGAGTGCGCACGGCTCGGGCGCTCGACCGCCCATACGTGCTGTTCGTCGGCACCGCCGAACCCCGCAAGAACCTCGGCGTGGTCGTCGACGCCTTCCGGGCCCTCGGTGACGCCGACGTCGACCTCGTGCTCGCCGGCCCCGACGGCTGGAACGAAGACCTCGACGCCCGCCTCCGCCCGCTCGGCCGACGCGCCCGTCGCCTCGGGTTCGTCGCCGCGGGCGACCTCGGCCCGCTGTACGCCGGCGCGGCCGCGCTGTGCTACCCCAGCCTGCGGGAGGGCTTCGGCCTCCCGGTCCTCGAGGCGATGGCGCAGGGCACCCCCGTCGTCACCTCGCAGGGGACGGCCACCGAGGAGGTCGCGGGCGACGCGGCCCTGCTCGTCGACCCGCGAGACACCACCACCGTCACGGCCGCGCTGCGGCGGCTGCTGGACGATCCCGCGCTGGCCGATGACCTCGGCACCCGCGGCCGGGCCCGGGCCGCGACGTTCACGTGGGACCGCACGGCCGAGCTCGTCGCCGCCGCGTACGCCGAGGTCGCGCCATGAGCCCCGACGCGGGCGGCCGGCCGCTGCGGGTGGGCGTCAACCTGCTGTGGCTGGTGCCGGGGGTCGTCGGCGGCAGCGAGGAGTACACCACCCGCCTGCTGCGCGGCCTCGCCGTGGACCCCCCCGCCGACCTCCACGTCACGCTGTTCGTGCTCGAGCCGTTCATCGCCAGCCACCCGGACCTCGCGGCCAGCTTCCCGACCGTGTCGTTGACGCTCGACGGCCGGATGCGGCCGCTGCGAGTCGCCGCGGAGAGCACGTGGCTGCCGACGCAGGCGCGCCGTCGCCGCATCGACCTGCTGCACCACGCGGGCGGCGTGATCCCGCCCGGCCCGGCGGTGCGGTCCCACCCCGCCGTGCTCACCATCCACGACCTGCAGCCGCTCGTGCGGCCCGAGAACTTCTCGCGCCTCAAGCGGACCTGGCTGGGCGCCCTGCTGCCGCGGTCGGCGCGCCGAGCGCGGATGGTCGCCACCCCCAGCGACCACGTCGGGCAGCAGGTCGTGGAGCTGCTGCACGTGCCCGCTGGACGCGTGGCGACCGTGCCGCACGGCATCGAGCCGCCGCGGCCGACCTCGCCCGAGGTGCAGGCCAGCGTCCGGCGCCGCCTCGGGATCGGCGACCGGTTCGTGCTGTATCCGGCCATGACCTATCCGCACAAGGATCACGAAACCCTCCTGCGGGCGTTCGCGCGCATCGCGACGGACCGCCCTGACGTCGACCTTGTGCTCACCGGCGCCCCCGCCCAGGAGGAGGAGCGCCTCCGCCGGCTGACCGGCGAGCTCGGCCTGACCGCGCGCGTGCACCGGACCGGTCGGATCCCGCGTGCCGACCTCGACGCCCTGTTCGACAGCGCATCCGTGCTGGCGTGCCCCTCGCGCTTCGAGGGCTTCGGCGCGCCGGTCCTCGAGGCGTTCGGCCATGGCTGTCCGGTCGTCGCGGCCCGGTCCACGTCCCTGCCGGAGGTGGTCGGCGACGCGGGCCTGCTGGTCCCGCCCGG
>JAODBM010000195.1 GCA_025463985.1 Acidimicrobiales bacterium
GCCGACGCCGCGGCAGCCGGCCACTGACCCGCCGACGCCGCGGCCGCCGGCCACTGACCCGCCGGCGGCCGGCCGACCCGACCTCTGCCGCTCGCGGGCGACGACCGGCGGAGGATCCAGGCGCGCCGCGAGCAGGTGGATCGGTTGTCCCACCCCCGACGTAGCTTGGGGAACGTGCCCGTCCCCGGACCGGCGGCCCTGGGTCGCAGCGTGGTGATCGACGCCGGCGGAGCCATCCCGGCGCCCTGGATCGCCGCGCCGGTCGTCACCATCGACGACGAGGCGCTCGCGCGCCCCGCGCCCACGGTCGAGCGCCTGCACCAGGCGTGGGCGCAGCGCGAGCCCGTGGTCGTCGAGCTGGCGGTCGACCCCGCCCGCTTCCGCGAACCGGCGGAGATCCTCGACGAGCCGTGGCGGCTCGACCCCGATGCGGAGCCGTTCGGCGACCGCCTGCACTTCCTCGTCTGGGCCAACACCTACGACGCCCGCAACGGTCAGCTGGTCTGGTGGTGGGCGCGCAAGGCGGCCCGCCTGCACGAGGCCGCGGCCGAGACGCCTGAGGGTCCCGGCGACCTCACGCTCGGCGACGGCCAGCCCGCGTGGATCGACGGTGGCCCCCGTCGGCCCTGGTCGTCGGCCGAGCTCGGCGCCGCGGTCGTCCACGCCGAGTCGGTCGACGTCGGCACCCTGGCCGTCGTGCCCGAGCCGGTGTCACCCACGGCCGAGCTGGCGGCAGATCAGCTGGCCGCGGTGGCCCACGGCTCCGGCCCGGCCCGCGTCGTCGCGCCGGCCGGCTCGGGCAAGACGCGCGTGCTCACCGAGCGCCTGCGCCACCTGGTCGTCGACCGCGGCTACGAGCCGTCCGCCGTGCTCGCCGTGGCGTACAACAAGCAGGCACAGCTCGAGATGGAGGCCCGCACCACGGCGTTCCGCCCCCGGGTGCGCACGCTCAACGCGCTGGGCTTGTGGGTGCTCGGGCAGCACCGCGGGTCGGCCCCACAGGTCGTCGACGAGCGCGATGTACGGCGCCTCGTCGATGCCCTCGCGCCCGGCAAGCGGGCCCGGCGCGCCAACACCGACCCGATCGGCCCCTACGTCGAGGGCCTCTCGCTCGTCCGGCTCGGCCTTCGCGATCCGGCAGAGGTCGAAGCGTCTCGCGACGACGTGCCTGGCCTGGCCGAGCTGTTCCCCGCGTATCGCGCCCGCCTCGCCGAGCAGGGCGTGGTCGACTTCGACGAGCAGGTCTACGGCGCCATCGAGGCCCTGCTGCGCGACGGGCCGTTCCGCCGCGGCCTGCAGCGCCAGTGCCGCCACCTGCTGGTCGACGAGTTCCAAGACCTCACCCCGGCCCACGTCCTGCTGCTGCGGCTGCTCTCGCTGCCGGCGCTCGACGTGTTCGGGGTGGGCGACGACGATCAGTGCATCTACGGCCACGCCGGCGCTGACCCCGCGTTCCTCATCGACTTCGACCGGCTCTTCCCCGGAGCGGCGTCGCACCCGCTCACGGTCAACTACCGGTGCGCCGCCGAGGTCGTCGTCGGGGCCCGCACCCTGCTCGGCTACAACCGCCGGCGGGTCGTGAAGGAGATCTCGGCGGGCCCGGCCGCCGACACCACCCTGGGCGCCCTGCGGGTCGTCGAGCACGAGCCGGACGGGGGCGCCGGTGCCGCGGTCGACGTCGTGCGCGGCTGGCTCGGCGACCACGACGTCGAGCCCGCCACGGTCGCCGTGCTGACCCGCGTCAACTCCCTGCTGCTCGCGCCGCACGTCGCCCTGCACGAGGCCGGTGTCCCCATCTCGTCGGCCCTCGGCCCCGAGGTGCTCGAGCGCACCGGCATGCGCGCCGCCCTGGCCTACCTCCGCATCGCCGGGTCACCGAAGGCCATCGACCCCCGCGACATCGTCGAGGTGTTGCGGCGCCCCACCCGCGGCCTGCCGCAATGGTTCCCCGACCGGCTCGAGCGGCGCTCGTCGTGGACGATCACGCAGCTCGAGGCGGTCGCCGATCAGGTGCCAGAGAAGGACGCGCCGAAGGTGCTGCGGCTGGCCGGCGACCTGCGGGCCGTGGTCGACGCCGCCACCGGAGGCTCCACCCGACGGGTGCTCGAGGCCGTCCGCGACGACGTCGGGCTCGGCTCGGCCATGAGCCTGCTCGACCGCACCGGCGGCGGCCAAGGCTCGAGCCACCTCGACGACCTCGAAGGCCTCCTCGGCGTCGCCGACCTGCACCCCGACCCAGCCGGGTTCGAGGCCTGGCTGCGCGACGCGTTCCGGCGCGAGGCCGATCCCACTGGGGTCACGCTGTCGACGATCCACCGCGTGAAGGGCCGCGAGTGGGACCGCGTCGCCGTGTTCGGCGTGGCCGACGGCGTCGTCCCGCACCGGCTGGCCGACGACGAGGAGGAGGAGCGCCGCGTGCTCCACGTCGCCATCACCCGCGGCCGGCACCGCGTCGCCCTCCTCGCCGACCGGTCGCGCCGCTCACCGTTCCTCGACGAGCTGACCGGCGTGGCCCCCGAGCGCCCGGCCCGCACGCCGGCCCCGGCTCGCGTCGGTGCGGACGTCACCCCGCTGTTCAAGAAGCCGGGCAAGGGCAAGGCGGCGCCGCCGGCCGACGGCATCGAAGCAGTGCTGGGTCTCTCCGTGCGGGTCCTCGGCGGCTACGAGGGCACCATCGACGACGTCGACGGACGCGGCGCCCGCATCCGCCTCTCCACCGGGGGCACGCTCAGCGTCCGCTACGGCGAGCGGGTCGAGTCTGCCGGCCGCAGGGCGCCGCTGGCGCCACCCCTCGAGCTGTGGGGCGTGGCCGCTGACGCGGAGGCGGCCCTGCGCTCCTGGCGCAGCACCCGCAGCAAGGCCGACGGCGTGCCCGCCTACGTCGTGGTCAACGACAAGCACCTGCGCGGCATCGCTCTGGCGCGGCCCACCAGCACCACGCTGCTCGCCGCGTGCGACGGCATCGGGCCCACGAAGCTCGAGAAGTACGGCGACGAGATCCTCGCCGTCATCGAGGCCCTCAGCCCCTGAGGGCGCCGCCGGCGAGGCTCGTCAGCCGACGCGCAGGCGATCCACGACGGGCATCCACGCCGCCGGGTCGTGCTCGTACGGCGCGTAGAAGCTGATGCGGTCGACCACGTCGCCGAAGCGGCCGAGCAGGCCCCCGGCCAGCGCCTGGGGCTCGGCCACGACCGCGAACGTCTCGAGGATGTCGTCGGTGATCAGCGAGCCCATCTCGGCCCACTTGCCTTCCTTCGAGAGCGCGTTGAGCTCGGTCTGCAGGTCGCCCCAGCCGTGGTGCTCGAGCACGCCCCGGTAGGCGGGGGTCGACCCGTAGAACGCGATCTGCTCCCGTACGCCCTTCGCGGCCTCGGCCATCGCCTCCTCGTTCATCCCGGTGACCACGAAGGCGGGGAACGAGATCTGGAGGTCGGCGCGGCCGCGGCCGGACTTGGCCAGGCCCTTCTCCAGCGCCGGCACCGTGACCTCCCGCAGGTACGACTCGGTGGTGAACCCGTGGCAGAGGAACCCGTCGGCCACCTCGCCCGCGACCTCGGTCATCAGCGTGCCGACCCCGGCCAGGAAGACGCGGGGTGCACCGTGCGAGTTGTTGCCCGGGTTGAAGAACGGGGTCATCAGCGTGTGCTGGTAGTAGTCGCCGCGGAAGTCGAGCTTGGTGCCCTCGGTCCAGCAGTCCCAGATGGCCCGCATGGCGAGGACGAACTCGCGCATGCGCGGCGCCGGGTGCGACCACTCCATGCTGAAGCGCCGCGTGATGTGCGGCTTGATCTGCGAGCCGAGCCCGAGCAGGAAGCGGCCCTCGGCGAACGCGTTGAGGTTGTACGCGGTCTGCGCCAGCGTCATCGGGTTGCGGGCGAACGCCACCGCGATGCCGGTGCCGATCTCGATGCCCGTGGTGTGCTCCGCCGCGAGCGTGAGGGCGAGGAACGGATCGTGGTTCGTCTCGGCGGCCCAGATGCCGTCGTAGCCGGCGGCCTCCTGGCGTTTGGCGGCGATGGCCGCACGAGCGAGGTCCGATCCGATGCCACCGTCGACGCGCATGGCCGAACCGTAGCCAACGTCCTCGGGACTAGTCGCCCCTGCCCTGGTCGCGCAGGTAGCGCTCGAGCTCGGCCGCCAGCTCATCGCCCGACGGCAGCGGACCGGAGGCGCCTTGCGCATCGACCTCGCGCTCGAGCGCGCTCACCATGTTCCGGTGCTCGTCGTTGCCGGCGATGATGGCGTCGAGCCGATCGCGGGTCTCGTTCGTCTCATCCACCAGGCTGCCGAGCGGCAGCGTGAGGCCGCCGACGCGCTCGAGCTGCTGGAGGAGCGCCAGGCTGCCGCCGGGATACGCCATCCCGGCGGCGTAGTGGGGGATCTGCGCCCAGAGTCCCAGCGCGGGCAGCTCGGCCTCGGCGCAGCAGCGCTCGATGACGGCCTGCACGCCGGCCGGCACGTCGAGCGTGCCCCGCAGCAGGCCCGTCGCCTCAGCCAGATCCTCCGTGCCGGCGGTGATCGAGAGCTGCGTGGCACGCGTGTGCGGCGTCGCGGCCGGATACGCGCCGAGACCCACGACCCGACGCACGCCCAGCTCGGTCGCGAGGTCGACCACCGCGTGCGTGAAGGCGCGCCAGGCGTGATCGGGCTCGGCGCCGACGAGCAGCAGCACGTCGTGGCCGGCGAGATCGGTGGCTGCCAGCACGTCGATGCCGGGCCACGACAGGCCCACGTTCACCCCGCCCACCAGGTGGAGGACCGGACGGCGGGCCCGATGGTCGAGCAGCTCGTCGGCGTCGAACGTGGCCACCGGCTCGGTGTCGAGCTCGGTCAGCAGCGTCTGCGCGGCGCTGGCGGCCGCGAAGCCGGCGTCGATCCAACCTTCGAGCGCCACGATCAGCACCGGGGCGCGCAGCGCCCGGTGCGGGTGCAGCTCGTAGGAGGCCCCCACCTCCTCAGCCACCGACCCGGTCGATGGCCTCGAGCGCGGCGTCGGCCAGCAGCCGGACCTGCTCGGAGAAGAACTCGAACCCGGAGGCGTCGCTGCCCATCGCGCCGCCCCGGTAGCGGGCGTAGACGCCTTCGAGGATGCAGGCCAGCTTCCAGTAGCCGAACGCCTCGTAGTAGGCGAGGTCGGTGACCGTGCGCCCGCTGGCCTTCTCGTACTGGCTGACCAGCTCGGCCCGGGCCGGGAAGCCCTCGAGGGCGGTGGCCGTTCCGGGGATCGCGCTCAGCGTGTCGCCCGGCTCAGGCCAATAGACCATCAGGAGACCGAGGTCGGCCATCGGGTCGCCGAGCGTGCAGAGCTCCCAGTCGAGGACGGCCACGACCTCACCGTCGGGGCTGACGATGCAGTTGTCGAGGCGATAGTCGCCGTGCACGATCGCCGCCGGGCCCTGGTCCGGGATGGCGGCGGCCAGGCGGGCGTGGGCCTCGTCGACGGCCGGCAGCTCGCGCGTCTTGGAGCTCTCCCATTGCCCGTACCAGCGCTTGAGCTGCCGCGCGATGTAGCCCTCTTTGCGCCCGAGCTCGCCCAGGCCGACGGCATCGGGGTCGACGGCGTGGATCTTGGCGAGCGTCTCGGCGACCGACAGCCCCGCGGTGCGCCGCTGCGCCGGGCTGAGCGCCTCCGCGGCGGACGCGTCGCGCACGACGATGCCGTCGATGTGATCCATGACGTAGAAGGGCGCGCCGTTGACGGCGTCGTCGGTGCACAGACCGACCGTGGGCGGGACCGGGACGTCGGTGGGGCCGAGCGCGGCGATGATCGTGTGCTCGCGGCTCATGTCGTGCGCGGTGGCCAGCACGTGGCCGAGCGGTGGCCGCCGCAGCACCCAGGTGCGGTGGGCGGTGTCGCTGACCTTGAACGTGAGGTTCGAGCGCCCCCCAGCGATCAGGTCGAACTCCAGCGGCGGGTCGACGGCCCCCGCGTGCTTCTCGAACCATTCCGTGACGTTGGGGACGTCCAGGCCCTCGATCTGGGTGCGCTCGCTCACGGGCTCAACCTAGTGCCGCATCCCCGATCTCTGGCCCGGACGCTCGGGGCGGCGGACCGGTGGGCGCCTCATGACCCACCGATAGCGTGTCGGCATGGTCGATGTCACCGATGCCACGTTCGAAGCCGAGATCCTCGAGCGGTCCGATCAGGTCCCGGTCGTGATCGACCTCTGGGCACCCTGGTGCGGCCCGTGCCGCACGCTCACGCCGATCATCGAGAAGGTCGTGGCCGAGACCGACGGGGAGGTCGAGCTGGCCAAGGTCAACGTCGACGACAACCCCAAGCTCTCGGCGATGTTCAAGGTGCAGGGCATCCCGGCCGTGTTCGCGATCTCCAAGCGGCAGGTGATCGACCAGTTCGTGGGCGCGCAGCCCGAGCCCAAGGTCCGGGCCTTCGTCCAGGGCCTGCTCCCGACCGAGCAGGAGCGCCAGGTGGCGAAGCTGATCGGCGCCGGCGACGAGGTCTCGCTCCGCCAGGCGCTCGAGCTGGTGCCGGGCAACGAGCCGGCCACGGTGGCGTTGGCGACGCTGCTGATCGACCAGGGTGACCATCAGGCGGCGCTGGCCGAGCTGCAGAAGGTGCCCGAGACCGCCGAGATCCGCTACGTCGCCGCGCTGGCCCGGGCCGGCGACGCCGCGTCGCTCGACGACGCCGATGCCCGCCTCGCCGACCTGCTCGGTCGAGTGAAGGAAGACCCGGAGGCTCGCCAGCAGTATCTCGACGTGCTCGAGCTGCTCGGTCCCGACGATCCGCGCACTGCTCCTGCCCGCAAGGCGCTCACCGCCCGCTTGTTCTGACCGCGCCGTGGGCCTCGAGCGGCGGGACGGATGGTGGCTCTGGATCGGTGGGCCCGTGGCTCCCGGAGCCGACGCCACCACGATCTGGACGCTGGTGCTCGTGCGACGGTCCGCGGCCGACGACCCGCTGCTGATCGCCCACGAGCTCGAGCACGTCGCGCAGTGGCGCCGCCACGGTGTGCCCGGCTTCGTCGTGCGCTACCTCCGGGCCTACCTGCGCTGGCGCCTTCGCGGCTACCCGCACTGGTCGGCGTACCGGCGCATCCCGCTCGAGATCGAGGCGGAGTGGACGGCCCGGCGGCGGTGCGGGGTGGGCACCGGCGTGGCAGCGGATGCTCTCGACGGCCTACCACACGGCGCCACGGCGCCGGTCGCCGAACGGCTCGATGACCCGAGGGCCGCGCCGGTCGCCGCGAGCGCCGCGCCCCTCGATCTTGTCCCACCGCCTGCGTAGGCTCCGCACCCTCGGCTTCCCCTCCGACTCGCCCCGCGCGTCTGGAGGGCTGCCGTGCCCGATCCTGTCCACCCCCCGCCGCCCGAGCCGCCCCTGCGCCCGTGCCCGCCGGGCCGCGTGCCCTCGTGGCTGAGCGAGCTGCTCGATCACCCCGCGATCTCCCCCGGCCGCGTCATCCTCGGCGCCTTGGGCCTGGCCCTGGCCGTCGTGGGCGGCTGGTGGCTGCTGCGGCCTCCGCCCGCGCCCATCGAGGCCTCGTTGCCCCGGGCCGACGCGGGCCCCTCCGCCGGCCCGGCTCCCTCCGGCCCGGCCCCCGCGGCCGGGC
>JAODBM010000200.1 GCA_025463985.1 Acidimicrobiales bacterium
GCCGACGCCGAGGCGCAAGCCACGGCGGTCGACGCGCGCCTGCGCAAGGCCGAGCTCGAGCGCATGCTCTCGGGCCCCGCCGACCAGTCGAACGCCATCGTCCACATCAAGCCGGGCGCGGGCGGAACCGACGCGAAAGACTGGGCGGCGATGCTGCTCCGGATGTACCTGCGCTGGTGCGAGCGGCGCGGCTACAAGACGGAGATCATCGACTACCAGGAGGGCGACGAGGCCGGCATCGACGACGTCTCGTTCACCGTCGCGGGCGACGCCGCCTACGGCTACCTGCGGTCGGAGGTCGGCGTGCACCGCCTGGTGCGGATGAGCCCGTTCAACGCCCAGGGCAAGCGCCAGACCGCCTTCGCCGCGCTCAAGGTCACGCCGTTCCTCGAAGACGTCCCGGACATCGTGATCGACGACAAGGACCTGCGCATCGACACCTACCGGTCCTCGGGCGCCGGCGGCCAGCACGTGAACGTGACCGACTCGGCCGTGCGCATCACCCACCTGCCCACCGGCGTCGTCACGTCCTGCCAGAACGAGCGCAGCCAGCACCAGAACAAGGATCGGGCCATGCAGATCCTGAAGGTGAAGCTGGCCGAGCTCGAGCGCCAGAAACGCATCGATGAGCTGGCGGCCATCCGCGGCGAGCAGCGATCGGTGGGCTTCGGCAGCCAGATCCGCTCCTACGTGCTGCAGCCCTATCAGATGGTCAAGGACCTGCGGTCGGAGCACGAGACCGGCAACGTCGACGCGGTGCTGGACGGCGCGCTCGACGAGTTCATGGAGTCGTACCTGCGCTGGCAGCGGGCGCAGTCGCTCGACGACGCCTGACGCTCAGCCCCGAGATTTGAGTGGCCGCTACTCATTCGCCGCGGTGGCGGCCGGCCGTACGTTGCCTCCGACCCACCCACCGGATGGGCAGAACGCAAGGAGAACTCCGTGCAAAATCGCGCGCTCACCCTGGTACTGGCGGGTTTGCTGACCGTTGGAGCCGTTGCCGGTTGCAGCAAGAGCTCGAAGGCCAGCTCGGCGACCACTAGCGGCTCGACGGCCACGACGGCCGCGTCCGGCGGCGGTGGCGGTGCCACGAGCGACAAGGTCAAGGCCTACTGCGACTCGGTCGACGCGTTCGTCGCCAAGGCCAAGAGCGTCGGGACGGATCCCAGCAAGCTGGCGGGCCTGACCAAGGAGTCGCAGGACCTGGCGGCCGCCGCCACGAAGGTCGCGACCGACCTCGCCAGCGACCCGAACGCGGCGACGATCAGCAAGCAGATCACCGACTGCTCCGCCAAGCTGGCGACCGCCTTCACGCCAGGCGGCTGAGCCGGAGCGGGGGCTCAGTGCGGCCCGGACCCCCGGCTTCGGCCGGGGGTCTGGCGCATCGATGCTGACGCGGCGCTGGGTCACACCCGGTGGCGGTCCCACCAGTCCTCGACGCCGCCCGCGACGAGCGGCACCGACCGGGCCTCGGCCCACGGGGCCACCAGCTCGAGGATGGCGGCGCGCTGGGGGGCGAGCACGGCGTCGGGGGCCGCACCCCCCAGCCGGAACCCCGCGGCGTGGACGGTCAGCGCCGGCACCCGCCGCGGCCACTCGGCCCCCCGCCGGCACACGCCCAAGGCCGTGCTGCGCCCCCGGCGGCCGGACCAGGCGTCCTCGATCCCGAGCGCGACCACCTCGGCCCACGGCACCGTCTCGCGCTCGAACAGCCGCCCGATCCGCACGCCGTCGGCGTCGATGTGCAGGGTCAGCCGGCGGGGCCCGGCCAGTGCCGCCACGCCCGCTCCGAGCGCGGCGCCGGCGAACAGCCCGACGATCCCGGGCCGCCCCCACGCCAAGGCGCCCACGACGGCCCCGATCACGGCACCCGCGCCGGCCAGATCGAGCACGAGGCGCCGGACCGCCGGCCACCCGGCGCGCACGTCCACGGGTGCGGGATCGGTGGCGTCCACGGGGGCGCACGGTAGCGGCGGTGCCCGGCTGGTCGGGTGGTCGCCGGGCGCGCCGGGGGCCGGGGGCTCCACGGAACTCAGATGACGCTTTGGTAACGTGATCGATCGTCGGGGCCCAGGTTGCGACCTCCCCCGCGCTCCGTCCCCCAGCATGGCCAGGGCCTCGCCGCGCATGATCAAGCTCGAAAACGTGTCCAAGGTGTACAAGGGCGACGTCGTGGCGCTCCGGGACGCCAGCTGCGACATCCAAAAGGGCGAGTTCGTGTTCCTGGTGGGCCCCTCGGGGTCGGGCAAGTCGACCATGATCCGCCTCCTGAACAAGGAGGAGGACCCCAACACCGGGCACATCTTCGTGGCCGGCAAGGACATCGGGCAGCTCAGCAGCTGGAAGGTGCCGTTCCTGCGCCGCAACATCGGCTGCGTCTTCCAGGACTACAAGCTCCTCAGCAACAAGACCGTCTACGAGAACGTGGCGTTCGCCCTGGAGGTGATCGGGCGGCCGCGGCACGTGATCAAGACCCAGGTCCCGGCCATCCTCGAGCTCGTCGGCTTGTCCAAGAAGCAGAAAAACTATCCCGACGAGCTCTCCGGCGGCGAGCAGCAGCGGGTCTCGATCGCCCGGGCCTTCGTGAACCGGCCGCTGATCCTCCTGGCTGACGAGCCGACGGGCAACCTCGACCCGGCCACGTCGGTCGGCATCATGCGCCTGCTCGACCGGATCAACCGCACGGGCACCACCGTGGTCATGGCCACGCACGATCGCGGCATCGTCGACACCATGCGCCGTCGTGTGATCGAGCTCGACCGCGGGGCGATCATCCGTGACCAGGCTCGCGGCGTCTACGAGTAGGTCAGGGAGACCCCGATGGCAGTGAACGTCAACTACGTGGTCCGCGAGACGGCCACCAACCTGACCCGCAACATCACGCTGGGCTTGGCCTCGGTGGCGACGGTCTCGGTATCGCTCTTCCTCGTCGGCGCGTCCTTCCTGATCCGCCAGGGCGTCGCGAACGCCACCCTGCAGTGGAAGGGCGGCATCGAGTTCATCGTCTTCATGCAGCCCGACGTCAGCCCGAGCCAGCGCACCGCGCTCCAGCAGCAGCTCGAGGGCAACCCCGCGATCAAGCGGGTGAAGTACGTCGACCAGAAGGCGTCGCTGGCCGAGGCCCGCAAGATCTTCAAGGACCAGCCCACGCTGCTGCAGCCGATCGAGGACGACCCGTCCATCCTCCCGACCTCGTTCCGCGTCACCCCGCGGGACACCGACGTGCGCTCCGTCGACGCGCTCAAACGCCTGTATCAAGACAAGCCCGGGGTCTATCTGGTCAAGGCCGCCACCGACACGATCAAGACCATGCAGCGCATCACCGGCGTCCTCAACATCGGCCTCAGCGTCACCGCGGTGTTCTTGTTCGGCGCGTCGGCCCTGTTGATCTTCAACACGATCCAGACGGCCATCTTCGCCCGTCGACGCGAGATCGAGGTGATGAAGCTGGTCGGCGCCACGAACTGGTTCATCCGCATCCCGTTCATGCTCGAGGGCCTGGTCCAAGGCATGATCGGTGCCGGCATCGCCGTGGGCGGCGTCTACTACCTGAACCACTTCTTCTCGAAGCGCCTGGCCAGCCAGAACGGGGTCGAGCTGCTGCAGAACTTCGTGGTCGCCAACAACGACGTGCTCACGACCAGCATCGGCATCGGCATCGCCGGCGCGCTGGTCGGCGTGATCAGCTCGGCCGTGGCCGCCACCTGGTTCCTGAAGGTCTGAACCGGCGCCTTCGGGGCGCTCGAGCGCTCAGGAGCCGGTGAGGGCGACGGGCAGCTCGTCGATGCCGCGGAGGATCATGCGGCCGTTCCAGCGGGGCTCGTCGGCGGCCTCGATGTCGGGGAAGCGGCGGACGAGCGAGCCGATCGCCACCTGGCCCTCGAGCCGGGCCAGCGCGGCACCAAGGCAGTGGTGCACGCCGCTGCCGAACGAGACGTGCTCGCGGGCGTCGGGGCGGTCGAGGTCGAGCCGGTCGGCGTCGGGGCCGAACTTGGCCGGGTCCCGGTTGGCGGCGCCGAGGCCCGTCATCACGAACTCGCCGGCCTCGATCTTCTGGCCTTGGACCTCGATGTCGCGCAGCGTGATGCGGCGCGAGAACTGGACCGGGCTGTCGTAGCGCAGGAGCTCTTCGACCGCGTTGGCGTCGAGGGAGGGGTCGGCGGCCAGCCGCCGGCGCTCGTCGGGGTGGTGGAGCAGGGCGTTCGTGCCGTTGCCGATGAGGTTGACGGTCGTCTCGTGGCCGGCGAGGTAGAGGAGCACGACGTTGTCGACCAGCTCGTCGTCCGAGAGCACGTCGCCGCCGTCCTCGGCCCGGATGAGGGCGGTGAGCAGGTCGTCGTCGGGCCGGCCGCGCTTCCAGGCGATGGCCTCGGTCACCACCCGGTTCATCTGGTCGCCCGCCGCGAAGATGGCGTCCATGTTCGTCGTGGCCAGGATCGGGTCGAGGATCTGGACCAGCGTGTGAGACCACTGGCGGAGCTGCGCGCGGTCGCCGTCGGGCATGCCGAGCATCTCGGAGATGACCGCGAACGGCAGCGGGAAGGCCAGCTCGGCGACGAGGTCGACCGGCCCGTCGCGCTGGGCGAGCTCGTCGAGGATGTCGTCGACCATCTGCTGCACCCGTGGACGCAGCTGCTCGATCGTGCGGGGCGTGAACGCCTTCGACACGAGCTTGCGCAGCCGCGTGTGGTCGGGCGGGTCGATGTTGAGGATGGCCCGGCTGCCGCGCTCGTAGCGCTCGGGGTGAGCCTCGGCGAGCGCTTGACGCCGGGTCAGCTCCGAGGCGGTGGCGTTGCGGTCCTCGACGCTCGTGCCCGGCAGCCGGAGCAGGGCGTGGACGTCCTCCCACCGGGTCAGCAACCAGGGGCCGAAGGGCGTGCGGTGCACCGGCCCGGCGGCGCGGATGCGCTCGTACTGGTCGTAGGGGTGGGCGTAGAACCCCGGCTCGAACGGGTTCAGCTCCGCCGGGGGAGTGGCGATCATCGGATCGTTGGCCATCGTCCTGGACAGTACTCCTCGCAACAAAGTTCTTGCAGTAGTCCTGCAAGGAAGATCCGTCACAGCTCGGCCGTAGTCTGTCGACCATGCGCTTCAGCTTTTGGCCGTCCACCCAGCATCCGTGGAACGAGCTGCTCGACCTCGCGAGCCACGCCGAGGCGGTGGGCTTCGACGGCGTGTGGATCGCCGACCACTTCATGCCGAACGGCGAGGACGTCTCGGAGCCCATGCACGAGTGCTTCGCCACGCTGGCCGGCCTGGCCGCCGCCGTGCCCCGGGTGCGGCTGGGCTCGCTGGTGGCCGGCAACACCTACCGCCACCCCGCGGTCCTGGCCAAGATGGCGACCACGATCGACCACATCAGCGGTGGCCGGTTCGTGCTCGGCCTCGGCGCCGGCTGGCAGGAGAACGAGCACGCGGCCTACGGCATCGACCTCGGCGGGGTCGGCGAGCGGCTGCGCTGGTTCGAGGAGGCCTGCGCCGTGGTCACGTCCTTGCGCGACGAGCAGCGCACGACCTTTGCCGGCGACCGCTACCAGCTGGCCGACGCGCCCCTCGAGCCCAAGCCGGTCGGCCCGTTCCCGCTGCTGATCGGCGGCGGCGGGAGGCGGGTGATGCCGCGCATCGTGGCCCGCTACGCCGACGAGTGGAACATCTGGAGCACCCCCGACCTGTTCGACAAGAAGAGCCGCAACATCGACCGGTACTGCGAGGAGGTCGGGCGCGACCCGGCCACCATCACGCGCTCGACCCAGGCGCTCGTGTTCGTCGGCGAGGGGGCGGCCGAGCAGGCGGAGCAGGCGCGGGCCATGCGGCCGGCCATCGGGGGCACGTCGGCGCAACTGGTCGACGTCGTCGCCGAGTTCGCCGCCGTGGGTGTCGACGAGCTGATCGTGCCGGACTTCACGCTGGGCTCGCCGGCGGCGATCAAAGAGGCCTTGGAGCAGATCAGCGCCGAGGTGGCGCCGTCGTTCCGCGACGCCGGTTCGCCCGCCTAGACGTGCTGGCCAGCCCGGCCCTGGCGTGCGGGCGGCCCGCCGTCGGGCTGGTAGACCAAACGGGATGACCGTTCACGAGGGCCTGCGGGGGCAGGCGGCGATCGTCGGCGTGGCCGACGCGGTGTCGCCGACGGGCGAGCTCGACGGATCGGTCCAGGCGCTCGAGGTGGCGATGATCCGCGAGGCGCTCGACGACGCGGGCCTGACGATCGGCGACGTCGACGCCGTGTTCTCGTGCACGTGGGCGGGCTGGGCGCCGTCGCTGGGGCTGGCCGAGTACCTCGGCATCGCGCCGCGTTGGACCGACTCGACCCAGACGGGCGGGTCGAGCTTCGAGGTGCACGTCGAGCACGCCGCGGCCGCGATCGCGCTGGGCCTCGTCGACGTCGCCGTGATCGCGTACGCCGGCACCCCGCGGTCGTCGTTCAAGCGCGGCGGCTCGGGGTTCGCGAGCCGCCAGACGATGCCGGGGCTCACGCCGCAAGCCGAGTGGGAGATGCCCTACGGCCTGCGCATGCCGATGGGCGCCTACGCGCTCGCCGCGAGCCGTCACATGGCGGAGTACGGCACGACGTCGGAGCAGATGGCCCAGATCGCGGTCGACGCACGCCGCTGGGCAGCGATGAACCCCCGGGCGCGCCTGCAGGAGCAGATCAGCGTGGAGGACGTGCTGGCCTCGCCGCTCGAAGCGTCACCGCTGCGCAAGCTCGACTGCTGCCTGGTCACCGACGGTGCGGGCGCGGTCGTGCTCACGAGCGCCGAACGAGCCCGCGACCTGCGCAAGCCGCCCGCGCTCGTGCTCGGCACCGGCACTTGCCACACGCACTCCATGATCAGCCAGATGCCGGACCTGACCACCACCGGTGCCGTCGTGTCCGGCGCGTTGGCCTTTGCCGCCGCCGGCCTCGGACCCGACGACGTCGACGTGGTCGAGCTGTACGACTCGTTCACGATCACGGTGCTGCTGCTGCTCGAGGACCTCGGCTTCTGCCCGAAGGGCGAGGGCGGCCGGTTCGTCGCCGAGGGGGTGCTCGGCCCCGGCGGGTCCCGGCCCGCGAACACGACCGGCGGGGGCCTCGCCTACACCCACCCGGGGATGTTCGGCATCTTCCTGCTGGTCGAGGCCGTCCGCCAGCTGCGTGGCGAGTGCGGGCCCCGGCAGGTGGCCGGCGCCGAGGTCGCGCTCGCGCACGGCAGCGGCGGCGTGCTGTCGGCCATGTCCACGGTCATCCTCGGCACCGAGGCCACCGCGTGAGCGCCGCCGACGACGCCCCCCCAGCACCGACGCGGTTCGAGCCGCCGGTGGCGCCGGCCTCGGCGCCGTTCTGGGACGCGAGCCGTGAGCAGCGACTGGTCCTGCAGTGGTGCCGGGATTGCGAACGGCCGATCCACTACCCGCGCGAGGCGTGTCCTCGTTGCCTCGGCACCGAGCTCGAGTTCCGGCCCGCCAGCGGGCGCGGCGTCGTGTACGCGGCCAGCGTCATGCCGAAGCCGGGGAACGCGTCCATGGCCGGCCGCGAGCCGTACGTCGTGGCCCTCGTCGACCTCGAGGAGGGGGTGCGGATGCTGAGCAACGTCGTCGGCCTCCGGCCCGAGCTCGTGGAGGTCGGCCTGGCCGTCGAGGTCACGTGGGAGCCGCTCAGCGACGGCCGCCACCTCCCGCTGTTCGCAGCCGCCACGCAGGCATGAGCGACCCCGGCGCCGGTCCGTGGGCCACCGGCGTGCCGGCGGAGATCCACGACCCCGCCGTGATCGGTCGCAACCGTGAGTCGATGCACACGCCGCTCATCGACGCGCACAACACGATGGGCCTAGACGGACCGTGGCGGTTCCAATGGGCGCCCGCACCGGCGTCGGCCCCGGCCGACTTCTGGCAACCTGAGCACGACGACCGCGGCTGGGACGAGCTCGCGGTGCCGTCGCACTGGCAGCTCGCCGGCGTCGGCTACGACGTGCCGCAGTACACGAACGTGCAGTGGCCGTTCTCCCACGACGGGTGGCCGCGGGTTCCCGACGACGACAACCCGACCGGCTCGTACCGCCGCCGGTTCGACCTGCCGACCGGCTGGTGGGGCGATCGGCTCCTGCTGCAGTTCGACGCCGTGGACGGTGCCTGCTGGGTGTGGTTGAACGGCGTCGAGGTCGGCTACTCGACCGGCTCGCGCCTGCCGGCCGAGTTCGACGTCTCGCACCTGGCCCGGCCGACCGACAACGTCCTGGCCGTGCGCGTCACCAAGTTCTCGGCCGCCACCTACGTCGAGGACCAGGACATGTGGTGGCTCTCGGGCATCTTCCGCAGCGTGAACCTGCGCCGCGCGCCGCGGGTCGGCATCGCCGACGTGCGGTCGTCGACCCGCTTCACGCCCGACGGTCCCGACGCCGAGCTCGCCGTCGAGGTCGACCTGCGGGGCGGTCCCGAGGACCCGACCGCCGGCGCGCGGGTCCAGGTCGACCTGCTCGACCCGATCGGCGAGTCGGTGCTCGCCGCCGCCTTGGAGGACACGGTCCGCCCCAGCGGGAGGGCCAACGTCACCCTGCGCTTCGTGACCTCGGTCGAGGCGCCGGAGCCGTGGAGCGCCGAGCGCCCGGTGCTCTACGACCTCGTCGTGACCCACTTCGCGCCCGACGGCACGCAGCGCGAGCAACACGGGCGCCGCATCGGCTTCCGCGACGTGGAGGTGGTCGACGGGCAGCTGCTCGTGAACGGGCAGCCGGTGCTGATCCGGGGGGTGAACCGCCACGAGTTCGATCCCGATCGCGGGCGGGCCGTGACCCCGCAGTCGATGGTCCGCGACCTACGGCTGATGAAGCAGCACAACATCAACGCGGTGCGCACGTCGCACTACCCGAACGACGACCTCTGGTACGACCTCTGCGACGCCTACGGCCTCTATCAGTTCGACGAGGCCGACGTGGAGAGCCACGGCTTGTGGGGCAAGCCCGCCGCCGACGAGCGGTTCGCGCCGCAGATCCTCTCGCGGGTGCAGCGCATGGTGGCCCGTGATCGCGACCGCCCGAGCGTGATCGCCTGGTCGCTCGGCAACGAGAGCGGCTACGGCCCCGCGCACGATGCCGCCGCCGCCTGGGTGCGCGCCGTCGATCCGACCCGCCCGATCCACTACCACCCGGCCGGCGACGCGCCCGTCGTCGACGTGATCGCGCCGATGTACCCGAGCGTGGCCGACATCGTGGCCGAGGCGGCCAAGCCCGACGCACGCCCGATCGTGATGTGCGAGTACGCCCACTCGATGGGCAACAGCACCGGCAACCTCGGCGAGTACTGGGACGCGATCCGCAGCCATCGGCGCCTGGCCGGCGGGTTCGTCTGGGACTGGGTGGACCAGGGCCTGCGTCGCGACCGCCCCGATGGCCGCGGCACGTACTGGGCGTACGGCGGTGACTTCGGCGACGAGCCCAACGACGGCGCGTTCGCGCACGACGGCCTCTGCTTCCCCGACCGCACGCCCAAGCCGGCGTTGGCCGAGCTGAAGAAGGTGTTCGAGCCGGTGGTGGTGCACTGGCCGGACGTGACCGATCCGTGGCGCTGCCAGGTCGAGAACCGGCGCGACCACGCCGATCTCTCGGACCTCGTCTGCCATTGGGAGGTGAAGGTCGACGACGAGCTGTTCGGCTCGGGCGACATCACGATGTCGGCCATCGAGCCCGGCGAGCGGGGGCCGCTCGTGATCGACCGGCCCGACGAGGTGTCGATCCGACCGGGCGATGACGATGCGCTCCTCGAGCTCTCGTTCCGCTTGATCGCCAGCGCCGGCTGGGCCGATGCCGGCCACGAGGTGGCGTGGGCGCAGCAGGAGCTGGCGCGCATCGTGCCGCCGGGCATCCCCACGGTCGCCCGGGCCCGCACCGGCGTGCTGGCCGGGCGCCGGTCGCTCGTGCGCGACGGCGGCGCCGACGGCGCGGTGCTCCGCGTCGAGGTGGACGAGGCCAGCGGCCGCATCACCTCGCTGCGGCGCGGCTCCCTCGAGTTCCTCGCCGGCTCGGGCGTCGGCCTCGAGCTGTGGCGCGCGCCGACCGACAACGACGACAACCTCTACGGCGACCAGAAGCTGGCCCGCGCCTGGCGCGCCGCGGGGCTCGATCGGCTGGACTCGGTGGTCGCCGACATCACCTCGCTGGACGGCGAGGGTTCGATCGACCTGCGCGCCACGCTCGCCGCGCCCGACCTCGACCCTCGCGAGAGTCGCATCGACG
Source organism: Acidimicrobiales bacterium (assembly GCA_025463985.1). GTDB lineage: Bacteria > Actinomycetota > Acidimicrobiia > Acidimicrobiales > Iamiaceae > JAODBM01. The sequence continues at coordinate 10,209 of JAODBM010000200.1, forward strand.
TGACGCAGCGCATCTGGTGGTCGACCGAGGGCCTGCTGGCGATCACCACCACCCTCGACCCTCACCTGGACGTGCCCTCGCTGCCCCGCATCGGGCTCGTCGCCGAGCTGCCCGCCTCGTTCGACGCCCTCCACTGGTATGGCCGAGGGCCCCACGAGTGCTATCCCGATCGCGACCGGGGCGCGCGGCTGGGCTGGTGGCAGGCACCGATCGCCGAGATCCCGACCCCCTACGGGCGCCCGCAGGAGAGCGGCAACCGCACCGACGTGCGCTGGGTGGTGGCGCGGGGACCGGGCGGCGCGCTGCTGTCCGCACTGCGTCCTGACGGCGAGTCCCTGCAGGTCAGCGCGCACCACGTCGACCCGCGCGGGCTCACCGGGCTCGGCCACCAGCACGACGTCCCGGAGGGGACGACCACCTTCCTGCACCTCGACGTCGCGCAGTGCGGCCTCGGCAACGCGTCGTGCGGCCCCGGCGTCCTGGACCGCTACCTGGTCCCGCCCGAGCCGCTCACGTTCACCGTGGTGCTCTTGCCGGTCGTGCGTTAGCTCGGCTCGGTGGCGTCGGCGTCGCGCCAGGGCTGGTTGCCGAAGCGGTCGAGGTGCACGACGGCGCCGACCGGCTTGCGGGTGGTGGGGCCGTAGCGACCGCGGGGCCAGCCGAGGGGCACGATGCACGCCGGGAGCACCGACATGGGCAGGCCCAGGATGTGGCGGGCTGACGTGCTGCTCCACAGCGGCAACGTGATGAGGCTGGCGCCGAGACCGACGGCCCGCGCCGCGAGGAGCAGGTTCTGCACGCTCGGGTAGATCGAGCCGTAGTACGAGCTGGGGCCGATCGGCGGGGCCGGCATGTACGGCACGCGCGATCCGCTCAGGCAGGCGACCACCAGCACGGGGATCTCCTCGAAGTGGTCGACCTGCCACTGCACGGCCCGCAGCACCTTGAGCATGTCCTCGTCGTCGCGCTTCAGCCGCTTGCCGACGCCGCCGTAGAGGCGCCAGGCCTGTCGGTAGCGCGCACCGAGCTGCGCCTTCACCGCAGGGTCCTTGACGACCACGAACTCCCAGTTCTGGCCGTTGGAACCGGTGGGCGCCTTCAGGGCGAGCTCGATGCAGCGCAGGACGATGGCGTCGTCGACCGGGTCGGGCAGCACCCGGCGCACGGCCCGCTGGGTGAGCATCATCTCCTCGAGCGGCTGTTGCAACAGGGCTCGGGCCTCGTGCGGCGTGGGGTGCTCGGTCATGGCCGCGTACCCTAGATCCGTCGGCATCGGGGGACGTCGGCTGTCTGCTGATGGCTTGGGTCTGGCAGAATGGCTCGTTCTTCTCTTCCCCTTCATGCTCTGGAGCGAGATGTCGTTCAAGGTCGGTGACCGCGTCGTGTATCCGCACCACGGTGCGGCGATCATCAAGAAGAAGGAGAAGCGGGAGCTCCTCGGCGAGACCCGCGAGTACCTCGTCCTCGAGATGGTGCACGGCGACCTCGTGCTGTCGGTGCCCGCCGACAAGGCCGAGGACGTCGGCATGCGCCCGCCGATCAGCGAGGCCGACGTGGAAGACCTGTTCCGCCTCATCGCCAAGCGCGACGTGCGCGAGCCGGCCAACTGGAGCCGCCGGTTCAAGAACCACCAGGAGAAGATGAAGTCGGGCGACGTGTACCAGGTGGCCGAGGTCGTGCGGAACCTGGCGCTGCGAGAGAAGGGCAAGGGCCTCTCCACCGCGGAGAAGTCGATGCTCGAGCGGGCACGCGGCATCCTCGTGTCCGAGCTGAGCTTCGCGCTCGACGTCAGCGAAGACGACGCCCTCGCCAAGCTGCAGAAGGGCCTCGAGTAGGCGCTCGGTCCGGTTCGGTCAGCCCGGCTCGACCCGCGCTGGGCGCGCCGGCGTCGGCTGGCGGGTGGCGATCGCGGCGGCCACCGCCCCCCAGATGGCGGACAGGACGATGATCCCGCCCCACTGCGCCTGGCTCCACCTGAGCTGCCCGTCGGCGCCCACGACCGACAGGTACACCGACCAGAGCGCGGCGGGCGCGGCCGCACCCACGAGCAGCCGCAGCCAGGCCGGCCGGCGGCCGTGGTACCGAGCGGCCACCTCGATCACCACGCCGAAGGCCAGGAACCCGAAGAAGCTGGCGCGGGCCGTCGAGCCGGCGACTACCAGCGGCGGCAGCCCCAGCGCGCCCATGCTGACCAGCGCGAAGCCGCTGAAGAGGCGAAAGCGGTCGAGCACCAACGACCAGGGCACGACCAGCAGCACCGAGGACCACAGCACGATGCCGAGCCCGCGCACCAGGTCGTATTCGGAGTAGGACGCGCCGACGAGCGGCTCGATGTTGCCCGACCCGAGGTCCATCCCCCCGGTCAGCGGCGAGAGGTAGCCGGTGAACAGCGATGCGACCAGCAGCGCCGACACCACCGGGAGCACCACGCACGCCGTCTCGATCGGCCCCAGCTCCCGGCGGTCGCTGACCCACAGGGCGCGCAGCGGCGCGAGGAGCAGCAGCGACAGCCCGACGAACACCACGAGGTGCGGGGGGCTGACCAGCGCCTCGATCGCGGCCTCGGTGCCGTACGCCGCATGCCAGGCCGAGTCGGCGACGCCGCCGAAGGACAAGGTGAGGAACCCGATCGTGGCGAAGCGCGCCTCGCCCCACACCACGCCGGGTCCGAGCCGCAGCGCGGCGAGGCCGAGCCAGAGGCCGACGGCGAGCACCCCGCCGTAGAGCACGAGGTGCCAGCCCGACAGGAAGTCCTGACCGTTCAGCGCCTGGTTCTGGACGTGGCGCAGGATGTCGCCCGCCAGGCCGATCGTGACGACCAGATCGATCGCGACGAGGCCGAGCAGCGCGCCGGGCGGCACGGGTTCATGGTCACGTGTCCGCAGATCCACGGGCCGAGTCTGACAGTCCCGGCGCACCACCCGGGCGACCCGTGGGCCGCCCCGATCAGTCGGCGACGCCGACCTGGCGCTGCTGGCGGCGTGACAGCCGGGCGAGCTCTTCGGCGTGCGCCAGGGCCGTCTGCGCGTGCTCTTGCAGCGCGGTGCGGTTGGCGCGGATGAGCTCGTCGAGCTGCTCCCGCCGGCCGGCTACCTCGGGATCGGCGTCGGAGAGGTCGTCGCCGCGGTGCGGGCGGCTCGAGCGAGCGTTGGCCAGCGCCTGGGTGGCCCGGGCCCAGTGCGCCTTGAACATGCCCTCGTCGAACGAGCCGTCGCGGACGCGGGCGGCGGCGAGGACGCGCGCCGGTGGGGTCTTGAGGTCGTGCACGAGCCCGACGAGCGAAAGCCCCTTGAGGATGTAGTAGCTGACGTCGAACTCCCACCAGAAGAAGCCCTGGCGCGCCGAGGCTTGGTAGTAGTGGTGGTTGTTGTGCCAGCCCTCGCCGAGGGTGACGAACGCGATCAGCGCCGAGTTGCGGCTGGTGTCGCTGGTGGCATACCGGCGGCGTCCCATGACGTGCGCCAGCGAGTTGACGAGGAACGTCGCGTGCCACAGCAGCACCGTGCTGCCGAAGAACCCGAACACGAGGCCGCTCCAGCCGGCGATCGCATAGCTGGCGAGGCCGACCAGCCACGGTCCGATCCAGTCGTGGCTGGTGAGGAAGCGGAGCTCGGGGAACTTGTTGAAGTCCCGGATGTCGTCGGGGTTCCAGTCCTTGTTCTTGTCGCAGAGGATCCAGCCGACGTGGCTCCACCAGAAGCCCTTGAGGGGCGAGTGGAGGTCGAGGTCGGTGTCGCTGTAGCGGTGGTGGCCGCGGTGGTGGCTGGCCCACCAGAGGGGGCCCTTCTGCGCCGCGGTGCTGCCTCCGAACGCCATCAAGAACTGCATGCCGCGACCGAGCTTGTAGGAGCGGTGGGCGAAATACCGGTGGTAACCAGCGGTGATGAAGAACATCCGACCCCAGAACAGGGCCAGGAACAGGATCAGCGCGGCGCGGCTGACGCCGGTGACGAACGACAGCAGCACGAGGAAGTGCACGAGCACGAAGGGGATCGACGCGGTTCGGTTGATCCGTTCGTCGTCGCCGCGCTCGATCGCATGGTGCTTCACGGGGGGTCGCCTCACTCGAGTGGCTACGGGCCGGCACGCAGCCTACCTACTGGTAGGTAGGCGCCGTCAACGCGGAGCGCCCATCGCCGGTCAAGGCGCCCGAACGGTACCTACCCCGGTGTATACGGCACAATGGGTCGAGAACGCACGATGCCTTCGGCCTCGGGTGCGCGCGGGAACGGGCGATGCAGCCCGAGCGTGCTCCACGACGGGTGGTTGAGCAGTAGCCGCCTCGGCGGCGGCCCCGCCTTCGGGCGGGGTCGTCGTCGTGATCGACGTCGGCGGCCTGCCTGCAGCGTCCGGGCCGGGGTAGGCGCGGCTCGCCCGGTTCGACGGGGACGTGAAGTGAGGTGTCTCGTGCGCATCGCCGTGATCGCTCCGCCGTCGGTGCCCGTGCCCCCGCCCGCCTACGGCGGCACCGAGATGGTGATCGACGGCCTCTGCCGGGGGCTGACGCGGCGGGGACACGACGTCCTGCTGTGCACCACCGGCGACAGCACCTGCCCGGTCGAGCGCAGCTGGCTGCTCCAGACCGCCTGCGGCCTGACCGGCTGGACTGCACCGCTCGAGCTCGCCCACCTCGTGGCCGCCTACGACGCCGCCGCGCGCTGGCATGCCGACATCGTCCACGACCACACGATCCTGGGGCCCGTGTACGCCGGCCACCGCACGGGAGTCGTGGCCGTGGCCACCAACCACGGGCCGTTCGACGCCCACACCACCTCGATCTACCGAGCCGTCGCCGCGCACGTCGCGGTCATCGCCATCTCGTGGTCGCAAGCGGCCAAGTCCGACGGCGTGCCGATCGCCGCGGTGATCCACCACGGGATCGACCCGGCCGCGTTCCCGTTCGGCTCGGGCGACGGTGGCTACGCCGTGTTCCTGGGGCGCATGTCGCCGGACAAGGGCCCCCACACCGCGGCGCGGCTGGCCCGCGAGGCCGGGTGCCCGCTGCGCATCGCGGCCAAGATGCGCGAGCCCCTCGAGCGCCGGTTCTTCGAGGATCACGTGCGGCCGTTTCTGGGCGGCCGCGTGCAGTTCGTGGGCGAGGTCGCTGGGTCGGCCAAGAGCGAGCTGCTCGCCGGCGCGATGTGCCTCGTAAACCCGATCGAGTGGCCAGAGCCGTTCGGCATCGTGATGATCGAGAGCCTGGCCAGCGGCACGCCGGTCGTGGCCGCGCCCCGGGGCGCGGCGCCGGAGATCGTCGACCACGGCCGCACCGGCTTCCTGTGCGGCGACGACGAACGCTTCGTGGCCGCGCTGCACGCGGCCGGACGCCTCGACCGCCGCGCGTGCCGGGCCGCGGCCGAGTCCCGGTTCAGCCTCGACCGCATGGTGCAGGAGCACCTCGCGGTCTACGAGCGGGTGCTCGGAGCGGAGGAGCCGCCTCGGGCCGCGCTCACTCGCCGCGTGGTCCGAAGCTCCGCCTGAGCTGCACGTCCGGCCCGAGCCCGCTGACCGCGGTGGAGTGGCCGACGTCGACGGTGATCGGGCCCGACGCCAACGGGATGCCCTCCAACCGCAGGTGGGTGAGCCACGGCGGCAGGTCGGGCGCGACCCGCACCTGCCCGAGGTCGAGGTCGGCCTCGAACCCGAGCATGGTCCGCACGAGCAGCAGGGGAGAGGCCGCCGCCCACGCCTGCGGTACGCACGAGGTCGGGTAGGCGGCGGGCACGCCGAGGTCCTCGGGGCTGAGCCCCGACAGCAGCTCCGGCAAGCGGTGCTCGCTGGCCGCGGCCACGCCGAGCAGGCCGCGCACGAGGAGGTGGGCCTCCTCGGTGAAGCCGTAGCGGTCGAGCCCGGCGGCGGCGATGGTGGTGTCGTGCGGCCAGACCGACCCGCAGTGGTACGAGACCGGGTTGTAGCCGCCCATCGTGGTGGCCAGCGTGCGCACCCCCCAGCCCGAGAACAGCTCGGGGCTCACCAGCCAGCGCGCCAGGTCAGCCGCTCGCTCCTCGTCGACGATCCCGGTCCAGAGGCAATGGCCGAAGTTGGAGGCGAGCGAGTCGATGGGCTGATCCGCGCCGTCCAGGCCGACCGCGTACCAGCGCCGCTCGGGCAGCCAGAACGCGTCGTTGAAGCGGTCGCGCAGCGCCTTCGCCTCGGCGGCATGGTCGGCCGCCGCACCCGGATCGCCGGCGGCCCGCGCCAGCCGGGCCCGGGCATGCATCGCCGCGTAGGCGTAGCCCTGGACCTCGCAGAGCGCGATCGGCGCTTCGGCCACCCGGCCGTCGGCGTAGCGGATGCCGTCCCACGAGTCCTTCCAGCCTTGGTTGGCCAGCCCCCGTTCGCTGCTGCGGCGATAGCGGACGAAGCCGTCGCCTCGCTCGAGGCAGCGGGCCAGCCACTCCATGGCGCGGTCGACGTGGGGGAGCAGGGCGAGGGCCTGGTCGACGTAGCCCCAGCGCAGCAGCTCGCCCGCGAGCATCACGAAGAGCGGGGTGGCGTCGATGCTGCCGTAGTAGCGGTCGGCGTCGGCGAAGGACGCCGAGCCGCTGGACCCGAACCGCAGCTCGTGGAGGATCTTGCCGGGCTCCTCGTCGTTGGCGGGGTCGTCGCGGACGCCCTGCAGCCGGGCCAGGGTGGTGAGCACCCCGATCGCCAGGTTCGGCTCGGCGATGAGCGCCATCCATGACGTGATCAGCGAGTCCCTGCCGAACAGGGTCATGAACCAGGGTGCCCCGGCGGCGATGACCGGCAGGTCGGGGTGGTCGGGGTCGAACATCCGCAGCGCCGCCAGGTCCTCGTAGCTGCGGGACACGGCCGACTGCAGCTCCGCGTCGTCGGTCTCGAGCTTGGGCACGCGGGCGCGCCACTCGCGCAGCCGCAGCGCCGGCTTGGTCGCCTCGATCGGGTCGCCGCAGCGGTAGCGGGGCTTCACCGGGCGACCGTCGATCTCACCGGTCACGTCGACGCAGACCTGCCAGCGCTCCCGTGGCGGCAGCTCGACGTGCCAGGCGGCCCAACCGTCGGAGACGTCGGCCGGGACCGTGAACGAGGCGGTGACCGCTCGGTCGCCGCCGCCGTGGCGTCGCCCGAACCGCAGGTGGGTGGGCTCGACCTCGCTGGAGTACGCCCCGCGGGCGCGGACCCGGCCCTCCTTCACCTCGAACAGGTCGGCGAAGTCGGCGCCCACGATCAGCTCCACGAGCACCGAGCGCGTCTCAGGCAGGTGGTTGCGGATCTCGATCTCCTCGCGCATCCCGCGGCCCACGAGGCGCCGCCGGAACACCACGAGGCCGCTGTCCGCGACGCCGGAGTCGGGAAGGCTCCGGGCGAAGAAGATGCCGGCGTACGGCTCGCTGACGTCCACGCCGAGGCACTCGATCGGGTGTCCGTCCACCCGCAGCTCGAAGCGGGACAGGAAGCGGGTGTCGAAGAAGTACAGGCCTTTGGCCGACGGAGCGTCAGCCATGTCGCCGGCGCGGTCGGAGATGCTGAACGAGGCGCCTTCGAGGAGGGTCACGCACCCGCCGACGTGCCCGATGTGGGCGACCTCTCCGGCGAACGTCCACGGTTCAGCCATCGCGCGGCGGCCCTACCCGCTGGTGTCGGTCCCGATCAGCGCCAGCTGAGCATCAGCCAGTTCCGGTTGGGGCCGGTGCGGTAGAGATCCGGCGAGGCGCGCATGCCGTCGAAGAGGTTGCGGCCCTGCAGCGTGGCCGGGTGGACCGGGTCGGGGTGGTCGAAGATCGAGAAGGAGACCCAGCGCGGGTTGATGTCGAGCTCCATTCCCCGCATGCAGCCGGCCTGGACCATCGAGGTGGCCAGCGTCGCGGCGCCGATGGCCAGGCGACCCACCCAGTGCAGGCGGCCGTCACCGCTCTCGCACACGCCCGAGCGGGGCACGGTGGGGGTCGACTCCTTGGGGAACGTCGAGCCCCACCGGTGGACGTCGGCGTCGGAGACGTCAGTGGGGCGGCCGGCGTCGACCATGAGCTGCAGGTTCTGGAGGACGCCCTCCACGTCGGGCGCCATGCGGACGTCACGCTGCCAGGCGCCGATCGTGGCGGTGCCGTCGGTGCGGATCACCAGCGAGGCGGCCCCGGCCACCAGCGGCGCCGCCTCGACCCCACCGAGGAACAAGCCGCCCTGCGCGTCCTTGAACTGGAACCCGCCGTTGAACGCCGCGACCACGGTCGGAGCCAGGTCGGGCGTGATCGTCGGGGGATGGATGAACGTCCCCACGGGCTCGAGCCGGCCGGGCATCAGGCTGACCCGGAGGTGCTGCGGGTCGACGTCCACCACCCATGCGCCCGTCGCGACCTGGCGGATCGTGAGGCCGTTGGCGCCGGGGCGAGGACCCGGGCCGGTGGTCGCCGGAGGGGTCGTGCTCGTCGTCCCGGGCCGGCTGCTGGATGTCGAGGTGGACGGCAAGGCGGTGGTCGGGCGCGGCTGCCGGGTGCTGCTCGTGGGTCCCGTCGTCGTCGCCGAGGTGCTGCCGGCCGACCCGCCCGACGAGCAGGCCGCGAGCGCGAGCAGCGCGGTGACGCTGACGATCGTCCGGCGCACGCTCCGTTGGCTCACGCCCGCAGTCTCCCGCGTGCTCCCGGCGGATCGGTTGCGGGGGCAAGCGCAGCCGGTGCGCGACGCTCCTAGCTCACGTGATGGGGGCGCCGCTGGCGTGCGAGGTCGTCGAGCAGCACACCGAGAGCGGCCGCGTCCATCGGGTGGCCGAAGAAGTAGCCCTGGCCAAGGCGGCAGCCGAGGTTCTCCAAGATGGTGGCCTGGGCCTCGGTCTCGATCCCCTCGGCCAGGGTCTCGAGGTTGAGCGAGTGGCCGAGGCTCACGATCGCGCCGAGGAAGGCCAGCTCCTCGCTGCTCGTGGCACCGGCGACGAACGACTGGTCGATCTTCACGGTGTCGAACGGGAACCGCCGCAACCGGCTGAGCGACGAGTAACCGGTGCCGAAGTCGTCGACCGCGAGGCGCAGACCCAGGCGCTTGAGCTGGCCGAGCCGTTCGAGGGCGAAGTCGACGTCGTGCATCAGCTCGCTCTCGGTGATCTCGAGCATGAGCCGGTCCGGCGACAAGCCCGTCGAGGTGAGGACCGACCTGGTGTCGTCGACGAGCGCGGCATCGCGGAGCTGGCGCACCGACAGGTTGACGGCGATCTGGAGGTCCTCGAACCCGGGGCGGGCCGCCCACCCGACGGCTTCGGTGCAGGCCTGCGCGAGAAGCGTGCGGCCGAGGTCGACGATCAAGCCGCTGTCCTCGGCCACGGGGATGAAGTCCATCGGCGAGACGAGGCCGCGGCGGGGATGCCACCAGCGGGCGAGGGCCTCGAAGCCGATGAGCCGCTGCGAGGCGAGCTCGACGATCGGCTGGTAGTGCAGGATCAGCTCGCCGGGCTCGCTCAGCGCTCGCCGCAGCTCGCTCTCGAGCTCGAAGCGCGCGGACACGGTCGCGTGCATGGTCGGCTCGAAGACGCACAGCTCCGTGCGGCCCGCCGCCTTCGCGGAGTACAGCGCCGTGTCGGCGTTGCGGACGAGGTCGTCGACGCCGCGGACCGGCGGATCGACGAACGCGATGCCGATGCACGTGCCGACCACCATCTCGCGCTCATGCCACGCGATCGGCTCGCTGACCAGCGCGATCAGCCGATGGGCCAGGCCGACGACCTCGGCCTCGTCGGAGACGTCATCGAGGAGGACGGCGAACTCGTCGCCGCCGATACGGGCCACGGTGTCCGCGCTGCGCACGGCGCCGCGCAGGCGATCGGCGACCACGGTCAACGCGTAGTCGCCGCCCGGATGGCCGAGGCTGTCGTTGAGCTGCTTGAAGCCGTCGAGGTCGAGCACGAGGAGCGCGGTTGCGGCCGAGTGGCGGCGCAGGAGCGTCTGGCCGATGCGGTCGTGGAGCAAGGCGCGGTTCGCCAGGCCGGTCAGCGAGTCATGGAACGCACGGTGGCGCAGCTCAGCCTCGAGCCGGTGTCGATCGGTCGTGTCCCGCACGTTGAGGACGAGGCCGGTGGCGTCCGCCTGATCGCGCAGGCGCGTGATCGAGACTTCGAGGTCGCGCCACGCGCCGGTCGCGTCCCGCGCGCGCCACTCGACGCGATCGACGAGCCCGCTCGGGGCGGCGAGCGTGCGGTCGAGCAGCGCGGCAGCACCGACGACCTCGTCGGGGTGCACCACGTCGGTCATGTGTCGCCCGATCACGTGGGCCGGCAGGACACCGAGCACCCGTTCGATCGAGTCACTGACGTCTTGCACGACGCCGTCGTCGTCGAGGACCACGATGACGTCGCCGCCGTTGTGCACGAGCGCGCGGAAGCGGGCCTCGCTGCGGCGCATCGCGTCGGTCGCCAACCGCGCTCGATCGGCCCGCCAGCGGGTGGCGACGGCTGAGCCGGCCAGCGCGGCGAAGGCGAGCGCGGTCGCCACCAGCGTGAGGACGAAGTTGCGATCGCCCCGGTTCTGCGTCTTCACGGCGTTGGCGTAGTTGCGGCCGGCCATAGCACCGATCGCTCGGTTCGCGATGGCGAAGGCGGGCTCTTCGCGCTGGTTGATCAGCCGCCCGGCGGCGGACGTCTGCCTCCCTCGCAGCAGCCGCGCGACGTCGCTGGCCGCGTCGATCTCAGGCTGCGCCGCCACCCGCAGGTGCGCCGCCTCGGAAGGCGTCAGCTTCGACCCGGCCTCGTCCAGCAGCTGGTGGAGGTGGGCGATCGCCTGGTCGATCGTGGCCGGCGTGTCGTCGGCCGACGCGCCTTCAGGGACGTCGAGCAGCGCGCCGCGCACCGAGCGGGCGAGCTCGAGCACACCGGTCTGCAGCTCGCTGAGCTCCAGGGTGGCGGTGAGATGGCCGCTCGCCTGGGTCTGCAGGCGCGAGGTGTTGACGATGCCGCCGATCAGGACGGCGGTGGCCGCCAGCAGCAGGCACAGCGAGATGAAGCGCCTCGCCCGCTTCGCCGGTTGTGCCCCGAACATCGCGCGTCCCTGCCGCCCCGGGCCGGTGGTGGCATCGTTCGAGGCGAAGGAACCATCGGACGAACTTCGCCGCAATCGAGGTTTGGTCAGGAACCGCTGCGGTCGGGTTCGGCGAGGTCACCGGCGTCGGCCATGGCCATCGGGATCACGTCCGCCGCCGGCCGGCCCCGCTTGAGCATGGCCCGCCAGGTGCGGAGCTCGTGGACGTTCGGCGTGGTCTCGGCCATGAACGAGCGGAGCACGGCGAGGAACCGCTCGGGATCGTTGTGGTGCGGGAAGTGCGCGGCGTCCTCGAAGATCTCGAGGCGGCTGCCCGGCATCGCGGCGTGGGCGAGGTGCGCGTGCTCGATCGGGATCATGCCGTCGTGCGCGCCCCACACCAGCAGGGTGGGCATCGCCTTCGCGAGGTAGCAGCGATCGAGCATCGTCACGACCTGGCCTCGGGTGTCGACGACCGACCGCAGCGTGCGGACGAACGCCCGTCGCGAGTCGCCATCGGGCAGCGCGCCCAGGACCCGGTGGACGTCGTCGGCGTCACGCCCGAGCGGGTGGCCGCTGCGCCTGAGCACCTCGACGGCGACGGAGCCGACCAGGCTCGTGAACGGCAGCCCGAGCACCGGCAGGACCACATCGGCCAGCGGCGACGCGACCAGGCGCATGATCGGCGAGACCGTGCGCCCGACGCCGCCGGAACCGACCAGCACCAGGCGCTCGCACCGATTCGGGAACTGATAGGCGAACTGCGCGGCGACGCCGCCGCCCAGCGAGTGGCCGACGATCGTCACGCGGTCGACGTCGAGCACGTCCAGCAGATCGCGCATGCCGTTGGCGTACGCGGCCACCGAGTAGTCGGCACGGGGCTTGTCCGAACGGCCGTGCCCGAGCAGGTCGGGCGCGATGACCGTGTGGTCGCGCGCCAGCTCCGGGATGAGGTCGCGCCAGCTGTCGGAGTTGTCGCCGATGCCATGCAGCAGCAGAACGGCGGGACCCGAACCGGACCGCACGTACGCCCGCCGGTACCCGTGGATCGTGACGAACTGCCGGATGCCTTCCGGCGGCGCGTCGCCGGGCCCGGCGACGACCATGCGGAGGCTGCGCGGAGTTCCCATGCGCGGCCAACCGTAGGACCGCCTGCCGCCCCATGTGCCTGAGAAGTGTGAACAGCGCGTCAAACCGAGGCTCAGCGCCCCACGGCACGCTCGAGCTCGGCCTTGTTCATCTTGGACCGGCCCTTGACGTTCTTGTCCCGCGCCTCGTTGTACAGCTGGTCGCGGGTGCGCCCGCCCGGGCCGCGGTGCGAGCGCAGGCCACCGCGCCGACCCGACGAGATGTCCTCGGTCGAGGTGCGGCTGGACTGTTCGGCTTCCCCGGCGCGCGCCCGCTCCTTGTTCACCGTCCGGGCCGCGATCTCCTCGGCGGCGTCTTCGTCCCGACCCCGCTCGCGGAGGCCCTCCTTGATGTGCTCGTACTGACGTTCGCGCTTGTCGCTCCAGGCCTTCTGCGGCATGCCTCGGCTCCTCTCGACCGCGTCACCGTGGGGTCAGCCCCACTGGCTTTTGCGCCTTTTGCCGTACCCGGTCCACGCCTCGCTATGTCCCCGGGCCGCCGTACGCCAGCCTCGGTCAGCGGGAGGTGAGCAGGATCCAGTTGCGGTCCTTGCCCAAGAGATAGGTCTCCGGCGCGAAGTGCATGCCGTCGTAGAGGTTGTGGCCCTTGAGGACCGCGCCGTTGGCGGGATCGGGGTGGTCGTAGATAGCGAACGACACCCACATCGGGTTGATGTCGAGCTCCATGCCCTGCAGGCAGTGGGCCTCCACCATCGCCGCAGCAAGGGACGCGACGCCGATGCGGGGGTGGCCGACCCAGCGGACCCGGCCGGTCGCGGTGACGCAGATGCCCGAGCGGGCGACGTCGGGCCGCGACTCGTTGTTGATGGTCGAGCCCCAGACGTGGCGATCGGTGTCCGAGACGTCGGTCGGCGCGCCCCGGTCGATCATCAGGTGGAGGTTCTGCAGCACGGCCTCGACGTTCGGACCCATGGTCACGTCGCGACCCCAGAGCCCGACGGTCGCGGTGCCGTCGTTGCGGATGACCAAGGAGGCGGCGCCGTCGACCAACGGCACGGCCGCGACGCCCCCGAGGAAGAACCCGCCTTGGGAGCCGGAGAACTTGAAGCCGCCGTTGAAGGCTGCGACGGCGGTCGGGGCCAGGAACGGGGTGATGGCCGCGGGACGGATGAAGGTCCCCTTGGGTTCGACCCGGCCCGGCATCAGGTTGAACCGCAGCGTCCGGGCATCGATGTCCACGATCCACGACCCGTTGGTGGACCGCCCGACAGCGAGACCGGGAGCGGTCGGGAGCGGCAGCATGGCGGGGCCGGCCGTGGTCGGCGGCGCGGTCGACGGTGGTGCTGCCGTGGTGAGAGCGCCGTGCGGGCCCGTGCCGGATGCCGTGGTGGTCCCCGGGCCCGAGATCGGTGCGGGCGGCGAGGCGCTGCTGGAGCAGGCCGATCCCAGCCCCCCGAGCACGACCGTCGCCGCGAGCACGGCCGCCCGTCGGCCCGGCCACGCCGGATCTCGCCGTCGGGCTCGGGGGCGGCACGAGGCTGGGCCAGACCGGTCGAACACGAGCCTTCCTTCGTTGGGCGCCGTCGTCGGCAGCACTGTACGGAGCGCTGCCCGACACCGAACGCACCGGAGGTCGAACGACGGCCAGACGTGGCCTGATGCGACGATGCCGCCCCGGGCGGGTGGGGCGGCATCGTCAAGCGGCAGCGAGGGTGGATTCGCACACCGCTTTCTGCTTTCAAGGCTACCCAGCACCCTGCCCAAACTGACTCAATCGGGTCGCTGATCGCGCGACGATCTCGCCCGCTGGCCGCCTCGGATCGAGCGCGCTGATCAGGTGCTGTCGCCGCCCGCCGCCCTGGGTCAGCGCCAGAACAGTTTCGAGGCAGCAGCGTCGGGCACCGTCCTCGACATGAGCATGCAAGAGCAAACCCATCCCGTTCGGTTCACCGTCGACTACCCCGATCGATCCCTCGATCGGCTCACCACGGCCTTCCGCCTCGTCGCGGCCATCCCCATCCTCGTCGTGCTGGCGTCGGTCTCTGGTGGCACGTGGCAGTGGGCGCAGCGGAACGGATCGACGACCGTGGCGGCTGGTGCAGGCGGCCTGCTGTTCCTCGGCCCGCTGCTGATGATCCTGTTCCGCCAGAAGTACCCGCGGTGGTGGTTCGACTGGAACCTGGAGCTGCAGCGGTTCAGCAACCGGGTGTGGGCCTACCTCCTCCTCATGGACGACCGCTACCCGTCGACCACCGATCAGCAGTCCGTGCACCTGGACTACGACTATCCCGACGTCCCCCGCGACCTCAACCGGGGGCTGCCCCTGGTCAAGTGGTTCCTGGCCATCCCGCACTACATCGTGCTGGCCCTGCTCGGCATCGCGGTCGTGGTCGCGGTGGTCGTGGCGTGGTTCGCCATCCTGTTCACCGGCCGGTACCCCCGAGGGATCTTCACCTTCGTCGAAGGCGTCATCCGGTGGAGCAACCGGGTCATCGGCTACGCCTTCACCCTGGTCACCGACCGGTACCCGCCGTTCAGCCTCGCCCCTTGAGCCGGGTGGCCCACCCGGGTGGACCAGCCGCTCAGGTGGTGACCGGCACGTCGACCAGGTCCTGGGGTGACGATCCGTGGCCCTGCTCGTTAGCCGCCGCAAAGGCGCGGCGCCCGAGCAGGGTCACCGCCGCGTCCAGCACCCGGGCGACGTCGACCTGCTCGCTCGGGGCGCGCGCTGCCTGTCCCTCCGATCGCAGGCGGTCGGCGCAGCCGAGCAGCCGGGCCGCGCCCACGCCATCGCCCGTGAGCAGGGCCGCCGCCGCGAGTCCCTCGAGCGCCAGCGGCGTGGCCCGCGAATGGCCCACCGAGCACGCCCGCTCGTAGGCGGCGCTGTGGTGCTCGATCGCCAGCGGCGCGTCGCCGCGGGCCTCGGCGACGAAGCCCAGCACGGAGAACGATGCCGCCTCGCCCACCGGTACGTCCGAGCGCGCGGCCGCACGCGAGAACGAGCTCGTGAGCGTGCGGTCGGACGCAGTGCCGTACAGCGCGAGCGCCTCGAGCGCGGCGCGCTCCGCTTCGTCGAGCCGGCCCTGGCGGCGCAGGAGGTTCGCGAGCCCGTTGAGGGCCAGGGCCCGGATGGGCTCGAAGGACAGGTCGCCGGCACGAGCCAGCCCGTCCCGCAGCAGCGGCCCCGCCTTGGGAAAGTCGCCCACCTGCAGCGCCACCACACCGAGCCGCGTGGTGAGCGCAGTCTCGAACGCGGCCATGCGCAGGCCGGCGACCTCGTCGAGCGCATGGCGCAGCGCGATGGCCGCGTCGTCCCAGCCGCCGCGCCGCTCCTCGAACTCGGCGACGAGGTCGAGGCAGATGGCGCCCATGAAGTGGTCGCCGGCGTCTCGGAACTGCTGCCCGGCCTCCCGCAGCAGCGCCTCGAACGCGGCGAGGTCGTGCTCCTGGATGGCGAGGGCGGCCCGCATCCAGGTCCGGCCCGGCGTCAACCACGGCTCGTGGGGCGCCGCGTCGATCTGCTCGAGCGCGACGACGGTGAGCTCGGCCGCCTTGTCGAGCCGTCCCATCTCGGCGACGAGCTGGGCGTAGAAGGAGTACACGTAGGCGACGAAGCCGGGGCCGGCGTGCTCCCGGAGCAGGTCGAGGCCCTCCTCGAACTGCTCGTCAACGTGGTCGCGATGCCCGACGAGGTACCCGAGGAACGCGCGCCAGACCAGCGCGCGGCCGTTGGTGAGCGGCGCCACGTCGCCCGGCAGCGCGAGGGCGGCCTCCAGCCAGTGGTAGCCCTCTCGCGCCTGGCCGGTCACCCAGCGGTACAGCGCGAGGTCGGCGGCGATGCCGACGGCGAGGTCCTTCTCCTCCGTGCCGACCGCCCAGGTGAAGGCCGTGCGGATGTTGTCCTGCTCGGCGCCGACGGCCATGAACCACTGCCGTTGCTCGACGCCCCAGAAGGCGTCACCGCTGCGGGCGCACAGCTCGGCGAGGTTCGCCGCCATCCGACCGAACACGGCGTCCGCCTCGCCTCGCTCGACGAGCCGCTCCCGGCCGTACTGGCTGAGGGTCTGGAGCGTGCGATAGCGGGGCTCAGGTCCCGACCGGTCGACGAGCACCAGCGACTTCTCGACCAGCCCGCCGATGAGCTCTTCGACGTCGGCCTCGTCCACGTCGTCGCCCGCGCACACGGTCTGCGCGGCGCCGATCAGACACCCTCCGGTGAACACCGAAAGCCGTTCGAAGACGCGCCGCTCGTCCTCGAACAGGAGGTCGTAGCTCCAGTCGACGACGGCACGCAGCGTCTGCTGACGGGCCATCGCGGTGCGGGAGCCGCCGGTCAGCAAGCGGAACCGGTCGTCGAGCCGCTCGGCGATCTGCGCCACGGAGAAGGCGCGCGTGCGCGCCGCGGCGAGCTCGATGGCGAGCGGCAGGCCGTCGAGCCGGATGCAGATGTCGTGCATGACCGACCGCGTCGCGTCGTCGACGCGGAACCCGGGATCCGCGGACGTCGCCCGCTGGACGAACAGCTCGATGGCGTCGGCGCCGGCCAGCGGTGGGACGGGCCACACCGCTTCGCCGGTCACGCGCAGCCCCTCGCGGCTGGTGGCGAGGATGCGCAGGTCGACACACGCCCCGAGCAGCTCTTCGGCGATGCGCGCCGCGGCCTCGACGAGGTGCTCGCAGTTGTCGAGGACGAGCAGCATGTCCTTGCCCTGGCAGTACTGCCGCACGCGCGCCAGCGCGTCGACGTCGCTCTCGGGCAGCTCGAGCGCGGCGGCGACGGCGTCGGCCACGGCCTCGGGGCGTCCGACCGGCGCGAGCTCGATCATGAACACGCCGTGCTTGCGCTGGTCGACGAGGCGGCGCGCCGCCTCGGTCGCGAGGCGCGTCTTGCCGGCGCCGCCTGGCCCCACCACCGTGACCAGGCGGTGGTCCGCCAGCCTGTCGGCGAGCTCGACCAGCTCGCGATCGCGGCCGATGAGCGGGCTGAGGGCCGCCTTCAGGTTCGTGCACCGCCGGGTCGTCCCTGCCGCGCCGTTCGTCTCGGTGTCGGCGGCGAGGAGCATGGGGTCGTGGTTGAGGATGGCGGTCTCGAGCCGCTGGAGGTCCCGCCCGGGGTCGAGGCCCAGGTCGTCGGCCAGCACCCCGCGACCTTCTTGGAAGACGCGCAGCGCGTCGGCCTGTCGGCCGGTGCGGTACAACGCCACCATCAGCTGGCCACGCAGGCGTTCGCGCAGCGGGTTGCCGTGCACCAGCGCTTCGAGGTCGCTGATGGCCTGCGCGTGCCGGCCGAGGGCGAGCCCGGCATCGAGGCGATCCTCGACGAGCGAGAGGTGCACCTCGTCGAGTCGGGCGACATGCGCCTGGGCGAAGTCGTCGTAGCGGAAGTCCGCGAGTGCCGGACCGCGCCACAGCGACTCGGCGTCGGCGAAACGAGCCACGGCCTCCTCGAGATCGCCGCTCGCGACCGCGGCGCGTGCCGCGGCGACACCGAGATCGAGGCGGTGCAGGTCGACCTGCTCCTCGTCGATCACCAGCACGTAGCCAGGGGGCCGCATCGCGACGATGTCGGCGGAACCGAGCGCCCTGCGCAGCTTCGAGATCAAGCCCTGCAGCGCGTTCGCCACATCGGCCGGCGGGTCGTCGTGCCACAGCTCCTCGATGAGGCGATCGGTCGGCACCACCCGGCCGCACTCGAGGGCGAGCATCGCCAGCAGCGCACGCAGCTTCGCTCCCTGCACCCGCAGTGGGCTGCCGTCGTCGTCGGCCACCTCCATCGGCCCAAGGAGGAGGACGTCCACGGGCGCGAGGGTACCGAGGCGCCGGAAGAAGCGTCTCGGGACGGCCCTGCGCATACCGGCGATGCAGCCGCGGGCCAGCGAGCGGACAGCGCTCCAGGAGACCGTGATGGCATGCCCCGCCGCCAACGACAACGCGCCGAGCTCGACTGGCTGTGCCGGTCCGGTGCAGTGGCCCGCGCCGTCGACCTGGCGTTCGAGCACTTCGCCGACTTCGGTCGAGACGACGACGTCCTGCGGCTGCTGGCGGCGGCGATCGAGCGCACGGCCGCGCCCGAGGCCGTCCGCCGCCGGTTCGCCGAGCTGCAGGACGCCGCGCCCTGACCGTTGGCCACGGGCCCGGCGTGGTCCGGCGCAGCGGCTCGATACACGTCCTACGCTTCGTCCAGCCCGTCGCGGTGAGCGCGGCGCCCCAAGCGAGGAGCCCGTCTCATGAAGCGGACCATCCTGCCCCTGGCCGTGGTGATCCTCTTGATCGGAGGCGGCGGCTACGCGTGGGGCTCGGCCCGAACCGCGTCCGCGCCGCCGCCGAGCAGCAAGCCGGCCGACCTGCCGGGCAACCAGCCGCGGGTTCGGGCCGGGGACGGGCCATCCGCCCGCGCGCTCGGCACCCACAACACGGTCACGAAGCGGGAGTACGTCCCGCTCGCCACGCCCTGCCGCCTGTACGACTCCCGACTCAGCGGGGGACGCTTCGCCTCGAACGAGGTGCGCACGGTCCCGCTGGCCGCCTGCCCCGCCATCCCGAGCTACGCCACCGCGCTCGACGCCTCCCTCTCGGCCGTCTTCCCGATCCACCCGGGCTACCTCCGGGCCTGGGCCGCCGGCGCGACCGAACCCACCCAGACCGTCCTGCAGTGGGGCACCTCGTCCAACACGACGGGCGCAACGATCAACGTCGCCCCGGGCGGCGTCATGATCCACTCGTTCAACGGACCGACCTACGTGACCGTCGACATCGCCGGCTACTACGCGCCGGCCATCTACGCCGACGTGGTGCCCGCCAACGCCACTTCCTTCGGCAGCGTGTACTCGTCGAGCGACATGATCTCCGGCTACGGGAGCACGACCACCGCGCCCGGGAGGATCACCCTCGTCATACGCCGGGACATCACCTACTGCGACATCCAGGCGACGGCTGAGGGTTCGGACTACCGCGCGACCGCGGTGCAGAGCACGAACAACAGGGTCGACGTCTGGGTCCAGGACAACGCCGGCAACCCGGCGCGCGGCTACGCCTCGGTGTCCATCAACTGCTGAACCTGACAGGGCGGCCCGACGCTCCGGGGAGCAGGGTGGCAACGAGGCCGTCGGCGTAGGACTCGACCCAGGCGCGGTCGGTGGGCTCGGCGCCGGTGAGGAGGCGCGCCTCGGGCGCGTTGACGAACGGCAGCGAGGCGGCGCCGACGATCACGTAGTGCGCCATCGCGGGCTCGATGGGTGCGCCGATGCCGGCGGCGCGCAGGCGCTGCCACACGGCCCGTATGGCCTCGTACATGGGGCGGACGTGGCGGTCGACCATCCAGCGGAGGCGGTCGCTGTCCTCGGTGGCCTCGTGCACCATGATCTGGTTCAGCTCGGGGTGGGCGGCGGCGAAGCGCACGAACCGCCGGACCGCCTCGGCGAACGCTGACGCCAGCCGGGCGGGATCCTCGGGGCCGCCGGGCAGCGCGAGGTCGGCCAGCTCGTCGCCGAGCAGCGCGAAGAGGTGGTCGACGGCCGCGGCCCACAGCGCCTCCTTCGAGGCGAAGTGGTAGTTGATCTGCGGCTGGTGGGCGTTGACCCGCTGGGCGATGGAACGGGTCGATGCGCCGTCGAAGCCCTTGGCGCCGAACTCGACGAGCGCGGCGCCGAGGAGCTGCTCGCGGATGTCGTCCCTTGTCCTGCGCATCGCCTTATATTATCATCCGATAACATGAGGATCTTGGAACAGGCCGAACCGGTCACCCACTGGGTCTCGGCCGCGCTGCCCTGGGACGCTGCCGACGCCACGGAGGTGCCGGCATGAGGCTTGCCAACGTCGGAGGGCGGGCGACGATCGTGGTGCCGGGGAGCGACGATCGGGGCGTCGACGTCGCCGAGGCGTCCGGTGGTGAGCTCGGCCCTGACCCGCAAGACGTGTACGAGAGCTGGGACGCCTTCGAGGCGTTCGCCGCCGACCTCGACCTGACCGCCGAAGCGCCCGCCACGTTCGACCAGGCCGACCTGCGAGCGCCGGTGCCTGCGCCCCGGCAGGTGTTCGGCATCGGGCTCAACTACCGGTCGCACGCCGCCGAGTCCGGCGTGGACGTGCCCGCCGTCCCGGCCACGTTCACCAAGTTCCCCGCCAGCATCACCGGCCCCTTCGCCGAGGTCGAGCTGCCCAACGGCACCGTCGACTGGGAGGTCGAGCTGGTGGTCGTCATCGGGCGCCGAGCCGACCGGGTGGCCGCCGCGAGCGGTTGGTCGCACGTGGCCGGGCTCACCGTCGGCCAGGACCTGTCCGACCGGACCCTGCAGTTCGCCGCCGGGGGCCAGTTCAGCCTGGGCAAGTCGCACCGGGGCTTCACACCGTTCGGGCCCTGGGTGGTCACGCCCGACGAGCTCGACGACCCCGACGACCTCGCGCTCGGCTGCAGCATCGACGGAGAGACCGTTCAGGACGCCCGCACCGCCGACCTCGTCTTCGGGGTGTCGCAGCTGGTCGCCGAGCTGTCGGCGGTGGTGCCGCTGCTGCCGGGCGACATCATCTTCACCGGCACGCCCGCCGGCGTCGGCTTCACGCGGCAACCGCCCCGCTACCTCCAGCCGGGTGAGACCCTCGACAGCTGGATCGAGGGCATCGGCACGATCCGCACCCGCTTTAGCGCCCCGGCCGGGGCGGGCCTCGTCGGAGGCGAACAGGCCGGGCGTCCCGATGCTGGGTGACCTGCAGCTCGGCTACCTGGGCGTCGAGGTGCCGGACGCGGCGGCGTTCGGTGGCGTCATCAGGGGCGAACAGGCCGGGTGTCCCGATGCTGGGTGATCTGCAGCTCGGCTACCTGGGCGTCGAGGTGCCGGATCCGGCGGCGTTCGACGACTTCCTGGCCGACGTCGTGGGCCTGGTGCCGGGCGACGATGACGGCACCTG
>JAODBM010000173.1 GCA_025463985.1 Acidimicrobiales bacterium
CCGACGCGCCACCGGCCGGCTCGCCGCTCGGCCGCGTGCAGGTGCCGGCGCGGGGCATCGACGTGGTGGCCCGGGAGGGTGCGTCTGCGGACCAGCTCGACCGCGGGCCGGGCCACGTCGTCGGGACCGCGTATCCCGGTGGCCGCGGCAACGCGGTGATCGCCGGGCACCGCGTGTCGTTCGGCGGACCCTTCGCTCACCTCGACCGGCTGCGGGCCGGCGACATGGTCCGAGTCACGGCGCCGTGGGGCACCGCGGCGTACCGGGTGCGGTCGACGGGCTCGGTCGCCGCGCCCGCGGTCGACCTCGGCCAGCAGGGTCCTGACCGTCTCACGCTGGTGACCTCGGCCGCCGGCCTGCGGCTCGACCGGCGCCTGGTGGTGCGCGCCGATCTCGTGTCGCCCGCCAACCCCGCGGCCCCGCCGGCCCGCGCGCACGAGGCACGCCTCGGTGCCGTGGACGACACGACGGTGCTGCTGCTCGGGCTCTGGGTGCTGGCGGCCGGGGCCTTGCTGTGGGCGATCCGACTGCTCCGACCCCGCTGGGGGCGCATCGGCGCCGTGCTGGTCGTGAGCCCGCTGCTCGCCCCAGCGGCGGTGGGCGCGTTCCACGCCGCAGCACACCTGCTGCCGGCGACCTTGTGAGACGAACGGAAGGTGACATGACGCAGTTGGACGGGCGGTGGGGGCTTCGGCGGCTCGACGCGATCCCGGGGGGGACGATGGCCGATCGGGAACGGCGCGTGCGCGTGCCGACGGGTGCCCAGCGGGCGGGCGCGGGAGGCAGCGGGGACGAGAGCGCGCGCGTGCTGCTGGTCGACGACGACCGGCCGTGGCGCTCGAGCCTCGCCGGCGCGCTCCGGGCCAGCGGGCTCGTCGTGGCCACCTGCGACCACTGGGGCGACGTGCTCGAAGAGGTGGCCGCCTTCGGGCCGACCGTCGTGGTCATGGACCAGGGCGGCCCGGGCGGGCCGAGCCTCGGGCTGTGCCGGGAGCTGCGGCAGCGGGGCGTCTCGGTCGTGATCGTCAGCGCCCACCGCTACGACGGCGACGCGATCGCTGGCTACGAGGCCGGTGCCGACGCCCACGTGCGCAAGCCGGTCGGCCTCCACGAGCTCGTGGCCCGGGTCCGCGCCATCGTGCGCCGGCTCCCCACGGCCCGCACCGCCGGCCACCTCCCGGGCGTCGTGCAGGCAGGTCCGGTCGTCCTCGACCGGGCCAGCCGCAGCGTGCGCGTCGGCAGCGTGCCGGTCGTGCTCAGCCGCTCGGAGTTCGACCTGCTCGACGTGCTCGTGTCCAACGCCGGCGACGCCGTGCGGCGCGAGGAGATGATGCGCCTGATCCACCTGCCCCGCACCGCGGGCACCGGCCTCGACGCGCACGTGCGGCGCCTGCGGGCCAAGCTCGAGCTGGTCGACCCGACGCGGCGGATCTCGGTCGTGCGCGGCGTCGGGTTCCGGTTCCTCGTCGACGTGGCCGAGGCGAGCGGCCCGGTGGCCGGTGAGCCGCGACCGGAGGATGACCGGTGACGTTCCTCGGGGAGACATCGCCCGGCCACGTGCCGTTCGGCGCGCCGTGCGACGGTCGGTCGTCGTGACCGTGCTCGAGGACGTGAGCGCAGATCTGGACGTGCCGCGGCGGCCGACCGTCCGCCCCGTCGCCGGCGACCGGGTGTTCCGCGCCATCTCGACGGCCGCGGCCACGGTCAGCCTCTTCATCGTCGTGATCGCGCTCGTCTTCCTGGTGAAGGAGTCGCAGCCGGCGTTCCGGGCCGCGGGCTACTGGAAGTTCTTCACCACCAACATCTGGAACCCGTCGCTGGGCCGACTGGGCGTGGGCGGGTTGCTCGTCGGCACGGTCATCATCGCCCTGATCGCGCTCGTGATCGCGGTGCCGCTCGCGATCGGCATGGCGCTGTTCATCAACGAGTACGCGCCGCCGAGGCTGCGCCAGATCCTCACCTCGGTCATCGACCTGCTCGCGGCGCTGCCCAGCATCCTGTTCGGCCTCTGGGGCAAGGCGGCCCTGCAGCGCCAGATGATCCCGATCTCGGGGTGGCTCGCCGCCCACCTCTCGGTCTTCCCGTTCATGCGGCTGTCGCGGCAGGGCGCCAGCCTCGCCCAGTCGAGCCTGGTCGTCGGGGTGGTCGTCGGGCTGATGATCGTCCCGATCATCACGTCGGTGTCCCGCGACGTGATGGCCCAGGTGCCCCGCGAGCAGTGCGAGGGCGCCCTCGCGCTCGGCGGCACCCGCTGGGGCATGATCCGCGCCGTCATCCTGCCGTTCGGGCGCAGCGGCCTCGTGGGCGCCGTGCTCCTCGGGTTCGGTCGGGCGCTCGGCGAGACGATCGCGGTGGCCCTGATCGTGAGCCTCGTCTTCAAGGCGAACTTCCACGTCCTCGAGCAGGGCGGCGGGTCGATCGCCGCGCTCATCGCGACCCGCTTCGGCGAGGCCGGCGACCTCGAGCGCAGCGGCCTGGTGGCGGCCGGGCTCGCCCTGTTCCTCATGACGCTGGCCGTCAACTTCGTGGCCTGCCGCGTCGTGGCCCGCACGAGCGCCGTCTGATGACCGACCTCAAGACGCCCACGACGCCCGACGGCGGGCGCGGCCGCAAGCGCGACCTCGCCGCCGGGCCCCACGCCGCCGATCGCCGGCGCCAGCGTGAGCTCACCCCGCAACGGCTCGCTCAGACCGGCACGGCGATGGTGGTCGCCGTCGTCATCGCGATCGTCCTGCGCCGGGCCCTCGGCTGGCACAGCACCGTCGCCGTCGGGATCGTCGCCTACGGCGCGTTCGTCCTCACGTTGGTCATCGCCCACGCGCGGCAGGCGAGCCCGCACCCGCAGCGGCCCACGACCGCGGACCGCCGCCCGGTGATCGACCTGACCGAGGGCGCCAGCGACCGCGAGGTCCTCGACCACCTCCGCATCCTCGATCCGGCCACGGCCTTTGCCCGCTCGGGGTCGCTGCCCCCGCCCCCGCCCCGAGCCGCCGAGGCCCGCAGCGCCAACGCTCGAGCCTGGCTCGACGCCCCACCCGAGCTCGACCAGCCCCGGCAGCGACCGATCCTGACCGCGGACGTGGCCGTCGAGGTCGGCGTGGCCGTGGTCGCCGCGCTCGCCCTCGCCATGACCCTGCGCACCCTGCTCGCCTGGAACGGCATCCTCGGCACGGCGGTCTGGTGGTACCTCGGCTTCCTGGCCACGTTCTTCGCCCTGGTGCGCGATCAGACCGACCCGCTCGCGGCCGCCGACCGCGTCGTGACCGTGGTCATCTGGAGCATCGGGGCCGTGGTCGTCGCCGTGCTGGGCTGGATGATGACGTTCCTCCTGATGCGCGGCTCGAAGGACCTGAGCCTCTCGTTCCTCACGCAGGACCTCAGCAAGGTCGGTCCGCTCGACTCCGGCGGCGGGGCCCGCCACGCCATCATCGGCACGTTCGAGCAGGTCGGGCTCGCGACCGTCGCCTCGGTCCCCATCGCGGTCCTGACCGCCGTCTACCTCCACGAGATCCAGGGCCGGATGGCCAAGCCCGTGCGCTTCGTGATCGACGCCATGAGCGGCCTGCCGAGCATCGTGGCCGGCCTGCTCGTGTTCACCGTGTGGAACAACGGCCGCGGCTTCTCGGGCGTCTCCGGTGCGGCCGCGCTCGCGGTGCTGATGCTCCCGACCGTGACCCGCACGTCCGAGGAGATCCTGCGCACGATCCCCGACTCGCTCCGGGAGGCGTCGCTCGCCCTCGGCGCGCCCCAGTGGCGGGTGGTGCTGCGCGTCGTCGTGCCCACCGCGCTCTCCGGCCTCGTCACCGCGGCCATCCTCGGCGTCGCCCGGGCCGTCGGTGAGACGGCCCCGATGCTGCTCACCGCGTTCGGCGCCGACACCACCAACGTCGATCCGACCAAGGGCCCGCAGTCGGACCTGCCGCTGTTCGTCTGGAAGCTCATCCGCGTCCCCAACAAGGCCCAGAACGATCGCGCCTGGACCGGCGCCCTGGTCCTCGTGCTGCTCGTCCTCGTCCTGTTCACCACCGCCCGCTTCGCCGCCAACCGGAGCCGCAAGAAGCTCGGGAGAGCCCGATGACCATCACCGTCAGCGCCGCGGAGCCCACGAGCGAGCTCCCGATCAGCCGCGATCCGCTCCCCGGCGCGCCCACGGCGCCCGCCACGCTGGAGGCGATCGGCATCAGCGCCTGGTTCGGCAAGCGCAAGGTGCTCGAGCGCTGCAGCCTGCTGATGGAAGCGCGCAAGGTCACCGCGCTGATCGGACCCTCCGGCTGCGGCAAGTCGACGTTCCTGCGGATCCTCAACCGGATGCACGAGGTGATCCCCGGCGCCATGATCGCCGGCGGGGTCGAGCTGGACGGCACCGACATCTACAGCGGCGCGCTGAGCCCGACCAAGGTCCGCACCCGCATCGGCATGGTGTTCCAGAAGCCCAACCCGTTCCCGTCGATGACGATCCGCCAGAACGTGCTGGCCGGCCTGCGCCTGTCGGGCGTCACCAACAACGACAAGGACGCGCTCGTCGAGGAGTCGCTGCGGCGCGCCGGCCTCTGGAACGAGGTCGGCGATCGCCTCGACGAGGGTGGCATGGCCCTGTCGGGCGGCCAGCAGCAGCGCCTCTGCATCGCCCGGGCCCTGGCCGTGAAGCCGCAGGTGCTCTTGATGGACGAGCCGTGCTCGGCGCTCGACCCGATCTCGACCCGGGTGGTCGAGGAGACGATCGGCGCGCTCGCCGACGACGTCACGATCGTCATCGTCACCCACAACATGCAGCAGGCGGCCCGGGTGTCGGACCGCTGCGCGTTCTTCCTCGTGGAGGAGTCGGGCGAGCCCGGCCGCATCGTCGAGGAGGGCCCCACCGCCAAGATGTTCGACTCGCCCGACGACCAGCGCACCCTCGACTACGTGACCGGACGGTTCGGATGAGCGCCCCCTCCCGCCGCGCCCCGCTCGTGGTGCGCTTCGCCCTCGCGCTGATCGCGGCGACGATCGTGGCCAGCGCCAGCGGCATGTCCCCGGCCTCCGCGGCCGGTTCGCCGATCAACGGCGGTGGCTCGGGGTTCGCCGCCCTCGAGATCGACCAGTGGCGGGCCGACACCGCCCGGTCGCCCTACAACCTCAACGTCAACTACGTCTCGCAGGGCTCGACGTTCGGCCGCACGCAGTTCATCGACGGCAACCTGGACTACGGCGTGTCCGACATCGTCTTCCAGCCGGGCAACGAGATCCAGCAGCTGCAATCGAAGCGCTGCGCCGGCAAGGCGCTCGGCGACTGCTTCGTCTACGTCCCGGTCAGCGCCGGCGGGCTCTCGTTCATGTACAACCTGACCGACCGCTCCGGGAACCGGATCAACGACCTCAAGCTCACGCGGCGCTCGGCCTGCAAGATCTTCACCGGCGGCCTCCTGAAGTGGAACGACCCCGAGCTGGTCGCGCAGAACCCGGCCCTGGCCCAGGTCACCGACGACATCGTGCCGATCATCCGCGGCGACGGCGCCGGCGAGAGCTACGTGTTCTCGCAGTTCTGCATCGCCGTCGCGCCCGACGTGTGGCAGGCGTTCATCGCCCAGCAGCGCCGGATCGACCCCGGCAGCGTGGGCGGCGACTTCGGCGCCGGGCAGCCCATCTCCAACTGGCCGCAGGGCTGGGGCCGCGCCAACCCGGCCCTGTACGCCGACGGCGTGGCCGACGTGGTCGCCGACCCGTCGACCGGCCACAGCGCCATCACCTACGACGCCGCCGGCTACGCCAAGGTGCGCGGCTTCCCGGTGGCGTCGCTGCAGAACGCGGCCGGGGTCTACACGCAACCGGACGAGACCAACGTGACCGTGGCGCTCGGCTACGCCCAGGGCCGCGGCGACGGCACCTTCATCCTCAACTTCGAGGGACCCGACCCGCGGGCCTACTTCCCCTCGACCTACTCCTACGTGATCGCCCAGACGAGCGGCTTCGACGCGGGCAAGGGCGCGACGCTCAGCCAGTTCCTCTGCTACGCGGTGTCGAAGGGCCAGGCCAACGCGCCGAGCCTGCGGTACGCGCGCCTCTCGAGCGTCCTCGAGCAGATCGCGATCAACGCGATCGTGCGCATCCCCGGCGCGCCGTCGGCCGCCAACTGTCCGGTGGCCGGCGCGCCGCCGCCCCCGCCGCCCCCTGTGGTCCAAGGCGGCGGGCCCGGCGCCACGGTGCCGCCG